>QKAS01000006.1 GCA_003246295.1 Clostridia bacterium | reverse complement strand
AATAGAGCCAGATTGCAGGAGCAATACTCAAAAAATGCTATTATATCTCCTGAAAAGGTTGCCAGTACAAAGACTGACCTCAATTTTATGACCGAGATTATTAATATTATTAAAAGGGAAATGAGTAATCCGGAGTTAAGTGTAGAACTGATTGCCGATGAGTATGGTGTTTCGCGAACGTATTTAAACAGGAAAATCAAGGCTATTACAGGTGATACTACTTTGAAATTTATACGAAATATAAGATTTAAGTATGCTGCACAGTTGCTTCAGACTGGCGAAAAGAATGTTTCAGAGACTGCTTGGGAGATTGGTTATAATGATGTCAATACTTTCAGACTTAGGTTTAAGGAAATTTTTGGTGTAACTCCTACATCATATTTAAAAGGAAAATCAGAGGATGACGCTGAATAAGCGTCTTCCTCTGATTTATATGTTTTTAGTTTATATCGAAAGTAAATGATGATGATATGCCATCGTTTGTTCTTATCTTTACTTTCGATTTACATTTTATATCTCTTACTGCTGCTTGCAAAGTTATTATACATTTGCCATTATAGGTTTTTACAACATTGGCTTTGTTGTTACCGGTCACTACAGTAGAGCCATTATCAACTCCTATTACAATCGTATTATTGTCAGTGCTAATTTTTATATCCTTAACATCGTCTGTTACCAGATTTCCTTTTCTATCAGTTACATAAACTTCTATGGTTGCAGTGTCGTAACCGTCGGATTTTATGGTTTTCTTGTCTGGCAGAAGTTTCAGCTTATGTGCTTTACCATATGTGTTGAGTTCATACTCAGATTCAATCTTTCCATTTCGTATACCTCTTGCCGTGAGTTTTCCTTCTGTAAAAGGAACGGACCATAGAAAAATGTTATGTTCAGGCAGTTCAGTAATAGTTTTTATCCCCAATGACTTGCCATTTAGCAGAAGTTCCACCTGAGGAGAATTGCTGTATACCTGTACAATAATGTTTTCGCCTTTACTGTATTTCCATTTATCATAGGTTTTATACCATTCCCATCTTCTCAATGGGGCTTTACGTTCCTCATATCTGAATCCTCCATTAGTATCGGTCTTAAACTCTGATTCATTTTCAGGTGTGGTCACTATATATGTTTTAGGACTGTCTTTCCAAAGACATTCAAAGAAATGACCTCTGGGTGTCTTTAAAACTGAGAAATCAAAGAAGGAATAATGCCCCCCTCTTAGAGGCCATGGTCCGTTCTCGCCTAAATAATCTACTCCTGTCCATACGAATATACCTGGTATGTATTCTTTATCGGCCACTGCATTCCATTCATAAAACTGACCTACATTCTCCGAACCGATAATACACTGATGTGGATACATGCTATGGTCCGTTTCATAATACTTATCTTTATAATTATACCCTACAACATCGAGTACATCAGTATAGCCTGATACTCTTGAAACTGAAGGAATTACCACTCCAGAAGTGACCGGTCTGGTTATATCCATATCCTTTACCCATGAAGTAAGTTTAGTGGCCGATTCAACCAGAGGGTCTTTCCCTTTGGATAGTTCATCAAATCTTTTCTTAATTTCTGTTTTGTTTTTTTCAGGGTCGCCAGTATGAATCAAACCACCAAATCCTTGATTATTTTTGCTTGCTGCCCAATAGTAAGGGAATGTCCATTCTATCTCATTTCCTATGCTCCATAAAATTACTGATGGATGATTGCGGTCTCTTTTTATAAACTTTTTAGTATCATTTTCGGCATACTTATCAAAATATCTTGCATATCCAATTGATATAGAGTCAGGGGCATCGTCATTTCCTCTTTTAGTGATCCATTTCCCTTTGTGTACAGTCCATTCATCAATAAATTCGTCCATGACAAATAGTCCCATTGTGTCACACATATTCATCAATGCTTCCGAGTGTGGGTGATGTGCTGTACGTACGGCATTACATCCCATTTCTCTTAATTTGTATAATCGGCGGTAGATTAAGGAGTTGTTTGTAGCCACGCCCACACACCCTAAATCCTGATGTAGGTTTACTCCTTTTATTTTCACTGACTTACCATTGATTAAAAAACCTTTGTCTGCATCGAATTTTATGTCGCGGAATCCTATGTTTGTAATCTTCTCATCAATTATTTTATTGTTAATAATCACTCTTGTGAGTAATTTGTACATTTTAGGTGATGTGTTTGACCACAGCTTAATCCCGTCTGCAATGAAACGATCATTAAATGTGTTACTGATGTTTCTTAAGGCTAAGTACCTGTTAGATTCTTCGGCGATTACTTTTCCGTTGTCGATTAGCTGGTGTTGGATTGTTACTTCTTCAACCTGTGTACTTTTGTTTTCTATTTCTGTGTTCACATTTATTTCGGAAGTGGCACCTACTTTGGGTGTTGTTACAAATATTCCATGCGAGGGAATATAAATATCATTTCTGATAATGAGCTTTACATTTCTATATATACCTGCACCGGCATACCACCTTGCATCGGCGTATTCCTTTCTGTTGACATTCACTGTTATGACATTTTTCCCTTCTTTCAGATATGAAGTCAGTTCGTATTCATTCCAAAGGTACCCGTTAGGATAAAATCCAAGACAGTTTCCGTTTATCCATACTGTGTAATTATTGTAAACACCTTCGAAATATATGAAAACCTTTTTACCTTTCCACTCGTTTGAGTAATTGAAAGTTTTTCTGTACCATCCTATACCGCCAGGCAGATATGCATTACTGCCTGCAGTATTCTCCTGCGTGTAGCCCAAATCTATACTCCAGTCGTGTGGCAAACGTATATCGTTCCACTTAGTGTCGTCAAAGTTTATTGAGTAAAATTCTTTTTTAGACTCATCCAAAGCGAATTTCCAGCCAAAATTAAAATCAATAACTTTTGAGGCTGTGGCATTAAATATAAATGCTAACTGGAATAAAAATAATATCTTTATTACTTTCATAGTTTTAATCTATTATAGTTCAATTTTCTTATTGCCTTTTATATTGAATTCACTGCATAGATATGATTGTGTGGATTTTACCGGTTGTCCGCCGCCTACAGTAACAGTAAAGAATCCCTCTTCTATCATTCTTTCGTTCTTGTCCGTTATTAATGACATTTTCTCAGGATTAATGACAAGTTCTACAGTTTTTGCTTCGCCTGCTTTCAGACTTATGCGTTTAAATGCTGCAAGTTGTCTCACCGGAACCGGACATGATGCCTGATTGTCTGTAATATAGACCTGTACTATTTCGTCTCCATCTTCAGTTGATGTGTTCTTTACATCTACACTAATCTTCACTTTCTCACCTGCCTTTACTTCTTGTTGCATCTTAAGGTTCGTATATTCGAAATTGCTGTAGGATAGTCCATAACCGAAATAATATAAGGGCTCTTTTGTTATATATTTATATGTTCTGCCTTTCATAGAATAATCTTCGAAAGGTGGCAAATCATTGACATCTTTTACAAATGTGACAGGAAGGCGTCCTGAAGGATTTTCGTTACCTAAAATAATATCTGCAACTGCATATCCACCCGCTTCACCAGGATACCATGCCAGTATGAGTGCATCGGCAAGTTCTTTTATTTCAGTCAGCTGAACAGGACATCCACCGCTAATTACTACAATAAGTGGTTTACCCGATTTTTCAAGAACCTTTTTCAGTTTACGTAGGAAGTCAATCTGTGCTTGTGGAATAGAGTTCTTTATCATATCACCGCCCTGATCGGATGCGATTGCTTCGCCTTCTTCGCCCTCAATAAGCCACGTTAAACCTAGGCATGCCACTACTGCATCCGCTTTTGAACTTTCTCCGGTAGTCCAGTCGATGGGGTTAGTGTTAGGCTTGTCTATCATTACTCCCTGCTTATATTGAATTGAAACACCAGGACTTACTCTATTGGTGAATCCTTCAAGATAAGTAGTAAGTCTGTCGCTTGCACCGAAATAGTTACCTATGAGTGCATCATTATTGTTGGCGTTAGGTCCTGTTATAAAAATATAGTTCAGCTCTTTCTTTAAAGGAAGTACGTTGTTCTTGTTTTCCAGTAATACGATTGATTTTAATGCTGTTTCATATGCAAGGTCTTTGTGCTTTTTACTGTCTACTATGGACACGTCAACATTGTTGTATGCCACTTTATTTTCATCGTCGAAGAGTCCAAGTTCGAATCTGGTAAGAATAAGAGGGTATAGTAATTCATCAATTTCCTTTTCCGTTACAAGCTTTTGCTCAACAGCTTTTTTTAGTGCATATCCATACAGTGAGCCACAATTAAGGTTCATTCCAGATTTTGCTGCAAGTGCTGCTGCCTCTTCGGCTGTAGCACATAGTTTGTGGTAGCGATATATGTCTTCAAGTGCTCCACAGTCTGTTGTAAGGAACCCGTTGAATCCCCATTGTTTCTTTAATATGTCTACCAATAAGGTCTGACTTGCACAGCAGGCTTCTCCGTTAACTCTGTTGTATGCTCCCATAACACTTTTCACTTTTCCTTCCTTTACTAGTGCCTTGAATGCCGGAAGATATGTTTCGTGCAGGTCTCTGAAATTTGTTATGGCATTGAATTCGTGACGGTATTTTTCCGGACCACTATGAACAGCAAAATGTTTTGCACATGCCGCTGTTTTTAGATACTTGTTGTCATTGCCTTGCAACCCTTTAACGAAAGCCACACCTAATTGTGATGTGAGGAACGGGTCCTCACCATATGTTTCCTGACCTCTTCCCCAACGTGGGTCTCTGTATATGTTAACATTGGGAGAGTAGAAAGTAAGTCCGGTGTAGAGTCCTCTGTTGTTACGTTTTGAAGCATATCTGTAGAAAGCTCTAGCTTCATCGGAAATTGCATCTGCCATTCTGTATACCAGATCTGGATCAAATGTAGCACCTAATCCTATTGATTGAGGAAATACCGTAGCTTTTCCTGCCCGGGCAAGTCCGTGCAGACATTCGTTCCACCAGTTGTACTCTTGAATACCGAGCCTTTCAATAGCTGCTGCATCGTTTACCATCTGTGAGATTTTTTCGTCCAAAGTCATTTTTGATATCAAGTCCTTTGCACGAGTTTCGAAAGATAAATTCTGGTTTTTATATAAATCCTTATTACAATTTATGGAATGAGCAAAGTTTTGCCCATTCCATAAAAGTAAACCTATAATAGCTATTAATTTAATTCTCATATAAGTTCATGTTTTTTATTTTTTCTTGTCACTTTTCGTTATTCTTGTAATATCCTAATCTTTGAAAGCTTAGCTGCGAAAAGTATAATGTAGATGTAGTATACAAACAAACAACATAATGCTGCTTTAGTTCCTACAGTAAGAGCATTACTGCCAAAGCTTTGTTGCAACAGTCCCATTAGTGGAGGCAGAATTGCTCCGCCAATAGCAAATGAGCAGATAATACCTGATGCTCTTTTAGTATGTTCGCCTAAATCTTCCGAGGCAAGATTGAAAATGTTACCCCACATTATTGAGTTGAACAATCCGCACAGGGTCATCATTATTATAGCTGTCTGTCCTTCCAATATAATGGAACCACCTAAACAGATAATACCCATTGATGCACAGAACACAGTTACTGTACGGGCACTTATTTTTTGCAGAAGTACGGAACCTATTAATCTTCCAATCATAAGTCCTCCCCAATAAATGGACAATATACTTGTAGAGTTAAGGTCATATCCAAGAATGTTGACATTCACAATTCCCAAAGCCTTCATCCTGTCTGGCAGGAAACTTGGTATTCCGATTTCAATCCCCATATAAACAAAAATAGCAATAGCACCAAGCATTAAGTGAGGATACTTGTAAGGGCTGCTTTTTTTTGAAGAATTGATACTCTTTGTCTCCTGTTCTTTTATTTCTGGAAGTTTCAGCTTAAATAGAACTACCCCCAATAGTAGAGCGATAGCCGCAATAAAAAGAAAAGGTATTCTTACATTTTCCGGATCAGGTCTTTCTGCCATTGTTGCATCTTCGCTTATGGTGCTTGTAGATATCAGTGCAGCAACAAAGATTGGTGCTATAACAGTAGCAACAGAATTGAAAAATCCTGTAAGATTTAATCTGCTGGCGGCACTTTTAGGATCGCCAAGAGCCAGAACATAGGGATTAAGAACAATCTGTAGCAATGCTATCCCAATGGCTACAACAAACATTGACGAGAGAAAGGCCCAATATCCTAAGGACACAGCCGGATAGACCGAAATAAATCCAATGGTAATAATAAAAAGTGACAGAACTGCCGAAGCCTTATATCCTAATCTGTTGAGTAAATAAGATAGTGGAACAGAAAAAAGATATGCCCCAAAGAATGCAGTATTAATCAATTGTTTCTCGGTAAAGGAGAGCATCCATTTACTTGTTGAAAGAAAATTGATTAATGAATTATTCATCGTAGTAATAAATCCAACCATAAAAAAGAGGATTGACATTACTATCATTGGGAACAGATATTTATTATTGCCCATAAGAATTATCAATTATTGTTATACTCATGTAATGCCTCGTAGAAAGCATTTATGTTTTCCATTGGGATTTCAGGTGGTACATCACAACCTGTTGACAAAACATAATTATTGAATCCAGAAGTCTTCTTTAATATATTGAGAGTTTCTTCTTTAACTTTCTCGGCACTTGACTGTTTCATGATGCCCACAGGGTCTATATTCCCCATAACAATCAAGTTATCCGGACATTCTTCAAGAGCCTGAACCATGTCACAACTGTTTCCAAAATGCAATGCATCTGCATTACTTTCAATCATAGCCTGAGTACAATGACCAAGATTTCCGCAGTTGTGAAGAACTACCATGAAATTATCATCCTGAACTTTTTCTACTATTTGTTTTACATATTTTGTTGAGAAGGCCATACAGTCTTCGTTAGAGACAAGTCCGGCAGCAGGTTCTGCCATGATAACTCCGTTTACACCTGTTTCCTTCATGGCAAGAATGTATTTTGTGATGAGCTCAGTACATTTTTCCAGTAACAGGTTGATTGTGTCAGGCTTCATATACATGGCCATCATCATTTCTGACATATCGTATAGTCTTCCGGCAAGGGAGAAAGGACCAATGCATCCACCAAATATTGGTTTGTCTGTGATTTTCTCGGCAGTAATTCTGTTTGCTTTCAGATATTCCTGTATTCTTCCGGCAGTAAGTTCAGGAACTTGAAGCTTAGAAACCGAATCATAATCGGATACGATTCTTCCCACTACATTAGGAATTTCATTTTCTTCAAATACAACATTTGATCCAAAAGCTTCTGCTTCTACAGTAAGGTCCATAATAGCTGTACATGCTGCAGCAGGATATGCATCATTCAGTTTTATGATGGCTTGAGCATGTGTTTCTCCATCTGTTACTGCCTGTTTAACGGTGCATCCTTTTATCAGTTCTATTCCAGGGTGTGTCATGATAGGAATAGCTATGCGTTTGGGGCTTTTTTTTATACTGTTTGCCCATTCTTTCATGTTAATTGTGCTCATAATTTGCTGTATTTAGAAAGTGTTTATTAATAGATTGTTAATTTGTAGCCCTTCTTTTAAAACATAGCAGGTTATTACATAAATCGCAGTGCTTTGGGCGTTTAAAAGAATCGTTTCCCAATCCAATGAACCCGCTTACTGATTTGATAGGGAACATTAAAAAAGAGTCGGATAAGGTTATTCCACAAGGTTTGTCGGGGAATAGAGAGAAGAATTTTTTCTGTTCTTTGATGTCCCATCCGCAATATCCGGGACTATATGGTGAGCTAACTTTCATATTGTATGATTTTTCCAATTCGTTTGCTATTAATGAAGAACTTAGTTCTGCAAGCACAGTGCCAATGGAGTCAGCAATAAATTCTTTCATTATATCACCACTTTTCTTTAAATTACCAAGATATTCATCGAATTCTTTTCCGGCTGTTGAAACATACAAGCAAGCTTTTTGTATACCTCCAAGATAAGGACCTATTTTTCTCCCCAACGAGAAAATGTTTTCACCTATTTTTATATCTGTTTCAGATAAGATTTGAACTTCTGAAATGAAATACATGTATCTTACGATTGTTATTTCAGAAATTTCCTTTAAAGTGCTATCAATTAGTTTTATGGTTTCTTTATCAGGGGTATCATTACGATACCCCATAGATATATAGATGTCTTTTTTTGATAGATTTAATTCTTTTATTTTTATCGAATGTTCAATCAGCATATATTAAGAACCTTTTTGGCTAGAATTACAGCTTCATTAGCATTTGAACTATATCCGTCTACGCCAATCTTATCAGCGAATTCCTGATTGACCGGAGCACCACCAATCATGATTTTCACTTTGTCTCTCAGTCCTTCTTTTTCTATAGTTTTAATAACTTCTTCCATATAGTTCATTGTAGTAGTAAGCAGGGCTGATAAGCATACAATCTGTGCATTATTTTCTTTTACAGCGTTTACAAATTGTTCGCCTGATACATCAACACCAAGGTTGATAACCTTGAATCCGCAACCTTCAAGCATTGATGCCACTAAGTTCTTACCTATATCGTGCAAATCACCTTTTACGGTACCTATAACAAGTGTTCCAAGAGTTTTCTGGCTGCCTTCTTTCATTAAAGGTTTTAATATATCCATACATGCTTTCATTGCTCTTGCTGCCATCAGCAAATTGGGTACAAAAGCTTTCCCTTCTTCAAAACGTTGTCCCACTGTTTCCATACCTTTAATAAGATAAAGGTCGATAATTTCTTGTGGGGAAACACCTTCAGCCAAGGTTTCATTTAAAAGATTTTTTGCATCTTCTAGCTTACCTGTTGCTATAAATTCTATAAGTTTATTACTATCTGCCATATTTATATTGTTTTAATGTTTTTTATTTTAATTGCTTTTGTGCAACTTCTATAAATGCCAATAAGTTTTCAAATGGAGTATCACCTTCTACAGAGTGTGATGGAGAGAAAATATATCCACCTTCTTTTCCTAGTTCAAGTAGTCTTTCGGATTCTGCAATAACTTCTTCTTTAGTTCCAAAAGGAAGGATTTTTTGCATTGACAAACCACCGTGGAATGCAAGACGACCTCTGTATTTAGGAAGAATTTCGTAAACATCCATTACCTCAGGCTGGAATGGATTGAAACAGTTCAAACCTATGTCTACCAAATCATCAAACAATTCGTCTACATCACCGCAGCTGTGAATCATTACATATTTACCTGCCTTACGAACATGACCGTACATTCTTTTCAATCTCGGGTATATGAACTCTTTCCACAGATCATAGCCCATGATGAGACCTTTTTGCTGTCCCCAGTCATCGCCGAAATAAACAGCATCTATATCATACTCAAGAGCCTTGTCTATCTGTGCTATATTGTAATCACAAATAGCATCGAGCAACTCGTTTACAAAATCAGGATTGATAATAAAGTCCATCAACAGATTTTCCATTCCTCTTAGTGACCAGGCTCTTTCGTACAATGAAAAACCTATCTGGAAACAGCGGAACATATCTGGCTTAGCTTTAATTTCCGATTCAATGTTTGCAAAGAATCTTGGATCAAGAGGGTTGGGGAAAGTGTAGCCTTCAAGTGTTGGTTCTGGAAGTACAGTGCCTTTTACATCGCCTATATCCTTGTCAATACTTCTGTCCCAGACAACTTTGAAAACATCCTGATATAGGTCGCCTCCTAAGTGTTCAAAGAATCCTATATCACTTCCTAACTGCAGTATGTGGTTACCTAATACTACGTCAAGATCCTCAACACCATAATGTTTCTGTAATAACTCTTTAGGTTCTACTGTAAATTTGAATGACCATGGAACGTATGGGGGCTTTTTCCCATCAAGAACCATTTTAATAACTTCTCTTTTTTCCATAAACTTTTATATTTCTATTTTTGCAAATTTAGCTGATTATTAATGACATGACTACTATTATATTTGCTGTGTTTTGTATTATATTTGCACTTAAGTTAAATATTAAATAGAATTGGACAATGCTGTATGAAAAGGTAATACCAAACTTTAATTCATCTTTTACAAAGCGTATCTACGATTTCAAACATTTCCCTTCAAAGTGGCATTATCATAATGAGATCGAATTGATTTTAATCACCAAAGGGTTTGGCAAAAGATACATAGGAGATGGTATTGAAAATTTTAATGTTGGTGATGTAGTGTTGATAGGTGAGAATGTGCCACATTTTCATTTAAGTGACCCTATTTTTTATGAAGATAATGACTTGTACTGTCAAAGTGATGTTATTCAGTTTACACAGGATATTTTCCCTAAATATGCCGATGAGATGCTTGAGTTTACCGGAATTATGGAATTATTGAGACGGAGTTTGCGTGGAATAAGTTTCAATTCTGAAGAGGCAAAAAGTCATGTTTGGGATGTTTTTCATAGAATGAGACAGCTCTCTGGTATGAAATTATTACTTGAACTTTACGGATTACTCGATTATTTAAGTGATGTGAATGACTTTACTTATTCATCTTTGTCTGTTTCCGACAATATATATACTTCCGACAAATCAGATATTCCTGTTGTGAAAACCTATGAATATCTGATGAAGAACTTTAAAAGTGAAGTTTCGCTAGAGCAAGTAGCTGAAGAAGTAGGTTTCAGCGCGACTGCTTTGTGCAGATATTTTAAGAGAAACACAGGAAAGACTATTTTTGAATGTTTGTCGGAAATAAGGATAGGATTTGCCTCACGACTGTTGCGAAGTACATCATATACTGTTACTCAAATAGCATTCGAGTCCGGATATTCAAATTTATCTCATTTTAATCATCAGTTTAAAAAAATAACCGGCTGTTCACCTTCGCAGTATAAAAGCTGTAATATTATTTTCGATGAAACGGATATAAATATTTAGTTGGGGAAATAGTATACATGGATTCAGTATTTTTCCCGATAAGAAAAATGGAGGCTGTCATAAATGAGGCAGCCTCATTCCATGTATGGTGTTAGTTGAAGAATAAATTGTCGCAATATACTTCCTGGAAATCAGAGTAGCTTTCCAAAGCGCAGAATGAACAATTGTCTTTAATTTTTTCAATGTTGGCTCTGTTATATTCAAATAAAAGTTCCCTGCATCCGGCTAATGAAGCATTACTTATCTTATGGATGTTTTCGTCATCAAATTCATTGAATAATCCCAACTGTTTTATTTTCTCTATATTAAGATAGTTGCCTAATCCTCCGGTTATGTATACGCTATTCACATCTTCAGGTTTAATATCATTTTTTTTGAGAATCATGAATATTCCAGCAGCCAGTGCTGCTTTAGCCAGTTGAAATTCTCTTATGTCGGCAATTGTCAGTTTTACATTTTCTGTAATGTCTATATACTCCGAATTGTCTGTTACAGTTCCGGTAGAATCTATTCTTTTGCTTACAAATAAGGAATGTATGGCTTCTACCAGTCCACTTCCGCATAATCCCCTTGCCTGAGTGTTATTGACTGTTTTTACTGAATATTGGTCGTTTGCCCAGTCTACTGCATATATTGCACCCGATGTGGCTCTCATACCACATGAGATATTTATTCCTTCGAATGCCGGTCCTGCTGCGGTTGATGTACATATAATCTTATTGTTGTTTACAAGAGCAATTTCACCGTTGGTTCCTAAATCGACTAAGAGTGAACATCCATCATTTGATTGCATATCGCATGCTTGTATTCCACACAAAATATCACTTCCTACAAAATGGCTTAAATTAGGCAGGAATTCTATTCTGCATGTTTCTGGCAAATCCCATTTCAAGCTGCTGGCAGTAAATATTTGAGTATCATTATTTGGCGATTCAAATGGTGCAACCGCCAATGGAGATACGTTAATGCCAGAAAAAAGATGATGCATTACTGTGTTGCCAGCTATTACTATTATTTTGACGTTATCTTTAATATTGGAGTCATTAATCATATTGGAAATTTCGGAACCTATGTGATTTCTTACAATCCACATTAATGTTTCGGCATTTTCTTCTGATTCCATAGCAAATGATATTCTGGAGATTATATCGGCTCCATAATGCGATTGTGGATTTACGGTACTTCTAGAATCTATTATTTTGCCGTTGCTGAGATCTATCAATTGTGCAACTATGGTTGTTGAACCTAAATCGACTGCAATTCCATATCCTTTTTCAGGCTTGAATTTAAATAAATTATCATCCGATTGTATTCTCATCTCGCTTTCTTCTGCTTCAATCGTTATATCTGTATGAACTTTACTGTGGCATGCAAGTCTCCATTCATCTGATAGTCCCATTTTTTCGAGCATTCTTTTATGCTTTTCGTCTGTGTATATATCTCCTTTGATAAGTCTGACTTTACATTTGCCGCATGTTCCTTTTCCCCCACAAGGAAATTCTATTTCACTCTCTTTCAGTACATCATGTAATGATGTGCCACTTTCCACATCATATATTTTCCCGGAAGGAAGTATTTCAACTTTACATTTCATATTATTTATTGCTAGTGTTTTACATTATTTATATTTATGATGCTTGTCGGGTAATGTTTAAATACTATAATGTTAACTATATAATTCATTATTTGGGTATGCTATAACCATCGCATATAATATCAACCATAGGTTTTCCATTGCCTCTTGCTAGTTTAAGTGCTTTGAACCATTCTGTTCTCAGATTTTCAAGAATATCTTTGTACTTTTTATCATTTGCCAGATTTGTTGTTTCCTTTGGGTCGTTTTCCAAATCATATAATTCTTCATATTCTGCATTTTCTCCATTAAGACCGGCATCTACGAATATTCTGTACATTAGAACATCTGTCATATCTGTTTTATAGACATTATTAGGTGATAGTCCAAAACTCTTCAGATGTTTGATTTTTTCTGTTGCTGATAAGTTTTCATTCTTATAATATCGAATATATTTCCATTTTTTGTCCTGTATGGACTCACACCTTGGATTACCGAAATGTGTTGACCACAAATTTTCGGTGAAAAGATAATCACGAACACTTTTAATTTTACCACTAAGCATTGGTTTTAAACTGAATCCCTGATAGTTGGCAGGTTTTTCAGCTTTGGCATAATCCAGAAATGTTGGGGCCAGGTCAAGCGCAAGAACCAGCTCATTGTTATCTTTACTTCTTAAAGATTTAGGTAGGGTAGGGTCGTATATTATAAGAGGAACATGAGTACAATATTCATAGCATAAAGCTTTGCCTCCTAATCCGAATTCACCATTGAATATTCCATGATCAGATGTATAAACAATTATTGTATTTTTATCCAGTCCTTGTTTTTTCAGTTCATCCATAAGCTTTCCTACAAGTTTGTCAATACCAGTTACAGCTTGCATTTCTCTGATATTTCTTTCACGTAAAGTTTTTGGGTTATCACAGTAATTGTAAATATTCTGTCTGTCTGATGCATGATGTACTGATTCCGGCAATTTAGGAGTTTTAATATCTGCTTTGGCTAAGTAGTTTTCTGGTAATGGAATGTCAAGATTCCTGTACAGAGTTTTATATATATCAGGGTCAGACTCTTTAAGTTTCATTGAACCTGTTCCGTTTCCATGTGGCAGATTAAAGCACACGTTAAGGAAGAACGGTTTGTCTTTGGGCCTTCCTTCCAAAAAAGAGACGGCTCCTTTAAGCGATCTTTCATTAGGGTTAAGAAAGTCAAGCATTCCTTCTTCCAGTATTTCAACCTGAGTATTATTCTTTGCATTCTTGAAAATTTTATGCTTCTCTTTAGGATAAAATCCCAAGTGCTCGTGTCCGCCGTACCAGTAATCGTATGAATTATCCATTAGTCCGGTTTCATATCCTCTGTCACCGATTGGTGTATGATTTTTTCCTACATATCCTGTATAATATCCGTTTGCTCTCAGTATACATGGATATGCCAGCCTCCATGCTTCGGCCGATAATGAAGTGCCGGAATTAAAATTTACTCCATGATTTCGTTCATATCTTCCTGTTAATATACAGGTTCTGCTTGGTGTAGATATGGCAGAGCTTACATGTGCATTTGTGAATAAAACTCCCTCTTTAGCAAGTTTATCCAAATTAGGTGTCTGAATGAGTTTATTGCCAGTACAGTGTAACAATGAATATGGTTGGTCATCTGTAAGAATAAAAACAATATTAGGTCTTTCTTGAGCCATAACACAGTTTCCAGCTGATAACAGAAAAAGTGTTCCTAATAATTTTTCTTTTGAGCTTTTCATATTTTAAATTAATGATTGTTGAATTTTATTCTTAAATACTCTTAAAAAAAACATTAGTATAACAACGAGAAGTCATATCTCATTATCCTGTTGTTATACTAATATAGTCATGTTTTATAATTGAGACTTACCTGTTAAATAATCTATTCGCCATTCAATACTTGTTGCAGGTTTTACAATATCCGACATTGAGATATTTATATTATTACCTGTTTTCCATTTTATGTATGCGGCATCATTTAAAATAGACAATGATTCAGGTCCTGATTTTGCCTGTTTAAGCAATTTCTTAATAACAGTAACATTGTCCTGTTTAGAGAAATTATTTAATGCGGCCAATGCACGGCTAGTTACAAATGGATGATTATCCGAAAGAAGTTTTTCAAGGTCTTTTCTGAATATATCTGCTTTTTCGCCATACGATGCACATACAGTTGCAGCCCAATATCTAGTAACATCATCTTCCGAATGTAATGCCTTTTTTATTTCATCCTTAGTTTGAGCAATTGGTTTTATCTGCAAATCAACCAAATCGGAATATCTTTTAATATCATCTTTTCTGCTTTGTGCATATTTTACAGGATCTTTATACCCTTTTTCTATCCATACACATTCTGGAATGAACCCTAAGTCCAGATCTCTTATTAGTTTGTTTTTTAGTCCGTTCCTCATTTCTTTTAATATATCGGAGTACTTAGGATCATTTATAAGATTATTCGTTTCGAACGGATCAATACTCAGATCGTATAATTCTTCAGAGCCTTGAGGTAAGAAAAATCTTTCTTGAATTTTATTAAGTTTACCGGCATTATACATATCACTCCATTCTCTGAAAGCAGCCTGCTTATATCTGTAACCTACATACAGCGATTTAGGGTGATGTGGCAAAAAGTTTCGGGAGTATTTTATATTGCCTTTGCGGTATGTTCTGTTTATTGCGTAGGCTTCGTCGTATCTATCGCCATAACAGTATGTTGTGTTTTTAGACTCCATATCTTTTTTTGATATGTCCTTACCCAAAACAGGGGTACCGTCAATATTCTGAGGAATGTCAATACCTGCCAGATGCATAATAGTTGGTCCTAAATCAACAAAACTTACGAATCCTTTTGTGTGTTCGCCAATTTTAACAGGTAAAAGTTTTCTCCATTTTTCCGGGACATAAACTACTAAAGGAACATTCAGCCCCAACTCATTGGTATATCCTTTTGTACCTGGTAACGAACCTCCATTATCTCCAAAATAGAAAATAAATGTATTATCAAGTTCGCCATCCTCTTTAAGCATATTTATAAGTTTCCCTAGTTCTCTGTCCGATTCCATTATGCAGTCATAAAAAGTTGCGTAAGTATATCTGAATAACGGAGTATCAGGATGTATAGGATGAATACTCACTGAATTGGGGTCTGTTTCTGTTTTTTCGTTTTTAAAATCATCTAGAGTGAAATGAAGATGACCTTCGTGAGTTACAGCATTTGTTCTTACATGGAAAAATGGCTGATTTTTATCTTTACGTTTTCTCCAATCACCTATTTTACCGTTAATAATGTCCCATGCCTCATTGTCTGTTTGGCAGTTGTAGTCTGTTTTGGATGCATTGGAGGTGTGGTATCCTGCTCTTCTCAAATAAGTAGGAAACATGTTTATGTCTTCAGGTAAATCTACAAGCCGAGATTTTCTATGTAAACTTATTCCCAGTCTTGTACCGTAACATGATGTAAAAAGAGTAGACCTTGCAGCAGAACTTACTGGTGCATTACTGAATGCATTATCAAATATAATACCTTCTTTTGCCATTTTTTCCAGATTAGGCGAAGGTGCACCGTTACCATCTTCGTTATATAGTTTCAAGTAATGTTTTGATAAGTCTTCTGTCATATACCACACGAAGTTAGGTCTTTCTATATTTTGTGAAAATATTTCCAAACCAGTGTATGTGGTAAGAAGTAGGGTTGTAAGTGCTTTCATAATTTTACGGTTTTTATATTATATAGTATTTTTTCTTCCAAACTCTTACATAATCAATCAAATATTCAGAGTCCATTCTGTTGTCATCTGGAAGAGCTCCGAACCATTTATTCGATTCGTTATTAACATTAATTCTAAGTGGCTGATGCCAATATTTATTTTCTATTTCTCTATACAATACTCCGTCTATATACAGTCTGATATACTCCTTACTCCAGTCGAGTCCCCAAACATGGAAGTCTTTCTGTAGTTCGAAAGGAATATAGTATTTTGCCGGGAAACTGATATGTTTTTTAACGTCCCCTTTATCAGCCGGAGCCTTAAATACATGAACATTTGAGTTTAAGTCATGCCTGTTTGCAGCAACTCCAGGGCAGTTTTCGCAAATGTCAATTTCTGTCCACCAGTCTCTTTCGTTGTTTGACATCCAGAATCCGAATACCCAAGGCGAATTATTAGGTTTTAGTCTGGCTTCAAAATATCCATAAAGGAACAATTCTTTGCTTACAAGGAATCCGGCTGTATGAGTATAACCTTCGGGTAGTGTACCGACTTCAGGTTTATATGTTTTCATTACCGCACATCCGTTTTTTAAGGTTGTGTTCTCTTTTGCAAAGAAAGTTGGTTGTCTTCCTTTCCATTTCGGGTTATTAGGAAACCATTTATTTTCGTTTAATTTTTTCCCGTTGAATTCATCTGATGCCTTTTTGTCCAAGACCCAATTACCTTCATTATTTTGGTCAGATAAAGGATACTTATCTGTAATTCTTTTTGGCACATTACTGAAATCTATTGTGTCCTTATAAAATTTTTTAGGTATAGTGAGACCTGTAGATTCACTGTGTGGGTTCTGATTTACTTGTGCATTGGTGTTTAATGTTACTATGCACATTACAGTAGGTAAAATGGATTTAATATAATTTTTCATAATTGTCAGTTTGAGAATTTAAGTATTTGTTATGACAGCAAAGTTAATGAACGAAAACTACATATTTGGGGGAGAAAAAATACTCATTTAAGTGGATTTTTCTTTTATATACTGTAAAAGCGTTTTTTATATTCAGATTGTGAGAATATGAAAAACGCTTTTACAGTACTTTTATTTTGTTAAAGGAACAAATCTTTTTAGCTCATTTGCATGCTTTCTGTTTTCGTTTAATGAATTTCGCATTTCCCCCGGATCTTTGTCAGTGTTTACAAAGAATTCATTTTTTTCATTTAGAGTAATAATGTCTTTTTTCATCCTTTTACGATCGTAATAAGAATATTTATAACTGCCGCTTACTATAGTGTAGAAATTATTGTTTTCTATTCTTATAGCCTTTCTTTCAGGAATATCGCCTTTGTTTGTAATTCTTTTTGCTAGTGAAATACCGTCTGTTCTTCCGACTTTGATATTTGCCAGTTCACACATAGTTGGTAATATATCTGTTCCATTGCATACCACAGAATTGTCTTTATCGCCATGTTTAATTCCGGGTCCCGAAATAATAAATGGTACTTTCTGACATTCTTCGTAAGGATATCCTTTTGTAATCATCTTGTGTGCTCCAAGCATTTCTCCATGATCAGAAGTAAATATTATATAAGTATTTTCTTTCAGTTTAGGATTATTATCAACCGCATCAAGAATATCACCAATATGGCTGTCTACCAGTTTAACAAGCTCTCTGTAAATCCATCTGTATCTTCTCCAGTAATTTTCAGAAAAGTTTTTTGATGGCATTTTTATGTTTTGAGGCAAATTTTTTGTTTCTTCAAAATTGAACGGAAGTTCAGGAGCATGTTTTATAAAGAAATCCTTCTCGTATATGGCATCAGCCTTGTCCCTTACCCCTTGAACGCATGCAGCTCTTTCGTTCTTTTTTTCGTTATTTTGGTCAGCCGGCATTTCTTTTTCTGCCCAAATACCTTCCATACAGATATCGTGAGGATTTATGAATGATGCCACAAGTAAAAACGGTTTACTGCTGTCCTCTGCTCTTTTATTTATAATTTCTGCGGCTTTAGTACCCACAATATCCCTTTCATCTTTAGTGTAATATACATCGAATCCGTAAGTTTTTGGAGGTTCGTACATACTTTTATTTTTAATATCTTCCGAAGAACAGGGCAGATGTACTTTTCCCCCATAGTAAGTGTCATACCCGGCCGACTTGAATAAATTACCCATTGCGCTTGATGGCAGCATATCTCTTATTGCTTTATGCTTTGTTTCATCCTGTCCGTTATGTCTTATTCCGTAACTGCTGCCATATTGACCGGTAAATAATGCAAATCTTGAAGGCATTGATACGGCATTAGCACAATAAGTATTTGTAAATGATATACCATTTTTAACCAGTCTGTCCAGATTTGGAGTTACATAATCCATATTGCAGTTTGGATACACATCCTTTAAGGCTCCGATTGCATCGTAAGATTGCTGGTCGGTTATTATAAAGATGAAGTTAGGTTTTTCATCCGCTATAGAGTTAATGGTTGCGGCCATACATCCGGCAATTATTAAGCCGGATTTTAATCCGACTTTATTTTTTATAAATCGATTCATAAGTTAAATTATTTTACAGGAGCATCATGTTCAGTTTTATGTAAGTTGAAATGTGGTAAAATAGATTCCAGTTTTTTCTTTTCCATTTTATGAGCTTCTGATACTTTATTCCAGTCTTTAATAACCGGAAAACTGATAAGGTCTGATGGTGTTTTAGATACATCATACCAGGTACCTCTTCCGTCTTTAAGAACATATTTACCTCTGATTAGCTGCATATTGTTTCTATAAGCATAAATCCATTCACGGTGATTGTCTTTCTTGCCTGTAAGGAAAGGTACAATACTTTCACCGTTAATCTCATAATTTTCAGGTATTTCTACTCCGGTAATTTCTGCAATAGTAGGAAGAATATCAGCCATATTCATCAGTATATCTGTCTCGCCTTTATGTTTAATATTCATACAAGGGGCATATATAATCATCGGAACGTGACAGCCCTTCTGACAAATAGGACTTCCTTTGCCATATCTTGAAGTACCATTATCGGCACAAATAATGAAAATGGTATTATTCTCAATTTTCAGTTCCTTGAATTTCTGCAAATACTTCCATATCTGATAATCAAGATATTTTATGTGATTGTGTATGCCTTCGTCAGAAAGAGAATTATTAAGATTATATTCTCCATTGTCGCCTGTTATTTGAGGAGCAGTTCTCACATACCTACCGTTTTTCCATTCTACTTTAGGTGTAGCAGGCCAGTGATTTTTGCTGTCAGGGTTTATAAAGTTGTATGCATCGTGCCCCAAGTGCGAAGTATGATAAATCATAAAAGGTTTACCGTCTTTCACCTTTCTTTCCATAAAGTCAAAAATAAATTTCTGTTCAACATCCGGACCATAAGTATTCACACCGTATTCTTTTTTATCTTTATCTTTAAAAGGCCAGAAAGTAACTTTCTTTTTTGACTCAGGGTTGTTAACCAGCACTACCGACGGTCGCCAGTAATACGAAGTTTGCATATATGTATCTACAATTCTACCGTTGTCCACTATTTTATACATAGATTTTCCCTTAGCCTTTTCCATAGTAAAATCTGTGTGCGGATTATCCATGCTTAATTCGCCGGGAGTATAACATCCTTCGTCAAATCCGTATTTTTCGATATCCGTACAGTTGGGCATTTGAGTTTTTCCTGCCCACATAGTGGCATAACCTCCTTTTTGGGCAATATGTCCTATCAACATAGGTGAACTTTCATATAGAGGCCATTTTTCCTTTTTACCTTTTTCATTTGTATATGTACCTATATCTTTATTGTGCCACCATTTATGCAGATGCGCATACCTTCCCGTCATCATCATAGCTCTACTTGGTGAAGATACAGTAGCAGCCCAACATGTCTTTACCATGCATCCATCTTTTGCTATCATTTCCATAACTGGGGTTTCTGCTCTGAACCTTAAATCTTGTGTGTCACCCCCATCAGGTTTCGACCATACAGATGATCCATACACCGGAAATTCTCTTGCGCTGATGTCATCTGCAAATAAAATTACAATATTAGGTTTGTTCTCTGCATGTAAATAAGAATTGGCAGATATTAGGAAGCAATAAGAATATAATAATTTCTTGTTTTTCATATTATGACATAAAGAGTATTTAAAATAAATAGGTACACCTTTATATGAAGATGTACCTTATATAATCTGACAAAGTTTAATTAATTATTTAATACATTTGAAACCGTATGAGTCTATTTCATAAGCTGAATTCAAATCGTCAGAAGCAGCTGGAAGTATATACGCAACAGCATAATATATATTATCAACAGACATTATGGCTTCTGTATCAGAAAGATTTATTTTTGCATATCCCGCATATAAATTATATGATTGTCTTGTAATCTCATTTTTGTTAACATCATATAAAGCAAAGACAACTTTACAGTTTTTGTCAGATGCATAAGTAAAACTGAAATTATACTTATTGTTTTCTTTATAGAACATTACTGCATGTTTATTGTTGAGATTTACTTTGTAACCGAAAACTTTTTCAACTGTATGTTCAGGATATTCTTCATTTAAATCCTTAAGGATATATGAACGTATCCAGTCATAATAAGTCTTGTTTTTACTATCATCAGCCAGTTCTTCATCATTCGGCAATTCGATCCAAGGAGTTGGGTAAGTTTCAACTACCATATTAATTCCCATAGGTTCTGTTAAATAGAACGGGGCATTAGTATTTCTATTTTTGAATTGAATAGTCTTTCCTGGCTTATTATTTAGATAGAATGTTGCAGAACTTTTGTCGTGCCACCAGCATCCGTAAGTATTAAAGTCATCCGAAGGAACTTTTCCATCGGGAAGGCTGAGTTTTGATTCTTCTGCTCTAATATCTTGTCTTTCGCTTCCGTCTGCAGGATCAAACCAGTAGTGAACGTTTGAATTCATTCCTTCATAGAAATATTTGCCGGAGAAATCACCTGTTCTGCCTATTGTTTCGCATATATCTAATTCTTGACTAAATCTCCCTGGTGCAGAACCTTCTGGTTGCTTTCCTTCTACAGGAAATGTACCAGTTCGTGTAGACATCCAAAATGTAGATGATAATGTAGTCTTGTTGGCCTTGAATCTACATTCATAGTAACCATAGTGTGCTTTTTGTTCCTTTGACACTACTGCTGCGCAAGATATGTTAAATTCTGTTCCATTGACGATTTTAGGTTCCTCCATTTTTATACCTTCAAGAACCATACATCCGTCTTTAAATGAAACACGTTCCTTTTCAAATAGTCCAGGAGCACGCCCTATCCATGTAGGATGTGGAGTTACCCATTTTGATTCATCGAGTTGACTGCCATTGAATTCGTCAGAAAACTGTTCGTTCAGTACCCATCTTTGTCCATCGGGAGGTAGTGGAATCGAATTTATAGGTTCGCTTTCATCAAATATACTGGGAACAATAATAGGATCGGGGCTTGAGTTATAATCGTCATCGTCACATCCTGTAATTAGCAATGCTGATGAGAATAAAAGTACGTATAATAGATAATTTTTTTTCATGTTTTTTGTATTATAATTGTTAGGATTAAAAGAATCATAGTTCATGTTTTTTCATATGAACTATGATTCTTAGTATTCATCACTGAGCCGGACGGTATAATCTTTGTTTGAGAGTTATATTATCAAAGTATAGAACATGTCCTGGTTTTGATTTGAAATTTAGTGAAATGTTTGAATTGCCAGAGTTATTAATTACTCCTTTAGTAACTTTTGTTCCTTCAACAAATTCAAAGACCCCTCCATGTCCTGATACAACTGAAGTATATGTCGATGGTGTGGTTTTTAAAGTATTAAAGCCTTGCCACTTCTTAAATATATCACCGTTTCCATGTTCACTTGCAATTCCAGATGCATATCTTAAAGACATATCATTTATTGGTGCGTTTTCAGTTTTATTTCTGAATGCGTCAAAGGTAAAAATAAATTCAGCGTCACTTGGTAGTTGATAACTTATTATACTTGTGAAATTAACCATCTTATCAGTACTGTTATCAGGCATGTCAATTTTTAATGCGCCGTTTTCTACACTTAAAATATCAATTGGCAGATTGTTATTTCCTGAAACAGCATTGAATCCAACATTACCGTCCTCGAAATCAAGTGTTATTACAGTTTCAGTGTAACCTTCATAAGGAACATTTTCGGGTGTGAAAATTTTCACATGCTTGTCACCAATCTTAAATCCAGGATGGAATCCTGTAAGGTTATAAATAATGTTTATTACATCATCTGCATATACAACATCGGTTAATGTGAGATTAAGCGTCTTACTATCAACATACTCAATATTTGCTATGTCTGGCATCATAACAGGAATTTCGTATTTATTCTTGACATCTAGAGAGAATGCAGCAAAGAACTTATCATCAAATTCTGTAGCTTTTGTAATCTCTTTATCTAATTTCAATTCCAATTTTTGTGGTTCAACTGCTTTTATTGAAGTAATATTTACAGTTTCACTTTCAGGTGCCACTTCTTCTTCAAGATTTTCTGAAGACAAAGCAATGTCGTAACATTGATTTGATTGTAAGTTTATTTCTCCTGTTATGTTGGCGAATTTCTTTAGTCCTATTTCATCTTCCAGAATAATGGAAATACCTTTTTTAAATGTAGTTGGGGCAATTACAACATAATAATCGTAACCTTTCACAATATCAGTACTTGCATTTGCCGGTAAAACCATAATTTCCGTAGCTGCACCTTCCTCATTGATGACAGTTGATGCTTCAGTACTGATTACACCATCGGTTCCAGCACCTTCCTTCACTGTAATATCAATGTTTCCTGCAATAAGTTCACCATTGTTTCCTTTAAGAGTTATTTTGTGTACTTCACTGCCAATGTTTTCATTTAAATTAATCTTTATAAAGCTAGCTGCATTGGTAAATTTTAATTTCATAGCAAGAGGATATTTGATTTCCTCCAATAGATATTTTCCAATGGCAACAGACGGATTAAGTCTGTTGTCAAAAGAACCTGCCACAGCTTTTTGAACATTGCTAAGTACAGTTGATATAGTAGCTGTTGATAATCCATTATCATTTACTTGCGTTTCTGATATTTTTGCATCAACATTAAATGGATATAACGCAAAATATGAATTATCAAATAAAGCTTTTCCTTTAAAATTTGCACTCAGGACAACATTTTCTTCATCTTCATTGTCAATTGTAAACATAGAATTAACCTGTTTCGCAAATACTGATATCATGTCATCCTTACTCCATGAAATCTTATCTCCTTCATAGATGTTTGTTCTACTGAAGCTGCTGTTTTCTGAAGTGAAGACCATATCGATTTTCTCACCTTCTTTCGGTACAGGTGGAACATCTTTATATTGACTGAGGTTATAATCCTCACATCCTGCCGTCATAGCAGCAAATAAGGATAATGCAATTATATTCTTAATATGTTTCATAGTTTTTTTCTTGAGGTTTTTATTGGATGCTATAAATTATCGCATCCAATAAAAACCAGGTTCATTTATATTATTACCATTCTTCAAGTTTAAGTACTGTTTTCAGATATATCAGTTCTTCCTGAACTTTATGTTTAAGACCATCCTCATCAGTATATTCATATTCCAGGTTGAAATGTGGATGATTATTCTCATCATAATTGGATTTTCCACTACCTGTTACCGATGATATGACGGAACCATCCATACCTTCTACAGAAACATTATTATCTTCATCAACCGAAATTTTCATAAAATGTTTTTCTACATTAAATCTTCCTATGAATGGAACCTTCAATGAGTTTTTTGATAGTGTAGTAAGTTCATGAATTCTGTTGTTCTGAACAAGGTCATCGGAATTATATTCCACTTTATCTGCTTCTGTACCGTCAGCATTGAATTTAGTATCTGTACCTTTTAGGAAATAAGTAGCATGGAATTTATTGAAATATTTCAATGCTATCAATGAATAATCCTTGTTTTCAAGAATAGAATCCATGTCGCACGATGTAATCTTGACAGGTAAAACATAAGTTCCGTTTAAGCTTTTCGGGTCGCTCATGAATTTATCTTTGTCAATCTTCACTTCTATTTCTCCTAAAATATTTCCTTCAGGCACCACGATATGATTACTGTTGGATAAAGTATAATATTCCTCAGGAAGAAGTTCTTTATCAGGATATTCTTCTAACAGTTCAGGTTGTACTTCATAATAAACATTCCAGTTTTTTTCATTACTGTAGACTCCTGCCAATACTGTCCCAAAAGTAAATTTCATATCTTTGTTTTCCTCGTCAACTAAAGTTCTGAGAGGTTTCTGACGTGCGAAATAAGCGGTAGTATGGTCATAATCAAATTTATAATCTTCATAGCATGACTGGAATAACATAGCCATACATGCAACTGCAAATAGTTTTAATGAGATCTTCATGTTTTTTAAGTTTTTAATTACCATCCTTGGTTTTGTGTTATTGCAGGACATTTCAAAATTTCAGCTTTAGGTATAGGTCCATAATACATATAATCTTTATATACAGGAGACTGCACTATAGATATTGTACCCTTTTTATCGTTAGCATCGCTATAAATAATACCTTTTACCGGTTCGTTAAGGTTTTCTTTCCATCTTCTTAAATCGAAGAATCTATGATTTTCAAAACAAAGTTCAATGCGTCTCTCGTTTTTTATCAATTCCATTAGTTCTTCTTTCGTACGAAGAGAGCTCAAGTACTTATCATCACCCGAGCTGGCTATACCAGCTCTTCTTCTCACTTCTCTTATAGCTTGTCTTGCTGTATATCCCAAAACATTGTTGTCAGGACCGTAAGCCATATTTGCTGCTTCTGCAAAATTAAGGAAAACTTCTACTTTACGGATAAGAGCATAGTAGAAAAAGTCCTTAATCTGATTTCCTGCAATCAGATTTGCTTTTGAACTTTGCCATTTTCTTAAGAAATATCCTGTTCTTGTAGTATTTTTATCGTCTACTCCTACAGCTCCAGGCATACAGTTACCGCCATTGTATGTCTGTATTGTTACTCCTTTAAATACATCACCGTTTTTCAGTACAGTCATTGAAAGACGTTTGTCTCTGCCGGCAAACGGATTTTCAGGATTATAATTGCTCAGGCTTTGGTCGGCTGTAATGGGATAACCGTTTGCCATAGGGAAAGCATCTACTAAATTCTGTGATGGATTACATTTTCCCTGACCAATAAGTCCGACAGCTGGAGGAAAGTTTCTTTGAGCCATACCTAGTTCTCCTGTTGCATCACCGGCAACTCTACGCAATATAACTTCATTGTTTGCGGTGGTTATATTATTATAAAATTTGCTGGAGATATTACCCAAATCATATATATCCGGCAATGTTGTACCAATCATGTCTAAAGCAGCTTTTGCGGCAGCTGCTGCTTCTTCGTAAAGCTCATTTTTATTGTCCAGATTGTATAATGGACTTGCCGCATAGAGCAGAACTCTTGTTTTAAGAGCCATACAAGCTATCTTGCTTGGGCGTCCCAATTGTGAACTACCCAAAATAGCATTATCTCCTGTATATTCAATTGGTAAGCCGGCTTCAAAAGCCAGATCCAAATCTTCAACAATTCTTTTAACGCAGTCACTAAATGAATCTCTAGGTTTCATTTCTATATTGTCGATATCCATATTCTCTGTTACAATAGGGAAACCCAGTAATTCACCATTTACGTCAATACCGGAAAAACGTCTTAGAAGTTCAAATTCGTTCCATGCTCTTAAAAAATAAGCTTCACCCGTAATTCTTTTGCGGTATGCCTCATTTTCTTCCGGATTTGTAGCCATATATACAAGATCCTCATCAGTTCCAATTCTTAGGAACTCATTTAAGTTTCGTATATTTTCGTAAGCGGCATTCCAATTGTTGAGTGGGCTGTTTACGTCTGTCCAGTATCCATCCTGACCACTCATCTTGTTCATATTTCCGTTCAGATTATTTGATAATGCGTTATCTGTTGCACAATCCAGAAAATCACTTCCAAATGAATCAAAATTAGTAGGTATTGATCTGTAGGCAAAAGTTATCAGTCCTCTGATTACTCCTGTTTGTTCTGTTAATTGCTGTTCTGTCTTCTCGTTTGTAAGTTTTGTGTCAAAGAAACTGTCGCACGATGATAATAACAACAGTGAGCAGCAAGATGTTATTATAAACTTTTTCATTATTGTTTTCTTTTAGTATATAAATTAATAAGTTATATCAAATCCAAAAGAGAATGAACGGAACATAGGGTTACCGGTTATACCGGCATTTATATCCTCTGGGTCAACGTCTTTTATTGACGATAGAGTAAATAAATTGTCACCCTTTGCAAAGAATTTCAAGCCATTGGCACCAAATTTCTTACAAACTTTTTTAGGTAGTTGGTATGCCAGTTCTACTGTCCTTAGTTTGAAATATGAACCATTTTCCATCCAGTAATCAGAGTTTCTATAACTGTGACCTGTTGAAAGACTGGTCAAACGTGGGTATGTTGCATTGTCCTGGATGTTCCCAGTTTCAGGATTTACAATAGCTGTTCCAAGTACATTTACAGAGTATTTGTTTTCTCCTGTACAGAAATAGTATGAATTAGTCATCATTCTGTCAAATCCTGCAACTCCTTGACCTAACATATATAAAGAAAAACCTTTATATTCCAGATTAATATTGAGCGCATAGTTTACTCTTGGGAATGAGTTACCGATAAATACTTTATCATAATCATTGATAACATTGTCATTCAAATCGTTTGTAACATTCAGGAACCTTATATCACCAGGTTTAATTTCTCCGTACAATGATGAAACGCTGTGGTCATCTATTTCCTGCTGGTTCTTATAAAGACCGTCCGAAACCCAACCCATAATGGCATCTGTCGATTTTCCAGTTCGATTCTGGTGCTCATACAAATTGTTTTCATCATAGACTTCGTGTATAGCTCTTGTAAACATAAAATTACCACCTATCTGATATTTCAGTTCACCAATTCTGTCTTTCCAGCTCATACCCACTTCAACACCTCTGTTACTTATTTCATTATAGTTAAGCATAGGATATACACTGCCATACCCTACATAACCCGGTATTAAGGTTTGAACATTTGTTGGTATATCATATCTATATTCATAGAAGAAGTTACCTTCCATGCTCAATCTGTTGCTGAAGAACGTACCTTCAATACCAATATTGGTTTCCCTTGATTTTTCGAAAGTGAAATTCTTGTTACCTATCTGGCTGGGTTTGAATCCATATTCAATTTCTGAGTTATTTTCGCCTACTCTATAGTTACCGTTGGCTGTATAGAAGTTATCATAAACCATATAGGCAAAACTGTTGTCATAACCCATAACACCAAAGCTGCCTTTCAGTTTTAAGAAGTCTATCCATTCAATATCTTTCATAAACTCCTCATTAGATATATTCCAGGCAAATCCAGCTGCTCCAAACAATCCCCATCTGTTTTCTTTCGTAAATTTGTCCGAACCCATCAGTGAACCGTCTACTTCTACAGCATATCTTCTGTCGTAAGCATAGTTGGCACGTAAAGCTATATTCATACTCTTGTCATCCTGTACGGTTTTAGGCCCGTTAAGAAGCATTTTGTCCATCTTTCTCTGTACGTTATAAACAAGGTTTGAAAGCACCTCATGCTTATCCCATCCTCTGCTGTAGTCTATTTGCCCTGTGACTCCAAAATTTCTGTATATATTATCACTGAATTTTGCTTCACTACCTTTTACTTCATCTTCACCAACCTTTGTAAATGTTCCGTCATCTTCAAGGCGTAGTCTGGAATATTTATATGTCTTACCTTTTGACAAAGCAGAAAATGCATCGTACGACATAAACAGTTTTGCTTTCAGTCCCGGAGTAATTTTATATAGGTCAAAATTTAAACCGATGTTGGTCTGTGCATACGAGTTCTCATCATCGGCATAACCTTTCCTGGTGAGTTCTCCATAAAGGTTAGTATCCTGGTTTTTACTCCATCCCAACATAGTGTCATCACCATATTCTCCCATAAACAAAGGATAGTCGTTAGGTCTGTGGGTCGATATAGCGTTGAAAAAGTTATTATATGTTATATTAGGGCGTGACCACATATCCCAGCGTGCAGCAATATCCAGATACGCAGACATGAAATCGTTAATCTTGTAATCAAGATTACTTCTTAAATTTAATCTGTCGTACGATGTTGATTTACCTACGGCTTCCAGACCACCTTCACCATAATAACCTAGATTAAGAAAGTATCCTACGTTGTTCTTATTACCGTTAACCTGAACATTTGCCCTGTAAAAACTTGTATTAGGTTTTACAAACGTATCATAAAAATCCACGTTCGGATAACGTAATGGATCAACACCCTCAGCATAGCCAATCATATCTTCCTCCGTATAGCGTGGAGTCAATCCGTCATTAATCATTGCCTGTCTGAAATACTTAACATAGTCGTATGAAGAAAGATATTCAGGTGTTCTTGTAGCCTGTTTGAAACCATATTCACCGGTTGCCTTATACGAAGTTTTGCCTTTACCTCGTTTGGTAGTTATCATAATAACACCATTGGCGGCTTTGCTTCCATACAGCATTTTTGCTGTAATGTCTTTCAGTACCTGCACCGATTCTATTTCTTCGTTTGTTATACTTGAAAGCGAACGGTTGTTCATACCGTCAATAACAATCAATGGTCCGTCTCCATCGTTTCCTCTGGAAAGTCCTCTTACTTTCCAGGTAAATCCTTCTGCGCCGGGATTACAAGAGCCGTTCATTATAATCAAACCTGTAGCCAGTCCGTCTATGGCTGAGTTCAATCCGAATTTATTGCTATGACTTAGCTGTTCTCCCGTAACAGTGCTTACAGCTCCCACATGTCTCTCTTTGTCTATCTTAGTATATGGGAGCGATATAATACTATCCTGCTGTCCGTCGAAAGATACAGGAGTATTATTTTGCGCGTATATGACACTTGTACCAAAACAAGTCATCAGTATAGATAAATATATATTTTTCATAATACTTTTCATAAGCGTCCACTAAAAAACGCAAAGAGTTCTTTGAAATGATTGAATATTAGTCTTATACAACGATTATTCGAGCGAACGGACTTGATTCTGTTACTTTGCATTCTTAATTGAATAGCATATGTTTCAAGATAAATAC
>QKAS01000059.1 GCA_003246295.1 Clostridia bacterium | reverse complement strand
CCATCCATTTAAGGTTCAGGCTGATAGTCAGATGATTGAGCTACAAGACAGTATCAAAAGTTTTGGTATTTTAAATCCTTTGATTGTAAGACCTAGACCAGAAGGAGTGTACGAGATTATTTCTGGACACAGACGGAGATATGCCGCGGAACAATTAGGATATCGCAAAGTACTAGTAATTATCAGAGCACTTAAAGATGATGAAGCAGTTATTTCTATGATTGATTCTAATTTGCAAAGAGAACGGATCAGTCCAAGTGAAAAAGCATTTGCTTACAAAATGAAGTATGACGTAATCAAAAGAAAAACAGGAAGGAGAAAATGTGGCCAGATTGACCACCATTCTGGAAAAAAGAGTATAGATATTATTGGTAAGGAATCTGGAGATAGTCCAAAACAGGTACAAAGATATATCAAGATGACTGATCTTATACCAGAGATACTAGAAAAAGTGGATGATGGTACGATGGGTTTTACACCTGCGGTTCAATTATCGTATTTGAAAAAGAAAGAACAGGAAAAGATACTTGAAGCTATGGATTATGCGCAATGTACACCATCATTATCACAGGCACAGAGAATGAGAAAAATGAGTACAGAAGGTACGCTAACATTTGAAGGAATGCAGGATATTCTTAGTGAAATAAAGCAGAAAGAAATAGATCGAGTGGTATTTAAGAATGAACAGCTATACAGATTCTTTCCATCTAGTTATTCAGCAGAGCAGATGAAAAGAGAAATATTAGAAATATTGAAACTATGGATGAAAAACAATTGGGAAAAATAGGAGGACATGACTATGTGTAAGGTAATTGCAACATCAAATCAAAAAGGTGGAGTCGGAAAAACCGTGTCTTGTGTAAATTTAGGAATTGGTTTAGCGCAGACAGGAAAGAAAGTATTGCTTATTGATGCAGATCCACAGGGAAGTTTAACAATCAGTTTAGGATATCAGGAACCAGATGAATTAGAATTTTCATTAGCAACCATGATGATGAATATTGTAAACGATGAGCAGTTAAAAGTTGATAAAACAATTCTACATCATAAGGAAGGTGTAGATTTGATACCTGCAAATATTGAATTATCAGCAATCGAAGTATCCTTAGTAAACGTAATGAGTAGGGAATTAATTTTGAAAGCGATTATAGAGCAAATAAAGCAATTCTATGACTATATCATAATTGACATTAGGAAAAAATGGATGATGGAGAATGCTTTTTACAGTGGGAAAAATGGTAATCCAGATATGAGAGGTCATGAAGTGAAAAATAATACTGTAAAGGTTCCAGATGGAGTGGATCCAGAGTTGTTGATGAAGGTTCTATCAAATCCGGATATGGCAGTTCTCCTTACTTCTCTTGCCAAGACAATGAATACAAATAATATAGAAGAAACAGAACCAAAATAAGATGTTTTTCTTCAAAAGTGATCGTGTTTCTTCTACATTAATAGTTAAAGTAGTGCAATCAATAAAAAGATATGGTATCTTGAATCCTTTAATTACAAGACCAAGACCTGATGCAATGTATGAAATCATATCAGGTCACAGAAGAAAATTTGCAGCGGAGCAGCTTGGATATAGAAAAGTACCTGTGATTATCAGAGCACTGCAGGATGATGAAGCAGTAATATCAATGGTCGATTCGAATTTTCAGAGAGAGCGGATTAGTCCCAGTGAAAAGGCATTTGCTTATAAGATGAAATATGATGTTATCAAAGGAAAAACTGGAAGAAGAAAATGTGGTCAGATTGACCACCATTCTGGAAAAAAGAGTATTGAGATAATCGGAGCAGAAAGCGGGGAAAGCCCTAAACAGATACAGCGATATATCAAAATGACAGATCTGATACCTGAGTTATTGTAAAAAGTGGATGATGGCACGATGGATTTCACTCCAGCAGTTCAGATTTCCTATCTGAAAAAGAAAGATCAGGAGAAGATGCTGGAAGCTATGGAATATTTACAGTGTACACCATCGTTATTTTGCCGGTGTAACATCAGGAGTAATATCAAAATGGACGCAGATGGGGAAATTTCCATGTAAAGGTGCAGGTAAGGTACTTCGAATATATCGAAAAAAATTTCTGAACTTATACACTAGACATTAATAAAGGAGACTTTACATTTCAAATATACATCATTCATATATAATTTCAGGAAAATATTACTTCACGTAAAGATATTTTTTTCGATAGTTATTAGGTGAAAGATTCATATTTTTTTTAAAAATACGACTAAAATATAATGGATTTTCATAGCCAATAATGGAAGCTATTTCGTTAATACTAAGTTCTGAATAAAGTAGAAGTTCTTTTGCTTTGTTCATGCGTATTTTAGTAATATAGATTTGGGGAGTAAATCCTGTTTCTTCTTTAAAACCACGGATGAGCCAACAGGTGCTGATGTGGTTTTTTAGTGCATATTCGCTAATTTTAGTATTTTGATTATACTGATTATGGAAATCTTCCATTATATTACGAAAAAGAGCTTTTTTGTTTAACATATTGTGATCTATAAGAATATTACCTCTAAGCATTTTTAGGAGAAGTTCTTGCAGATAGAGATTAGTGAGCTGTTCATAATGTTCTTCCTTTATTTGAATTTCTCCAATAATTTTATTCCACAGATTAAGATAAGATCCATGTAAGCCAATCTTTACTTTGTGAAGAGAGTCTAGAGTGAAAGGAGCAAGTAGTTGAGACGCTAGTGTACCTGCAAAATGCAGCCAATACACTTCAGGTTTATCCTTTAGAAAATAGTCATATTCTTGAACTTCATCAGGATAATAAATGATTAATTCTCCTTCTTTAAGTTCAAAAAAATTGCCATCACGTTTAAAATAGCCTTTACCCTGGGTTATGTATAAGAGTTGAAAATCTTTTCTTCCATTACAACGGTAGGTCTTTAGGTGTTGTTGTTTGACTAAACGATAGCATCCTGCACTACAAATTATTAAGGGAGTATCTTCAATTTTACTTGTAAAATCTGAATCATCTATAATATTGTAACCTGTATTCATATACATATGGCATTTTCCCCTTAGGATATATTTGAATGTTATATCATTTTCTGCATTGTATCATTTTGTGCATATTTAGTCTATTATTTTATATTGTATTTCATTTATAATCATTGTATTTTAGGATAGAGGTTATAGATAAAAATCTATCTGTAAATTGGAAAATGAAGGAGATAATTAAAATGATAGATAAAAAATTTTATGAGAATCCAGAAATTTTACACGTAGGAACCCAAGACCCTAGAAATTATGTGATTCCTTTTATGCAGGATCAAATGCAATGGATAAAAGAAAACTATATTCAAAGTAATCACCTTGATCAATTTGTAATGAGTCAAAAAGAGAAGTCTAGGGTTTGTAAAATGTTAAACGGTGATTGGAACTTTCATTATTTTCAAAGTGTATATGAATTACCAGAAGATTTTGTTCATTTTCCGGGTAAAATAAATTATCCAGAAGAAATTCCGGTTCCAGCATCATGGCAAAATTATGGATATGATCATCATCAGTATTCCAATGTAAACTATACAATTCCCTTTGATCCGCCGTATGTTCCAGATGAAAATCCTTGTGGAGTATATCAAAAAAAATTTGATTGCCACATGGAAAAAAATCAAGATATTTATTTAAACTTTGAGGGAGTAGATTCCTGTTTTTATGTTTGGTTAAATAATGAGTTTGTAGGATATAGTCAAGTATCTCATATGACAAGTGAGTTTTGCATCTCTGATAAAGTGATAGAAAGTACAAATGAGCTAGTAGTGTTAGTCTTAAAGTGGTGTGATGGCACTTATTTAGAGGACCAGGACAAGTTTAGAATGTCAGGAATATTTCGAGATGTTTATTTATTAATGCGTCCTAAAAATTATTTAAAGGACTATTTTATTCATACGGAGTTATCCCAGGATTATCATAAGGGAACAATTATGATAGAGGGAAAATATTCTGTTGAGGAAAAAAATTTAGAGTATGAGCTTTATGATACAGAAGGAATGCTAGTAACGAAAGGGGAGTCTTTCAATGGAAATATTAAGATAGACGTAGATGATCCAATTCTTTGGAATGGAGAAGTGCCAAAGTTATATCGACTGGTAATGTGGGATGGGAATGAAATTTTCACTGAAAATATTGGATTTCGTAAAATATATATTGACAACAAGGTTGTTTATTTAAATGGTACAAATATTAAATTTAGAGGAACAAATCGTCATGACAGTGATCCTTTTACAGGGTGTACCATTGGATGTGAACAACTTCTTACAGATTTTGCGTTGATGAAGCAACACAACATAAATGCAATAAGAACGAGCCATTATCCAAATCGTCCAGAATTTTATCAATTATGTGATATTTATGGTTTTTATATTGTAGATGAAGCCGATGTAGAAATTCATGGTGTGGAAACACTGTATATTGAAAACTGGGATACCGAAGATTATTCGAAACATGCTTTTCGAGGAGATATAGCGGATAATGAAATTTTTACCCCATCTGTAGTTGATCGTGTACAACGAATGGTGCAAAGAGATAAGAATCGGACCTGCGTTGTTATTTGGTCTATGGGAAATGAAGCGGGATATGGTTGTACTTTTGAGGAAGCATTAAAATGGACCAAAGGATTCGATGCAAGTAGATTAACACACTATGAGGGTGCATTACATGCACCTTGGAATCGGAGAAATGATTTCTCTTATATTGATTTATTTAGTCGAATGTATGCTGGAATTGAAGAGACAAATCAGTTTTTAGATAAATGCGATAAGCCATTTATTTTATGTGAATATATTCATGCAATGGGAAATGGCCCCGGGGATATTGAAGATTATTATCAGCATATTGAAAGCCACAAACAGCATTGTGGAGGTTTTGTGTGGGAGTGGTGTGATCATACGGTTTATGTTGGAACAACACCAGATGGAAAAGATAAATTTTTATATGGGGGGGATTTTGGAGAATTTCCTCACGATGGGAACTTTTGTATGGATGGTCTTGTATATGCAAATCGAATTCCTCATACAGGATTGTTGGAATTTAAAAATGTGCAGCGGCCATTACGCGTCGTAGATTATGATTTAGATAAAAAAACATATACTTTTTATAACCGTATGGATTTCTTAAATATAAATAAATTTTTAAAAATTCGCTATAGGATTATGATTGATGGGGAAATGATTTCTTCTAAAGAGATTGACAACATAGAAGAGCTAGATATTCCTGCGCACACTAAGAAAACATTAACTTTGAATTATGCATTACCCAAAAAGGGAAAAGTTTCAATTTTATTGGAATATGTGCGAACAATAAATGATCAGTTTACATCAATAGGTGAAATCGCAGGGTATGAGCAGATTTTACTAAAAAATGATAAAGGAGCAATGGTAGAATCTTTATCTCTGCACAAAAATAAAAATTCTCTGAAAATTAAAGAATCAGATAAAATGATTCAGATTTCTTCTTCGCAATTATGTTATAAATATGATAAAATTAAGGGGACATTTCGATCTATGGTTTATCAAAATCATAATATCTTAGAATCACCAATGGAATATAGTATTTGGCGCGCACCAACAGATAATGATCGGGTTATTAAGGAAAAATGGATAAAAGCAGGATATGATCGGATCACGGTTAAAGTGTATGCAATAAGTGTTGAACAAAAGGAGCATACAGTGGAAATTGCCACTAAGTTGTCGATTGGAGCAATTCATATTCAAAAAATATTGGATATTGATGTTAAATGGACAATTTATGAGGATGGAACAATATCTATTGCAATGCAAGGGGTAAAAAATCAGGAGGTTCCTTTTTTACCACGTTTTGGAGTGAAACTATATCTTAATAAATCTATGAAGGATGTAGATTATTTGGGCTATGGACCATACGAAAGCTATCAGGACAAACATCAGGCTAGTTATATAGGACATTTCCGTTCAACGGTGGACAAACTTCATGAAGACTATGTGAAGCCACAGGAAAATGGAAGTCATTGTGGCTGTGATTACATGATAGTAAAAAACAAGGAATTATCCCTTGCTGCATTTTCAGAGGAGTCGTTTAGTTTTAACTTGTCAAAATATAGCGTCGAAGAATTAACAAAAAAAGCACATAATTTTGAATTGGAAGAAGCACCATGCAATATATTGTGCTTAGACTATATGTTAAGTGGTATTGGTTCCGGAAGTTGTGGACCACAGTTAGCTGAAAAATATCAGTTAAATGAAAAAAATATAGAGTTTTCAATCAATTTAAGACCTTGGATTTAGTCCAAGGTCTTAAATTAGAACGTCGATGAATTTGCATAGGGAGCGTATATGATGAAAAAAAAGAAGAGCTTTGGAATGAGACTTTTTCTATACAATATAATAATCATATCCATCGTACTTGCAATTATTTTAGGCACTTTTGGAGTGTATTATGTTAAAATTCACAGAGATAATAATACCAAAGAAATTCAATTATCTATGGATAGAAGTAAGACAACTATAAATGGAATTCTAGATGAATTAGATTCGGCATCCTTGCAAATCAGTTTAAATCCAAGCGTTATTTCTACACTGGAGGAAGGGGTAAAAGAAGAAGATAATTATTTCGAAACAAATGTATTAGAATCTTCTAGACTATGTGAAACGCTATGGTCTTATATCATGAATCCAGATAAAATATCCATAGTTAGTGTGTATACGGGACATGGAGATATATTATGTGCAGCAGAAAATGAGGAATATAATCAGTTTACAAGATTGATTGATCAGACGTGGATTGAATATTTAGATAGTCAGTTTCGCAAACCAGGTGTCTATAATATTTGTGTGAATCGAACGGAAAAGCATAGGCAAGTTAGTTATCAAGGAATTTCTATTATCAGGGAAATTAAAGATGATGTAAATAAGGGAGAATGTCTAGGGTATGTAGAAGTAATTATTGGAGTAAAGCAGGTAGAGACAAGTTTGAAAACAGCGGTAGGACAAGATAAAGTAATATTGTTTGACCGCGATACCGATAAAGTTATGGCTACAACCATAAATAATGTAACTGCTAATACAAGTTTGACCTATGACGAATTTATTCAAAGATACAAATTAGGAAATGAAACGCAATGTATAGATGTTATCGGTGATCGTAATATAGGGATTATTGTACTGCAAAATGATAAAGAATATTATGATACCATGAAATCTGCAATTTTATTAATCATGGGAATCTATTTGTTGTGTCTAATTATTATTGTTTTAATTCAAAATATAACAAGCCAAATTATTGTTCAGCCATTAATTCAATTATGTCAATCCGTAGAAGTCAGTTTAAATGATAAAGACGAGAAAAGGTCTTATGTAGATAGTAATGTAAGTGAAATACAGGAATTATCAGATGCATTCATACAAATGAGGGATCGAATTGACGAAAGTGCCAGGAGAGAGGTAAATGCGAATACACAGCAGATTAAAACTCAATTGTATGCGTTAAGAGCTCAAATGAATCCTCATTTTATACATAATACATTGGCTATTATACAATCATATGCCATTGAAGAAGACTGTGATATGGTTATAGGGGTTTGTGAGAATTTGTCAGACTTTATACGATATAGTTCAGGATTATTATCTAATCAGGTGGATCTAATGGATGAGATCACTAATGTTAGGAAGTATATGAATATTTTACATTTGAAATATTCAGATAATCTTGAATTCGAACAAGTGATTCAAGGGGATATACGTGAAATAAAAACACCTTACTTTATTTTGCAGCCATTAATTGAAAATGCCATTACCCATGGTTTAAGTAAGAAGGAGTTTCCGTGGAAGATCACTATTAATTGTGAGGGAAATCAAAATTATTGGAAGGTGACAATCAAAGATAATGGCGTGGGAATGACCAAGGAACAAATACAAGACATTATGAAATATAAAGAATATCTTTTTACCTCGGAAGAACAGGTAAATCTTCTGAAAGAGAAATGGGAAATTGGGGGATTGACGATTCGAAATATTCTCATGAGATTGTATTTAGAATATAAAGAAAATATGATTTTTGAAATAGAAAGTGAAGTTGGAGAATACACAACAATAACAATAGGAGAAAATCAATATGATTCAAGTTTTAGTGGCGGAAGATGAGGAACCTATATTAAGAAGTACCTGTACATTAATTGAACGATTAAATCCCTCTTTTCACGTAGTTAGTAGAGTTAGGAATGGAAAAGAGGCTTTGAAAGCTATCAATGGCACGGAAATAGATTTTGTTGTATTGGACATTCAGATGCCAGTTATGACAGGTCTTGAAGTGTTGGAAAAAATGGAAGAGGAGCATATTAAAATTCCAACTATAGTATTAAGTGGATTTCAAGATTTTGAGTATGTAAGAAGTGCGATGCATTTTGGAGTAATAGATTATCTATTAAAACCAATAAAAAAAGAAGAATTATGTCAAGTGCTAGATCATGTATCCGATTTGTTTTGGAGAAAAAGAAGTATACAAAAGCCTGAAAGAGAGATAAAAGAGCCACAGGAGAAATACGAAATTGCCTTATGTACATTAGGCTCATATTATTTGCTCTCAGAAGAATATGAATTAAATGAAAAACAAGAGGAAATGGGAAAAGAAATACAAAAAGTATTAAAAGGATTGCTCCCAGAGGAATCAAGGTGGGTTATACCCGGCAGGTATCCAAATGAACAATTAATTGTATTTCGAAAGCTTGGAAATCGTTCGGAAAGTGTGATTAATGAATTATACAATCATTTTGTTGGAAAGGAATTGCCAATTACTATCATTTTTAACCGGGAGACACAAAATCATAAAACTATTTATGATAGTAATGTTCAAATGAGAAAGAAAATGAAAATGGTTATGGAAATCGAACAGAGTGTACTATGTTTGGATGAAATAGATTTAGATAATAACGAAAATGTACGACAGATTGAAAATGGACGCAAAATATTAAAACAAGTTCATTTGTCTAGTCAAATATTAGATGGATTTCAAAAAGCGTTATATCCAGTAAAGAGAAGATGCGTGATTATTGAAATACTTAAAGAAGGTATTCTCGATTTGTGTGGAAGAATGGAATGTCAATTCCCATATATGGAAATTGAAGAAGAATTGAATGAACTAGTTCAAAATTGCTATAGTAAAAAAATGTTGTTTGACAAACTTGATAGGCTTGTTACTTTCTCATTTATACAAAAAGAGGAAAAAGGTGGAAAAAAGCAAATTGCCTTGCAAATCAAAGACTATTTGGATTATTACTACAAGGATGAAATAACAAATCAAACACTTTCCGATCGTTTCGGATTTGTATCGGCTTATCTAAGAGACGGATTTAAAAAGGAGTATGGGGTATCTCCTATGGAATATTTGCAAAATATACGGCTAGAAAAAAGTGCAAAAATGTTAATTGAACAGGCCAATATGTCCATTAGAGATATAGCGGAATCTGTAGGGTTTATGGATTCCTTATATTATTCCAAGGTATTTCGGAAAAAATGGGGTGTATCACCATCAAGATATCGTGGATTAAATCAAGAGGGGAAAATTATATGACTTTAGGGAAAAAAATAAGAAATAGTGTTATTGTAATTGTTACTCTTCTTATAGCAATATTTTTGATTGTATACGCATTAAGAAATTTGAATACAAATAAGAGTTTGGTTGTCTTTAACGAAAAGACAGTTACGATTATGATAAGAGAGTCAAGATATACGGATGCTTTTAAGTATATGATCAAAAAAACCTATGTAGAACATAATATACGAGTAAATGTACAGGTAGTTCCAGACGCACAGGGGGATACCATTATCGAAATGAAAGCAAAGACTGGAACAATCCCAGATTTGATTGATGCAAATATCCCGCATGTATATGGCTTGTTGAATCCACCCTCTTATTTTGAAGATTTAAGTGATCAACCTTGGGTCTTACAACTTAAAAATAAAGATAATTTCACTTACAGCGATGGCAATATATATGGATTTCCTTTTCAGGAGAATTCAGGAATAGCGGGCATTCTATACAATAAGGATGTATTCGAAGAATATGAGCTACAAGTCCCAACAACACAGCAGGAGTTTGTTAAAATATGTGAACTACTAAAAGCAAATGATATATTCCCGGTTCTTATGTGTAAGGATACCTGGGTGCCACAGATGTGGATGAATTATGGTTATCCTTTGTCAATAGGAAATAATGACGATTGTAATGCCATGGCATCGAATATTCTAAATGGATATAAAAGATTTGCAGATTATCCGGAACTGGAAGAACCGCTCGATGTGTACTTGAATCTATTTGAACAAAACTATGTGAATGAAGATTATAGAAAAATTGATTATGATGAGATGATAGATTTGTTTGGAAAAGGAAAAGGAGCTATGATTATGGGATATTCTGGAATGTTAGGAGCGATTGAAGCAAATAATCAAAGCACGAATTTTGGAATGTTTTTACCACCTTTTTCATATGTGAAAGAGGATGTTGTAGTAAACCCAGCATATTCCATTGGACTTTGTGTTATGAAAGATAGTGAAAATAAGGAGGTGGCCAAAGAACTATTAAACATATGGGCAACATCATTTTATCTAAGTTTATGGTTCGAAAAAAATAGTGGATTTCCTTCTATAGAAGGTGTAGAGGGGGGAACATTAAATTCAGATGTGGAACAACTTTATAATGATTATGTCTTGTCAGGGAAGACAGTAAATGAATATATGTTGTATTTAGAGCCTTATTATGCCCTTAACTCTGATAAGGCTTGGATCTATTATATTGAAGCACCAGAAAAAGGTGAAACGGCAGAAGAAATAATGAGAAAATTGCAAGAAGATATAGATCAGTATAAATAGTTGTTACCAAATGTCCATATTTTTGTGTTCTTTTTTCCATATGCTGTTTATAAATAATTTGGTTTAATATCTATAGAAACTATTAAACCTAATAAGGAGGGTAATATGAAGAGGAGAATTTGTTTATTATTAATAGGAATCATGACTATGGGAATTGTTCTTACAGGTTGTGGTAACGACAAAGACGATGTAGAAACAGAAAAGAAATCTGCAGATGAGGATATTGTAATCACATATGCACACTTTCAGGGAGAAGGGGATTGCCAGTATGAATCAATTCAAAACGCAATTGCAGCTTATGAAAATGATAACCCAGGTGTAACAATCAAGCAGGAATATTATCCACCAGATCCATATCTATTACAGTGTGATACATGGGCAGCATCAGATGAACTGCCAGACATTTGTATGGTAAATGGTTCTATGGCCTCTGATTATGCAGATGTAGGTTCTATCTTAGATCTTACAAGTTTAGCAGATGAATATGGAATTACAGATAAAATTGACCAAAGCTATTTTAAAGAAATGTCATTTAAGGATTCTATTTATGGTATTCCTTGGGAAGATGCTCATTATGCTTTTATTTTTTACAATGAAGGAATTTTTGAAGAATGTGGAATCGAATCATTTCCAAAAACAATTGATGAATTAATTGAAGATTCAAGGAAGATTTCAGATGCAGGATATATTCCAATGGCAATGGGAGACAAGGCATTATGGCCAGCAGACTCATTAGCATTTAGTGCTTTTGTTAACAACTATGTTGGAAATGAATGGTTTGAGCATATACTTGATATGGATGGAAAAGCAGCATTTACAGATCAGGAATTTGTCAATGCATTAGCTGATTATCAGAAGCTCGCAACAGAAGGCGTGTTTAACGAAGATTTATCAAGTATTGATAATGACCAAAGAGGTGCTTTATATCAGAACAGAGAAGCTGCTATGATTTCGGCAGGTAACTGGGAATGCAGCAGTTTAGTAGGAGTTGCACCAGAAGTTGCAGAAGAAACACAGGTTGCATTATGGCCTGCACCAGCAGAAGGAGCGAAAGCTACTAATTCTGTAGTGTCTAGTTCGGCTTGGGGTCTTGCACTTGGAGCAAACATTGATGAAGATAAAATTCCATATGCAATGGACTTTATCGCAAACTATATTTGCAGTAATGATTTTGGTAAAACATTAACAGAAAACCAAGGATTATTTACACCTTGGCATGTAGATTATGATGCTAGCAAATTAAACATTATTACACAAAGAGAGCAGGAAACATCAGGACAGCCAGATGTAACAAGATGCCTAAATTGGGATAGTAGTTTACCAGCATCCGTAAAGGATGTATACCAAAGAGGATTACAGGAAATCTTGACAGGTGTTAAAGACGCAGATACATTAGCTCAAGACATGCAAGATGCGTATGAAGATGTAGTTAGTATGCAATAGTTAGATAAATGCCGCCTGTCATTTATAGACAGGTGGCATTTTTTTAATCAAGAAGGGAGCTAGAATGAAAAAGTCAGCAATAAAAGTAAAAACAGGTAGAATTTATTTGTATATACTTCCTTTTATCATAATGTTTGCAGTAGCGTATATTATACCTTTATGCGTGGCAATCGGAATTAGTTTTACAAATTGGCGCGGCGGTAAAAATATAAAATTCATTGGGATTGATAATTATATGAAATTATTTCAAGATCAGGGATTCTGGATTTCGTTTTTAAACAATCTTAAATTCATGGTATTAATGCTTATATTTCAGCTGGGATTTGCTTTTTTATTTGCATTGTTTGTGCAAAGCAAACGAGTTAAATTAAAGGGATTTCACAGACGTGCAATCTTTTTGCCTTCGGTTTTATCATCCTTTGTTGTAGCATTGATTTGGCAGATTGTATATAATAAAAACTTTGGATTAATTTCAGCAGTTGCCGAAAAAATTGGCCTTGAAGATAAGGTTCCTCTTTGGTTGGATGATCCCAAAATAGTCATAAATTCTCTGGCTATTGTACTAATTTGGCAGTTCGTTGGTCAGTACGTTATTATTTTGATGGCGGGCTTACAGAACGTAGACCAATCATTAATGGAAGCGGCTATGATGGATGGAGCCAACACTTTTCAGTCAACATTACATATAACACTTCCATTAATGAAGCCAACATTAATTGTGTGTATTACTCTTTGCATTTCTGGATGTATGAAGTTATTTGATACTATCTATGCATTGACAGGTGGAGGACCTGGAAGTAGTTCTATGGTTACAGCGATGTATGCTTATAATCAAGCTTTTAAATTAAAACAATTTGGATATGCATCAGCTGTATCTATTGGCATGATTATTCTAAGTTTAATATTAGTATTAGCATCTAGAAAAATATTGAATAGAAAGGAGGAAGTGTAGATTATGAGAAGTGTAAAAGAGACTGTCCTTACCATACTGGCTAATATACTAGCTTTATTAATTACATTCACTTGTATTTTCCCATTAATCTGGTTACTTTACAACTCTGTAAAAGATAAATATCAATTTATGAAAGACACAATTTCTCTTCCTACAAATCCACAGTGGGGAAATTATGCGAAAGCGATTAAATTGGGCAACTTGATTCCAGCAACCTTCAATACATTATTTAATGTTGTAATTACAGTTGTTTTAGTAAGTGTGGCATCAGTTATTGTTGCATATTTTCTTGCTAGATACAATTTTAAAGGAAAAAAAGTTGTTTCTGCCATATTTTTAATAGGAATGTTAATTCCTTTGTATGCATTATTGGTTCCAATGTTTTTACAGTATAAAATGCTTGGAATGACTAATACAAGATTTGTACTTATTTTGCCTTATTTTGCTATGCAGGTTCCTCTTGGAATTTTCCTTTGTGAAAGTTTTATTCAAGATATTCCAAGGGAGATTGAAGAAGCAGCGGTTATTGATGGATGTGGGCTTTCTCAAATAATATTTAAAATCATCTTTCCACTGTCAAAACCAATGATTTCAACAGTCGCTATTTTGACATTACTTGCAAGTTGGAATGAATTTGCATTTGCAACAGTTTTAAGCTCAGATAGCAAATTTAGAACTTTATCTGTTGCAATTCAAAGTTACTCATCAGGACGTGAAATGGAATATACCCTTTTCCTAGCGGCTTTGGTGATGGTATCCATACCTATTATTTTGATTTATTTTATCTTTAGTAAACAAATAATTAATGGTATGACAGCAGGAGCAGTGAAAGGATAAAGGGATGAAACAAAGTAAAGCGACATTAAGAGCAATTGAAAGAAATTATTTTCAAAGTTGTGAATGGTTTTGCGATTTTGATGAGAAAGATGTTTACGGTATTGGATACGAAGAAGGAATTCACAGAAGAGATCCAAGTAGTGTGATTTTAGTAGATGGATTATATTATACATGGTATACGAGATCTACAGGAGAATCTGTGGGTTTTGGCACAGGAGATGTGGATGCCAAGGTGTTCCCATGGGATCAGTGCGATATCTGGTATGCAACAAGCAAAGATGGTATTTATTGGGAAGAGAAGGCAGAAGCCATACATAGAGGTGACAAAGGAGCTTATGATGACCGAAGTGTATTTACTCCAGAAATTTTAAAAGATGGGGATAAATATTACTTGGTATATCAGGTAGTAGATACTCCTTATGTAAGAAGAAGCTTTGAAAATATTGCCATTGCCTGGGCAGATTCTCCGGAAGGACCATGGCATAAATCAAGTGAACCAATTCTTTGCCCTACTCATGATGGCGAATGGGATGGTGAGGTGGATAACCGTTTTGCAGTGAAGAAAAAAGGAAGCTTTGATAGTCATAAGGTACATGATCCTCTCCTGTTTCATTACAACCATGCCTATTATTTATATTATAAAGGTGAACCTATGGGAGAAGAACTTTTCATGGGCGGTCGTGAAACAAAATGGGGCGTAGCAATTGCACAAAATCCATTGGGACCTTATGTGAGAAGCGAATACAATCCAATCACTAATGGTGGACATGAGACTTGCCTATGGAAATACAAAGGTGGAATGGCAGCGAAACTTTCTACAGATGGAATGGAGAAAAATACCATTCAATTTGCAGAGGATGGCATTAATTTTGATATTAAAGCTTGTATCAAAGGAGGTCCTGAAGCTGCAGGACCATTTCGATCAGAACAAGAACCAAAAAACCCATTGGACGGAATGCGTTGGGGACTTTGCCATAATGTAGATGGTAAATGGGGATATATACGAAGATTTTCCATAAATGAAGAGCAAAAAGAAAATTACTTATATAAGAAAATGTATGAATAGAGGTTTATGAGACGATGAATGATATGGAAGAAAAATTTCGAGTACTAGAAAGCGGAACACATGAAGTACAAGAAGTAAATAATGCACCACGACTAGTTTCAGATTTTAGTGGATATCACTGGCTTATGGAACGTATGCGGCCCGGACAGGGAATGAAAGAAGGTATTCATGAACTTTCCAATGAACTGTCTGGAAATGATTTTAGCTGGAATGTTGCTCATGTCCCAGGAGATGTCTACACAGATCTATATCATGCAGGCGAAATAGATGACCCATTTTATGGAAGAAACATGGGAAAGTGTAAATGGGTACAGGATTATGAGTGGTGGTATAACCATGCGTTTAATGTACCAAAGGAAATGCAAGGAAAAGATCTGACCCTTGTATTTGAAGGCGTGGATTATAGTTGTGATATTTGGTTAAATACAACTTATTTGGGTAGACACGAAGGAATGATGTCATCCTTTAAGTTTGATGTGACCAGATTAATCGATTTTAATTCTCCCCATGTACCAAGTAATCTTTTAACAATCAAATTAGATCCACCACCAAAAAATCAGAAAAACTTTGCTGGATTGAAACATAATTTTGCAGGAGATTATTTGACAGGCGTTATTCCATTTGGTATTTGGAAACCAATTAAGATGATAGCAACTTCTAAGGTTCGTGTGGATAATTACCGTTTCGAAACGAAGTTAGATGGAAAAGATGCCTGTGTTTCTATGGACATTGATATTACAGGATTCAAAAACTCAATTATAGATGGTACGGTGCAGGTATCCTTAAAGGATCAAGGATCCATAGCATACGAAACAAAAGTGGATGCGAAGATACACCCAGGACACAATCAAATCCAACTTTCTATGAATTTAAAAGACCCGAAATTATGGTGGCCTTATGAACTAGGGGATCCATTCCGTTATGATATTGAAATAATGGTTTTACAAGAAAATGAAGCACTGGATTTATTTCAAGGGAAGGTTGGCATACGTGAAGTTGAAATGCATATGAATCCTGGTTTTACTTCAGAAGAAGCAGAAAATCCATGGACATTTGTTATTAATGGAAAATCAATGTTTTTACGGAGCGCATGTTGGGGTGGACAGCCATCCTTCTTCTACGGGAGAAATAACAGAAAAAAATATGAATTTTATTTGAAAAATGCCAAAGTATGCAATATCAATAACTTAAGAATGTTTGGGTGGCATCCTGCAGAAACTGAAGATTTTTATGATTTGTGTGACGAACTTGGAATTACAGTCTGGACTAATTTTTCTTTTGCGACACAGGTTTTCCGAGATGATGAGCCATATTTAAATCAGATAAAAGATGAAATTGCTGAAATCGTAAAGGATCGTAGAAATCATCCATGTACCGTAATGTGGATGGGAGGAGAGGAAGTATTTTTCTCAGAAGCTCATGTAAATAGCAATAACCGTAAGTTGATGGAAATGCTAGGAGAAGTGACAAGACAATATACCAATACTCCATATGCAGATGCTTCCCCATTAAGTTCCAGAGAAGCAGTACGAATGGGATATAAGCCGAAAGAATCTTTCCATGCCAATTCTCATTATTATGCAGCTGGTTTAGTATTTATGGAAGATTATTATCCTCAATTGGATTATTGTATTATTCCAGAATTAACAGCAGCTTCTTCTCCCAATCTGGAAAGCTTGCGCAAATTCATTCCAGAGTATGAAATGTGGCCAATGGGACTAAGCTGGGGCTATCATGCAGGAGATATGCATGTGATGGAAATATTAAATTATGAAGTTTTTGGTTGTACTAAGATGGGAAGTGTAGAAGAATTTGTTGAGGCAACACAGATTGCCCAAGGAACAATTTTCCAATACGCTCTAGAGCATTTTAGAAGACAAAAACCACATGTAAGTGGTGTGGCACTGTGCCATTTTATTACCAATTGGCCAATAATTAAATGGGATATTATTGATTACTATGGTGTAAAAAAGAAATCTTTTGATTTTGTCCAGACAAGCTATCAACCTTTACTTACTTCTATGGAGTTCCCTAAGAGAAGATATTTACCTGGGGAAGTGTTTAATGTCAAACTTTGGTTAGTGAATGATTATTACAAAAAATATACGGATTTAGAATACGTATGTAAAATTACCGATAAAGAGAATAAGGAACTTGTAAAATTCTCCAATGAAACCTTCGTTGGAGAAAATGAGTCAAAAGAATGCTTTGATATTTCATGGGTTGTTGAGGGAAAATTGAAAGATACATTTCATGTTTGTTTACAACTTTTTAATAAAGACAAGAAGGAAATTAGTCATAATAATTACACGTTGTTAATTATGGATCAAGAGGAAGCAAAGAAAAAGGCCTATGAACTTAATCAAAAAATGAAAAAAGCAAGAGACGAGTATGGTCGAGGTTATTATCGATATGCTCCATACCAAATTGAGACCTGGTAAGTTAAAGGAATAAGAAATAAAGAAGATAGGAATCTTCTTCCTATTATTTCCTGGATGATTAAAATAATTGTATACAATAAAGAGCTTTTGTAAATTAAATTAAAGGGTTGTTATTCAAGTTTTTGACTAAAAAAGTGTAAAAATAGTTATTATTATAAATCCATGGTAGTAAATCAATAAAAATAAGCAAAAACAAACAAATAAAGTAACTATCTAATTGACACATAAAAAATCGTAGTATACAATAAACATGTAAATAGTAAAGATAATGTATACAAACAAGGAGGAATTTTAAAATGGAAAAATTATATAATTACATAAATGGATCTTTAACTGATTCTGATTCAAAAGAGGTAATCGAAGTTTACAATCCTTTTGATCAAAGCATTGTTGGAACTGTTCCTAAAAGTACTCAGGAAGATGTAAAAAAAGTGTTAGTATCATCTCAAAAAGCACAAAAAGAATGGGCAAAACTAACCGCTAGAAAAAGAGGAGAGTATCTCAAAGAATTAGCAGAAATTCTAGTTTGTCATAAAGATGAATTATCTATACTTTTAACGAGGGAACATGGGAAACCAATTGATCAGGCAAAAGGAGAAATTGATGCTTCTGTAAGCTTCCTAAGATATGCCGCTGAATCTTCTAGAAGGATTGAAGGTGAAATTGTAACATCAGATATGGACAATGAACAGACTTGGATTCAACGAGTTCCATATGGCGTAACGGTGGGAATTGTAGCATGGAATTTTCCACTGGCACTTGCTGCTAGAAAACTTGGAAATTCCCTTGTTTGTGGAAACTCTATGATTATTAAACCACCATCGGAGACACCACTTACAGTTATGAAATTTGCTGAATATATTTCAAAAGAAAGTAGTCTTCCAAAGGGAGTATTAAATTTTATAACTGGTTCAGGAAGAGTTGTAGGAGATGCTTTAGTTAGAAACAGTATCACAAAGCTGGTAACACTTACAGGTAGTACTGGAGCAGGCTTGGAAGTATTTAAAGCAGCAGCAGAAAATTGTGTGGCTGTAAGATTGGAACTAGGTGGAAAAGCGCCATTTATTGTAATGGATGATGCGGATTTAGACAAGGTAGTAAAATGTGCCATTACTGCACGATTTTCAAACTGCGGTCAGATTTGTACCTGTAATGAACGTATGTATGTCCATGAAAAAGTTTATGATGAAGTTGTAAGTAAATTAATTGAAGAAACTAAAAAACTTGTAGTTGGTGATCCTATGCAGAAAGGCGTTTTTATTGGACCAAAAGTAAATAAAGCTGAAGTTATTAAGATTAATGAGATGGTCAAAAAATCAATTGAACAGGGTGGAAAAGTTGTTTTGGATACAACACCTGAACATTCGTTAACAGATAATGGAAACTGGCTATATCCTCAAATAGTGGAAGTCTTTGATAATCAAAATGAACTTATGCAAAAAGAAATATTTGGACCAGTTCTTCCAATTATGAAAATCAAGGATTTTGATCAGGCGATTGCGTATGCTAATGACTGTGAGTATGGTTTATCATCTTATTTGTTTACAAATAATGCAAAAAATATTATGAGAATGGTAAATGAACTTGAATTTGGAGAAGTCTATGTGAACCGTGAAAATGGAGAGATGATAAATGCTTTTCATAATGGTTATAAACTGAGTGGAATAGGCGGAGAAGATGGAAAGCATGGATTAGAAGGTTATTTACAGAAAAAAACGGTTTACATGAATTACAATTATTAAACCAGAAAGAGGAAATAATGGCAAAGATAAAGAATATAGCAATTGATTATTTTATTGTCCCTTTAAAAGGAAACTTAGTAGATGCCTTACATGGAAAACATACTAATTTTGAACTGATAACAGCAACTGCTGAGTTAGAAGATGGCAGAACTGGTACAGGCTATACTTATACAGGTGGTTTTGGAGGAGCAGCTATTGCTGTCATGTTAAAGAAGGATTTAGTTCCTCAACTGATTGGCATTGAAATGCAATCTCCAAGTGAAATGAACGATTATATGAATCAACATATTCATTACGTTGCAAGAGGAGGAATCGCTTCTTTTGCCATATCTGCCTTAGACATTGCATTTTGGGATATTGATTTGAAAACAAAGAATATACCATTGAAAGATGCTTTTGAAACAGGGGTAAATAAAGTTCGTACATATTATGGTGGAATTGATTTAATGTACACCGAAAAAGAACTTTTAGAAAATATTGAAAGGCAATTAAATCTAGGACATACCGCTGTGAAAATCAAGCTTGGAAGACAAAACGAAAATGAAGATATTGAAAGAGTAAAGGCTGTTAGAAGTTTGATTGGAAAGGATGCTCTGTTTATGGTTGATGCCAATATGGTATGGAGCGTTCCACAGGCAATTCGCATGGCTGAGAGGTTGGAAGAATATAATATCGCATGGTTGGAAGAACCAACAAATCCAGATGATTATGAAGGATATGCAAGAATCGGTCAGACAACGGTAATTCCAATTGCAATGGGCGAAAACCTTCATACTATTTATGAACATAAGCTTGCAATGGAAATTGGAAGAATCAGTTGCCCAATTCCAGATTGTTCAAATGTCTGCGGAATTACAGGATTTATGAAAGTCGCAAAGCTTGCAAAGGATTATTCTGTGAAGGTACATTCTCATGGAATGCAGGAATTACATGCAAATGTATTAGGGGCATTAGACAATCGTGGCTATGTTGAATTTCATAGTTTCCCCATCTATGAATATACAATAAATCCATTACAAGTAAAAGAAGGTTATCTTGATGTTAGTAAAGATCCTGGAGTTGGAGTAAATTTTGATTGGCACAAACTTCAGATTTATAGACAATAAAGTGAAAATTGTGTATAAAACCTCAGGACGTAAACAAATATTTTAAGAACAATATGACGTATAAGAAAATAAAAAAAGAAAGGGAACAGAAAGACTTTTGTGATAATACATTGTCTATGTTGAAGGAAAATAATATGAAAGCACTTGTATATGTAGCACCAAAAAAGGTTGAGGTACATGAGATTGAAGAGCCAACTCCATCTGAAGGAGCCGTAAAGATTAATGTAAAATATTGTGGAGTTTGTGGATCTGATATAGGAATTTTCCTTGGAACGCATCCAAGAGCAAAAGCTCCTTTGGTACTAGGTCATGAGTTTTTAGGAATTGTGGCAGAAGACGGAAATAAATTTAAAAAAGGGGATAGAGTAGTTGCATATCCACTTATTTCCTGTGGACATTGTAGAGCATGTAGAACGGGAAATAAACATGTATGTAATGATCTGAAATTAATTGGCATTGATACAGATGGTGGAATGTGTGAATCTCTTTATGCTGACGAAAATATATTATTTAAGGTGCCACAAGGGGTAAGTGATAAGGCAGCTGTAGCTACAGAACCATTGGCAGTTATTGTAAGAGCTTTGCATCAAGCAGAATTTAAAGTTGGAGATGTAGCTGTTGTAATAGGAGCAGGTCCAATTGGAATGTTGACAGGAATCGTTTTAAAACATGCAGGAGCAAAGCAAGTATTTATTTCGGATATAGCAAAAAAAAGATTGGAACTTGCAAAGGAATTGGGATTAACCCCTGTTGATGCTTCAAAAGAAGATCTAACTGAAGTAGTTAGAAATGCTACTGATGGTGAGGGAAGTGACGCGACTTTTGAGTGTAGTGGTTCTGCAACAGCGGCAAGACAAATCACTCAGGTTACAAGAGTTAGCGGAACAATTTGTATGACTGCTGTACATAAAGCTCCTCATGAAGTTGATTTGAGAGAACTTAATTTTAAAGAACAAAAAATTATAGGAACAAGAGTTTATACTGATATTGAATTTGGTGAAGCGGTAGCAATGACACAAGAATTAGAACAAGAGTTGGAAAAAGTTGTTACACATATCGTGCCATTAAATGAATCTACCAAGGTATTTGATATGATAGCTGATCCAAGTTATGGAACGGTAAAAGTGGTAATTGATTGCAAATAGAATGTAAATAAATCATAAGAGGTGGAAAAATGGGATTATTTGATATTCAAGGTAAAAAAGCAATAGTGACAGGCGGCTCTAGGGGGCTGGGATATAGCATGGCAGAAGGACTTATGGAAGCTGGCTGCGAGGTTGTAATTATTGGAACAAGAGATAGTATTCATGACAGAGCACAAGAGTTTTGCAAAAAAGGTTTTAACTGTCATGGGGTGAAAGCGAATCTTGGCAATGAAGAAGAGCTGGTTCATGCTTTTGAAGAGTCAATCAGTAAATTAGGAGGACATTTAGACATCGTTGTTACTGCCCATGGAATTCAAAGCAGACACTCAGCAGAGGAGTTCCCACTTGAAGATTGGAATAATGTGATAGCCGTGAATTTAACTGCTGTATTTCGCATATGTCAATTAGCAGCAAATCAGTTTATAAAACAAAATAGCAAAGGAAAAATTATTACAGTCTCTTCCATGTTATCTTTCTTTGGCGGATTAACAGTTCCTGCTTATGCAGCATCTAAAGGAGGAGTGGCACAGATTACAAAAGCTTTGTGCAACGAATGGGCATCAATGGGAATAAATATTAATTCCTTGGCACCAGGTTATATGGCAACGGAGATGAATACAGCTTTATTAGATCCAAAAAATCCTAGAAAAGAAGCAATTACAAATCGTATTCCTACGAAACGCTGGGGAACTCAGGATGACATGAAGGGACCTTGTATCTTTTTGGCATCTGATGCGTCAGACTATCTCAATGGAGCAATTATACCAGTAGATGGAGGATATCTCGTAAGATAAAGGAGAAGAAGGAGTAAGAAAATATGAAGATATATATTACAGATTGCGATCATGACAGTATAGATATAGAGAGAAAAGTATTTCATGATGCTGGAATGAATGTAACTCTTTGTCAAGCAAAATCAGAAGAAGAGGTTATTCGTGAGTGCGGCGATGGTGAGATACTGATTGTACAGTATGCACACATAAGTGAAAAGGTTATGGAAGCCATGCCACAATTGAAATATATAGTTCGCTATGGAGTGGGATTGGATACAATTGACATACCAGCCGCAACTCGACATGGTGTGTTGGTTGGAAATGTACCTGATTACGGCATGAATGAAGTGGCAGATCAAGCAATTTCTATGGCATTGGCTTTCGAAAGAAAAATAATAGAGATGAATAGATATACGAAAGAACAGAAATGGGATTATACTCATGCAATACCGATTCATCGTTTTAGCAATTCAACAGTAGGTGTGGTAGGAATTGGACGAATTGGAAAAAACTTTGCTAAAAAAATGCATGCTTTGGGATTCCGTGTAATAGGGTCAGATCCATTAATCAAACAAACACCAGAATTAAAAGAATATATTGATATCGTAAGCTTTGATCAACTTGTAGAGGAATCAGATATTATTTCTGTTCATTGTCCAGTAGATGGTAATAAGAATCTGATCGATAAAAAAGTATTACAAAAAATGAAACCAACAGCGTTACTTATCAATGTTGCGAGAGGTGGAATTATTAATGAGGAAGATTTGGAAGATGCTTTAAATAATCATGAGATTGGTGGAGCTGCACTAGACTGTATGATGAATGAGCCAGTGGGAAAGGATAGTCCATTATTCAAACATGATAATGTAATTGTTTCTCCTCATATTGCCTGGTATTCTGAAGAATCTGCAATGGAATTGAAACGAAAAGTTGCAGAGGAGTCAGTACGTTTTTCAAAAGGCGAAAAAATTCATTATCCAACAAATAAAGTTCAGGCGTAAAAACATTAATTTTAGGCTGTTAAAAAGGAGATTCACATGACTGTAGCAGAAAAGATAAGACAGATTGGAATTGTGCCTGTTGTCAAAATTGAAGATATAGAAAATGCAGGACCTTTGGCTCAAGCATTATGTGATGGAGGAATTCCATGTGTGGAGGTTACATTTCGAACAAATGCGGCAAAAGAAGCAATTCGGGAGATGAAAAAAGCTTGTCCCAAAATGCTTGTTGGAGCGGGAACTGTTCTTACAACTCAGCAGGTAGATGAAGCCATTGAAGTAGGAGCAGAATTTATTGTAAGTCCAGGTTTAAACACAGAAATTGTAACATATTGTAAAAAGTGTAACATTCCAGATTTCCCAGGATGCTCTAATGCATCTGATTTGGAACAAGCAATTTCATGTGGACTTTCTGTTGTGAAGTTTTTCCCAGCGGAAGTATCAGGTGGAATTAAAGCAATTAAGGCTTTAAGTGCACCATATCATAACATGCAGTTTATGCCAACGGGTGGAATTAATGAAAATAATTTAAATGAGTATTTAGCAGAGGACAATGTGCTTGCTTGTGGCGGAACATGGATGGTTCCATCTGATTTGATAAATGATAGAAAATTTGAAGAAATATCCAAACTAGCAGACAATGCAATGCGTAAAATGATTGGATTTCAAATAGCTCACGTAGGAATAAATTGCAACAATGAAACAGAAGCAAGAGCAACTGCTGATTTTTTTGAAAAAATATTCGGATTTGAAAAACATGAAAATCCAGGATCTATTTTTTCAGCAAGTTTTATTGAAAGTATGAAGACACCTTATCTTGGAAAACTAGGACATATCGCAATTGCAGTAAATTCTGTAGAACGTGCAAAGAGATATGTAGAGCAAAAAGGAATACAGTTCAATGAAAGTAGTACCGTATATCGAAAGGATGGTAAAATTCAGACTATTTATTTAAAAGAAGAAATAACTGAATTCGCAATTCATCTTGTTAGAAAGTCTGATTAGGTAAATAGATATGGAAAAGAAAATATTATTAATTGGTGAACCAATGGCGTTACTCATTGCTGAGACAACAGGTTCACTAGAAAAAGTAGAGCATTATAGAAGGTCATTAGCTGGAGCAGAAGTGAATGTCGCAATCGGTGTCACAAGACTCGGACATACTGCAGAATACCTGACCCGATTGGGAGAGGATCCATTTGGACATTTTATTGAAAATGAACTAAAGAAAAATAATATTTGTACAGATTTGATCACATATGATTCCATTTATAAAACAGGCATCCAATTAAAAAGCAAAGTGACAGATGGAAGTGATCCCATAACAGCATATTACAGAAAAGGATCTGCGGCATCTCATATTACTTCCGAAGAAATCGATAAAATTGATTTTTCCGAGATTGGATTGTTACATGTGACTGGAATTCCACCTGCATTGTCGGATACTGCAAGAGAAGCTACCTTTCATTTACTGGAATTAGCGAAAAAAAATCATGTTTTCATTTCATTTGATCCAAACTTGAGACCATCATTATGGGAATCAAAAGACACTATGATACAGGTGATTAATCAGATAGCATCCTATGCGGATCTCATTCTCCCTGGATTAGCTGAGTGTAAAATATTAATTGGAACAGAAAACTTAAATGAGATTGCAGAATTTTATCATAAGATTGGTGTCCAAACAGTAATTATCAAAGTGGGCTCAAAAGGAGCATGGATCCACACCTTAGAAGAGGAAGGTCTAGTCCCAGGATATCAGGTAGATCATGTTGTTGACACCGTTGGAGCAGGGGATGGATTCGCAGTAGGTGTGATTACAGGAATTTTAGAGAAGCTGTCTATGCATGAGAGTGTACAACGAGGAAATGCCATAGGTGCAATTCAGGTGATGAACGTCAGTGACAATGAAGGACTGCCTACGAAAGAAGAACTTAATAAATTTATGAAAGAGGATAGTAAGTAATATATTTAAATTCCAACAAAAATGCCCAAGTGGGTATTTTTTGTTGGTTTTTTCAAGGCTTTAGATCATGTCACTAATTTCGGTTACTGCGTGAATAATTTGAGGACTAGAAAGAATTGTTTTGTAATTATCTAATGTATTCAATAGATGGGTGTGTATACTATTTTGCGCAGACTTTATATCATTCAAAAAAATAGCATCGAGTATAAGTTGATGCTCTTTGTAACTATTAACAAACCTAGGAGGTGTTAATTGTGCTAACCAACGTAAACGTTGGGTTTGTAGAATGATAGTATCATATACAACCTTTAACCGATGATTATCGGCGATGTCAAATAGCATAGAATGAAATAGGTGATCATAATAGAAAGTAGTAGAAATATCAAAGTTTGAGATGCTTTCCAATATTCCATTTTGCAAATCGACCAATGACTGACGTTGTTCATTATTGAGTCCACCATGATTGATAATAAGTTCTACGGCTTTTTGTTCTATACAATCGCGTAATTCAATAATTTCAATTATATCAGAAAGTGTGATAGGACTTACTATAATCTTGTTTTTTTTTCGTTCTAATACCCCATTAGAAACTAATTCCATAATAGCTTCTCTGACAGGGGTTCTGCTGATACCTATTTCTTCTGCAAGTACAGAATCTGAGATGGTATCGCCTGCTTTTAACTCGTAATTTTCTATTTTAAATAAAATCTTTTGAGCAGCGATTTCTGCTGAATTACTACGTGTTCTTGGCATATAATTCCCCCTTTGTAAAGGATTGTTCATTGTTTTGATAATACCAAATGTTATCCTTTTAAGCAAGATAAATACAAAAAACAATAAAAAATACAGAAATAGAAAACATCAAATATAATAAAATAGTATACAAAAAATATAAGACTATTTATTAGTCGTATTTTTTGTATGATCGGAATGGAATATATGAAGAGATATAAGCGGGATTTTAATACAGAAGTCGGCAACTGAAACCTGAAAACAAATAGCAAAAGAAAACGTAGTCAATGCATTTCATTATAGCAAAATATAACAAAAAAAAATTGTAATTTGTGAAAATTCACTGTTGAACACGCGTTTATTCTGTTGTATCATTAATTTAATAAACGCGTGTTTAATAAAAGGTAAAAATTATGAATAGTGAAGAAATTGCAAAGATTGCAAATGTATCTAGAAGTACGGTATCCAGAGTCGTTAATAATTATAAAAATGTCCCAAAAGAAACTAGGGAGAAGATTCAGAAAATTATAGATGAATATGGATACGCACCGAATGCTTCAGCTAGAACACTAGCTGGTAAAGCAAACAATATTATAGGGCTCTTTATTGCAGACTTTAATAGTGAAGAGAGCAATGGAAAATGGATTGGAGCAAATTCCCCCTATAATATGGAATTGATTCAAAAGGTGATAGTAAGTTGTAAAAGAAGAGGATATCTTACATTAGTTTATACCATTGATAATCCAGAAGAATGCACAAAAATGCAACAGTATTTTACTAACAGAATGATTTATGGTGGTATTTTTGTAGGGTTCCCCTATCACACTAAAGAATTAATCCGGTTGTCGGAAAATGGAAATAATATTGTATTAATTGATCAACTAAAGCAAGAGGAGGATGTTAATCAATGCCTAAAGTTAGTGAATTCAGATAATATTCAAGGTGGATATTTAGCAACCAAATACTTAATAGAAAAAGGACATAGAAAAATTGCACATATCGCTGGAGATGGAAGGTTATCTTCCATAGAGAGACAAATGGGCTTTGAAAATGCTATGAAAAAAAGCAATATTTCAATAAATCCTAATTTTATAGCTCAGGGAAAGTATAGAGAAGATATCGCCTATGAGGTTACAAAAAATATGCTAAGCAAAGAAGTACCTACCGCTATTTTTGTAGCCAATGATATTATGGCTTATGGGGTGATGCGTGCGATAAGAGAGAAGAATTTAATTGTCGCACAGGATATATCATTAATCGGATATGATAATTTAGACGGTGCAGAATGGATGGATTTAAAGCTTACCTCAATATCGATTGATTTGGGAACTTTAGCAGAACGAAGCGTTGCGGCTTTGTTCCGTAACGAATCTTATATTTATGAGAGTTGTTCTCCAAGTCTAATTGAAAAAAGTAGTGTTTCAAAAATTTAAGGTGGTTTTACCACTTTTAATTTTGCAAAATTATAAACGCGCGTTTATGAAAGGGAGTTTTCAGGAAGGAGCTTAGGGTGAAAGAAAGTAGCGGTCAGCCAATAAATGGCGCACTTGAATAAGCTGTCATAAATGACTACTTTTGAAAAAGATGCCTGTAGGTAAATTTGAGATTTCAAACTGTACTACATTAGAAAAATTATTAAGTGAATATATATAAATCTATGGTCATATCATTGACGAGGATCGAAAAAGAACGCAGAGTTAATGGAGAATGCATTTTACAATGGGAAAAATAGTAATCCGGATATGGCAGTTCTCCTTACATCTCTTTCCAAGACAATGAACACAAATAATATAGAAGAAACAGAATTAAAATAAAATGTTATTCTTCAAAAGAGATCGTGTTTCTTCTATATTAACAGTAAAAGTAGTGCAATCAATAAATACATAGGAGAATAGGAGATAATATCAGTATAGAAAAGTCAATGGTGGTCAAGCTAGGGTAAAGTTTTTGTAGGAAAATTAAATAGAATAAAGAAGAAGCACCAGTTTCTGTGTTAGGATTAAGTTACCACACAAAAATCCAAAAAAGAGGTGCTTCTATGTTCAACAGTATACAGTATTTTCAGCAGGAAGGTATCAAAAAATTACAAAAAGTTATTGAGAGTTATCAAAATAATTTTTCTAAGCTGGCAGAAATGGTTTATGGTGTCACAGAAGAGGTTACAAAACTGGGCTGTTCCATGATAGCGGAGGAATGGGAATCATACGATGAGATTTTGCGTGAAAGAAAGGATCTTCGTAGAGGCTGGCATGTTGTTCGTAAAGATGAAACCATGATAACAACAAGCCTTGGTGATGTGACTTATAGCAGGACATTATTTAAAAATGCAAAGACAGGAATTAGCTGTTACCTTCTAGATAAACTGATAGCAGTAGAGCCTCATACCAGAATGTCTGAGGATGCGGTTGCACGTATTTTAGAAGAGGCAGTTGATAGTACTTATCGAAAAGGCGGCGCAAATGCCAGTATCTCAGGAAGTGTTATGAGTAAGGAAACCGTGATGAACAAGCTGCACCTGCTTGAGTTTTCAAAGACTTTGCACCAGGGCGAGAAAAAGATTGTAGAAACACTCTATATCGATGCAGATGAAGACCATGTATCTTTGCAATATCTAGCGAAAAAGGGTGATATTAAAAAGCCCAGAACGAATACTGTTATGCCACGATTAGCGTATGTGTATGAAGGAGTAGATGTTGAAGAAACAGGTAAACCAAAACTGATAAATGCAAAGTATTTTGGTGGCATATACGATGGGACAAGTGGAGTAAATGATTTTTGGAGAGAAGTAAATGACTACATAGAAAGTGCCTATGATACCGAAAAAATAAAACAGATATACATAAATGGAGACGGCGCAAATTGGATCAAAACAGGAACTTCAGTCGTACCAAAATCAAAGTTTGTTTTAGACAAATTTCATATGCATAAATATATCATTACGGCAACCTCACACCTGGGAGATTCAGCAGAAGACGCAAGAGGCGAAATATACAGGGCAATTCACAGAACAGGAAAAAAAGTCTGTGAAGCAGTCTTTGATCATATCATAGATGTCACAGACATAGAGACGAAAAAGAAGGCAGTAGAGACATCTAAGAGATACATTTTAAGCAACTGGACCGGAATACAGACCAGCATAAAAGGAAAGGACAAAAATATACAGTGTAGCGCCGAGGGTCATGTTAGTCATATTTTTGCAGATAGAATGAGTTCCAGACCACTTGGATGGAGCAAGCAGGGATGCGATAAGATGGCAAGACTGCGTGTCTATCAAAAGAATGGTGGAAATATGCTTGAATTAGTAAGATATCAGGCAGAAGAAATACCAATGGCTGTTGGTGCGGAAGAAGTCATTTATTCAGCATCAGAAATGATAACAATGGAAAATAGGAACAAGCAAAGATTAGGTGGCATGGCAGATATGCCAGTCTATGCGATTCCGTATCCGCAGATAAAAAAAATAGCAGCAATAAAAAATCATATTTGGGGTTTGTAAAAAATAAATAAATGAATTAAAATGATGTCAGTTAGTTAATCTAAAACACATCACAGGTGAAGTCTACCTATTTAATTCCTACAGTAAATTTATGCTATCGGTGGTCAAATAATTATCGGCATCCGACTTCATTCATGTTATAATGTATATAATCTAATAAGAATATAGAGTTATCATTATTGCATAGCATGTGGAAATGATGGTCATATCTATGAACTCTATGGAACGCAATGGTTGAACCCTCGGGGTGGATTTTCCACCCAGTTGTCACCCAAAGCAGTTTTTCCAGAGCTAATTCCTATTTTCTTATTTTGACATCGATTTACAGGAAGGCCAGTAAAATCAAGACTTTCCTTTACGATAGGTTCCTATGATTTACTAGGATTTACACTGATGAAGTGTACTCCTAAGCACTAGTTATGGGTTCGATTCCCGTCGGGAACATTCATTTTAGCAGTAGTGATTGATCGAAATCATTGCTGTTTTTTTGTATTTTGGGAGTGATTTTGGGTGGCAATTTGTCACCCGATGATACAGAAAAAGAAATAAACTGCCACCCAAAATGAAAAATTGCCACCCAATGTATTTCAGAAAATTGCACCCATAGGATTCAACTATTAAGTAGTATGTGATTTGGGTTGTAAAGTTGAGATAATTGGAGTAGAAAAGACAGCATAATATTCTTGCTTGGAAGTAACAAGCCTGATGGATAAGGTCCATTCAGATTAGATGAAATAATTTATCTATTCTGGATGGGCTTTTTTCTCGTTCAGGGAAAGGAAGGACTAATGGCTGTTGCAGAAAAAACAGAAGTATGTGATGCAGACGAAAAAGTAATTGAAATGGAATTGGAACGTTTAAGAACTTTTGAAAACCATCCATTTAAGGTTCAGGCTGATAGTCAGATGATTGAGCTACAAGACAGTATCAAAAGTTTTGGTATTTTAAATCCTTTGATTGTAAGACCTAGACCAGAAGGAGTGTACGAGATTATTTCTGGACACAGACGGAGATAT
>QKAS01000023.1 GCA_003246295.1 Clostridia bacterium | reverse complement strand
CTAATCTTGCAAAAGGTTCGACTTCGAGAGGGACTTCCTGCTGGATAAGGTTGAGGATTCTTTTGTCGGTCTCATCAAGTTCTATTACCGGAACTTCCCTGTCAGTATGATCCATATCACAGGAAAATTCGGCAGCCTCTTTCCGGAGCTGATCTTTTAAATTTTCAATACCAATCATCTCGACCACTATCACTTTTTTCCGGGCCTGTATATGCAGTAAGGCTCTTCTTCGAGATAATCGCCTGTTGCAGCATAGGCTCTTGCCCTGCAGCCTGCACAGACCTTTTTGTAATCACATATCCCGCACTTTCCTTTAAGCTCTTCGGGATCTCTCAGTTTCCTGAAAACCTCAGAGTTTTCCCAGACATCTTTGAAAGACTGTTCCCTGATATTTCCGGCAAGCACGGGAAGATAGCCGCAGGGGTAGACCTCTCCAACGCTTGATACAAAGCAGAAACCAGTCCCTCCGAGGCAGCCCTTTGTCATGGCTTCGTAGCCGTGGGTCTTTACGGAGATCTCGATGCCTTCTTTTTTTGCCCGCTGGCGCATTATCCTGAAATAGTGGGGGGCACAGGTCGCTTTCAGCTGGATTTCCGATTCTTTCTGCATGTCATAGAACCAGTGCAGGACACGCTCGTAGTCTGCAGGGGAAACCTCATCGGACTCTTCTCCCCTGCCTGTCGGCACAAGGAAAAAGACATGGTACGCAACTGCCCCGAGCTCTTTTGCAAGCTCAAAGGTTCTGGGGATTTCCTCGAGGTTGCGCCTTGAAATTGTGGTATTGATCTGGAAAGGAAAATCAGCTTTTCTGAGGACTTCTATGCCTGCAAGGGTCCTGTCAAAGGCTCCCGGCATGCCGCGGAATTCGTCATGGGTCTTTGCAGTCGCTCCGTCGATACTTACGCTAAGCCTTTGCACCCCCGCAGCTCTTAATTTCCCCACAAGCTCAGGGGTAAGAAGGGTCCCGTTTGTTGCAAGCACCACCCGGAGCCCGGCATCAGTGCCGTAGCGGGCAATTTCAAAGACATCCGGCCTGGTGAGAGGTTCGCCTCCGCTCAGGATGAGGATGGGCTTTCCAAGCTCGGCAACTTCGTCAATGAAATGTTTAGCTTCTTCGGTTGTAAGCTCGCCTTCGGGAACCGAAGAGGTGGAAGCTCCTCTGCAGTGCACGCAGTTAAGGTTGCAGCCCGCAGTAAGTTCCCATGCAATAAGCCTTGGTGGATTTGTCATGGCAATCATGAATTAAGGGTTTTATTGATGACAGTCAAAGGTTAATGAAGGTTGCAGATTAACGATAATGATGACGTAAGAATCATAACCTGAAGACTGAATATAGATAAGAATTAATCTTACTGATAGTTAATCTTATTGAAACTTGAGAGACCATATTAATAAAGTAATATTAATATTCTGCCATTTCAACAATGACCTGATAAAAGAAAAGAGGAAGTCAGGTGTTTATCTGACTGGAGGACCGGAGTTTTTACAATTAAATAGTCAAACATCTGCCTGAAAAGGGAGAAAAAAAGGTAAAATCAGAAGCTATTCAGGTTGATATCAGTTGCTGCCACCCTCCAAGTAGCTCCCACCTTAATTCTTCTCCATATGGGTCCGGATAATCAAATTCTCGTTTGAACACGATTATTGTCTGAACATCGTATTCCATATCATTTTCTAAATCGAGAGCAGTTTCGTACTTGAATGGTTTTCGGTATGTTAAAGTAATATCTTCTTCAGAAGCCAGCGTATAAGGTATTTCTTCGCCTTCGTCTGGATTATATTCCCTTGAGAGTATCCGGATCCTTGCAGGGATAACATCAGTTTGTGAATCTTCGGCAAAACTGTAGTCGTATGCCTGTTTATTCCTGTAATTAATATCCATTGATAGAGTAACCTGTGTATGCGTTTCATTAATTTTGGAGGAATTGTACCAACTGAAATTATTAATTTCTACATTGTTCCCGGGAAGACCTGATTCAAACGGGAAATACCAGGCAATAATTGCAATCAAAAATATTACTATTAAAATGCCTAAGCTTTTAAGGGCTTTTTTCGACAAAGGTTTTCTAATTAAGTAAAATGCAAGACCGATTCCTGTTAGAAGAATAAGGATAGTATAAATTGGCATGGAGGAAGAGGTTAGATTATCATCTCCTTTTTTATTATCTAAAAAAATATTCTCCTTGATAGTGTTATTTTTGTTTAAATTAGAGTAGAAGTAGAATATGCCGTACTCTTTATTAGAACTAAAAGTGTTGTTAGTAACAAGGTTATTGCTGGAATCTCCGATTGAAATGCCATTGGAATTGTTAGATAAAATGTTTCTAATTAAAGTATTTTTATCAGAAGCCAGGAGATAGATGCCAGAGTTTCCATTCTCTATGAAAATGTCATCTTTTAAGTTATTTGACTCGGATATCCATAAAAGAAAGCCGGATTGTTTGTTGTTACCGGCAACGTTATCTGCTATTACATTTTCATGAGAGACAGTTAGACAAAGCCCATATTTGTTCATGAAAAATTGGTTATTAGTTAAATTATTGGCATTTGATTTCCTGAGAGCAATTCCATAGTTTTCATTATTACTGGCATTGTTATTAACTAAAGTATTTTGATTTGATAGGTTCAAGTAAAGACCACGTTTATTTTCAGTGATGAGATTGTTCCTCAAATCGTTGCCCGTCGAATTAATTAGATAGATTCCATGCAAAGCGTTTGAAAATAGAGTATTATTTTCAATACTGCAGCCGGAAGAGGCATTTAGAACAATACCATCCTGAAAATTTGAAATAATATTGTTTTGAATAAGTGAGTTATTGACGTTGTCTAAATAGATTCCTGAGATTTGACTTTCGTTGCTATCTTCAAGAATTATCAAGCCGGTTATTTCAACATTGTTTGATTTAACGTGAATTACTGGTATAGAAGAAATATCAGAGTTGAGAATCACATCTTCTGGATTGTGAGAAATAGAACTGATTTTTAGTTGTTTATCGATAGTGAGAGTTTCCGAATAGTTTCCTTTATAAATAAGTATTGAGTCATTTTCCTGTGCAAAGTTTATTGCTTCCTGTATAGAAGAGAAATTACTGCTATTTTCATTATTAATATCTACAGTAATTGTAGTAGCAGATGCGCAGTTAATAGTAAAAATAATCAGCAATGTAGTAAATAAATTTTTGAGTCTCATACTATAACCTGATTTATTTATGGAAAAAAATAATAAATGAGCCAAGTGGCTCGCTTAAAGATATTTCGCTTTATTTTCTTATCCCAAATAAGAATATCCAGTTGATGAGGTATCATCAGACCCTGTGTATTCATAGACATTTTCTTCATAGTTGAATAAAGGATTACCTGTATCGTACCAAAACATCGTATTTTCACCAGTCCAAGTATTTGGATCATTTAGTTGGAAATATTGGCTGCCTGTAGAGTATCCTCTAAGAACTACTGCATGGCAAGCACCATAGAAACTTTCTTCTGTAAGATAAAATGGTCTTCCATTATCGATCATACTTTCAATTTGACCGATTGTGTAAGAGAGTGAGCCAGTTTTTAGACCTTTAATCAAATATACGCCTTGATCATCCAGATAATCTTGAGCTTCACCAGCGCTCATTCGATCATAACCATTATAAACCCAGATACTCCATATAGATGGATGGTCACCTGACCAGTATTCTTCAAGCATTGCAGCGCATGTTTCACCACAGGCTTGGCTTGCAGCATCGTAATTTTGTTGGTATGTATATATTTCCCACTGACTTCTTTGAGGAACATCAAGGGATATACTGCTTTTGGTTGTTGCAGTTGGACTAATGTTTTCGTACATGCTGATAGATGATCCCAAGAGACCTATTTCACATTCAATTCCATTTCTTATAACTTTCCCAACAATGCATCCTTTTCCATCTTCATAGAATTCTCCATGTAGGTTGTATTTTTCTTCTGCATCTTGAAGATCGACATATGTTGCGTACATTTCTGTTGCGCCTTCGTAACGGGTCATTGTCATGTTGTCTACTTTGGAGTAAATAGGCTTGGCTCCGTCCGGGACATTCCATCCAATAAACACTTGAGTTGCTTCACCGGATAATTGAACTTTCTCCTCTTCTCCATCAAGTGTGATTATGCCTTCAAGAACAACAAAGTTGTTCTTATCGATGGTGCCTGATAGATAAGCTGTCACTGATTTTTTAGTAGTGTTTGCTGTGCTCAAGTCAGTGATCTTTTTGTCATCTAGAGGAATTATCAGAACCCCATCTTTTTGGTCCATTGTTAAGGTAACTTGTTTGACATCTGAGCTATCAGACAATGTTTCTGCTTGGGCACTTACCATTGGTACAAATGTCAGCCTACCAGCATCATTGCCGCAAGTAGTGCGGCAATTTCAAATTTTCTGTTTGCAATCATTCTTTTACCTCGTAATTTTAGGCAGTGTCGCGAATTTGCTGTAAATTCAAAGTTAATTTTTTGTGTGCTGAGTATAATTCCGTTCTATCAAAATTGAATTTTCAAACTACCAACTTCTTGAGATTTGTGATTTTACAGAAACATCGACACACTGCCTAATTTTATTCCCGAGGCAAGATCAAGCAAGCTTTTAATATCCACAAAGCTATCATTTCCTTGCCTCAGGGCACGTGAAGTTCAAATATGCTCTGGAAGGTTTGTTTGAACTTCACATTCAAAAATCTCTCTTAATCTTCTCCTATACATTTATTACGGTGATGAATTTTTCATCAGCCTGATTAACATTCATTAAACCAATCATCTTTTTCATCAAAAATAATGAAATTTCAGAGCTCTAATTGATGCCAAGAATTCGATCTACTTTTAACAAATAATCTTGAGGTCTTTTTCTTCACTAAATCATAAAATAAACAAAAAGATAGCAACATACGTGCCTCAACAAAAGAAAAGAATATATTACGTCAAAACAATTTAATAAGAAAGTAAGAAAAAAATCTGTAGATACGGCGACATGAAATGAACGGCTTCGAAGTTTATAAAAAAAGGGGAGATGACGTTCAGGCGATATATAGATCAAGACTTCTAACAGAGATACTTCTATTATTAAATGAGGGCAGCAAAAAACTTATCCAGTTGCGTGAAATTACCGAAAGCACGTCTCAGGCACTGATTCCGAAGCTCAGGAAACTCGAAGCGGATCATCTGATAGAAACAAAAGAACATGATTATTTCCTGACGTCAGCAGGAAAAATTGTGGCTTCAGGAATAGCTGACTCTTTTGTAACATTTTGGACGATTAATAAGTTTAAGCATTTCTGGTTGAGACATTACCTCGAAGAAATTCCCAGTCCTCTGTTAAAAGAAATCGGATGTCTTTATGAGTCTGAAGTCCTCAAGGATAGAGGCATGAAGATCCTTAATGTCTACAACAACCAGTTAAAAATGATTAAAGAAGCAGATTGTATATACGGTATATCTTCCGTAGTAACCGAAGGATATGCCGATTCTATCTCTGAAAGAGTGAAAGAAGGAATACCTGTTGAGCTTATAGTTCCTCTTCATGTTGCGGAAGAATTGAAGCGTTCACCTTATTTGGAAAAACTAGCCGCACTGAAAGATTATGAAAATTTCAAATTAATGGTCATGGATGAAGATATTAAAGTTGGGCTCATTGTTACAGATAAACGCCTTTCCCTGAATCTGTACAAAAAAGAAGGCATTGAGTACGACATAAGCACAGGCTTGTTCAGTTCTGACTCAAAGGCTATCGAATGGGGAAAGAGGCTTTTCTGGTATTGTAAAGGGAAGGTAGACTTCACAAAAATGCAAATATGATGTGTAGAAATCCAGAATTCCTGGCATTCTAAATATTTTAGGTTCCCACAGAATCATTATCAAACTGAAGGTTATTTTCCCTTTTTTCATTAATTAAGGCGATTAATAATTTCCCCAAAAATACATCTTATTTTTGATCTAAAACTGTATTAGAGATGTTAAAAACCGTAAATTTTATTGAGGAGGGTGTATAATCCTCCTTGGGTGATAATATGAAAATCTCGCTTATTTCACTAAACGAAGATTTCAAATAGCAATTGTTATCCGAAATATTAAACTTTTTGATTTAAGATTTTGCAGGCAAATTCTTACAGAGAGGGCATTCTATCCTTCAAGAGGCATTATTATTGATAGTACATATATAAATCATAACTAGAATAAATCTTAACTGAAATGCAAAAAAGATTACCAAAAAGTCTGGAAAACAGAGAAAACATAAATGTAACCATTCAACTCATAGAGGATTTTAAAAAAACGAACATGAAATTCTTTGAGCAACAGGCACAAAACATGAAAGTACTTGAAAGCACTTTCATGCCAAATAAAAGAAACTTTTGTGCCCTCTACGAATTTTACTTATTTTCCTGGATAACTTCACGCAATTCTTGCAAGGAAATATTCTGGTGTTCTTCCATCACTTTGGGTCTGATCGCGCGATCGTCCACTATTTTGAACTTTCCATGTGCCCAGGAGGTCACCCTGAAGTGCTCTCCACCAAGATTCTTGGTAAAGGGGTCCTCTGTAGTCAGGAAAAGAAGAACCTTTTCACCAAGTTCGAATTCTGCTTCATCCGTAACTAGAACCCTGTCTTCACCTACCTTACCCCCCATTACTCTAACGGTTATTTCCTCTGAAGGTTGTGGGTTCTTAAGGTATTCTTCAACTCCTATAATGACATCTGTATAGATACGCTCATCATCGACTATTGCAGGCTTTTTACCATTTGCAGTTGTCCATTTTCCAGGGAGTATTTCTTTGACTTCCCCTATGACGATCACATCTGATTTATTTGCTAGATAAGAGTTATTCAGCACGCGAGAATCCCATTGTCCTTTGGAATAAATTGTGATTGGTTCCGCAGCCTTTCCGTCCATGAAGGTTAGTATTCCCCCCACCACGAAGAATAGGAACAATGTGCCAACTAATATATTTTTAGTGTTCATCCTACCACATTCTTTAATAGATATAGTTGATCCCATTAATATCGTCCTGTGACAATGACCTTACCGACCCATCGTAAATCCAAAGCATAGCTGTACCATCAAGGTATGTATCTCCCAACGATAGCCAATGACCAAACTCGTGCAATGCGGTAGTTTGAATATCGTATGGTGGATACGACGAGCTAGGAGAAGTCGTCCAGCTTAATGCACTATTAATATCTGTAACAACCCATTGAATGGAAGAACCATAAGGTGCTATATCTGAGGTTGCAGTTGGTCCATCACTTCCGAGATTTGTCCAATCAACTTTAGAAGTAACCTCCCATGAATCGTAGTTGAATGAGAAAGACGACCCAGCATCACTCCATGTATCTGCCGCATCTCTCACACACTGCTTATAACCACTTGGAAAGTCCGTACTAAATCGCCAATCGGCTGTTCCAGAAGTCCACTTGCAATCATTGTATTCGTAAGCATGAGCAACTGGAAATAAAGCTGTTAACACTATAAGAATAACTGTTAGCCTGAAAATTTTGCCCAGTTCTTTACTTCTTTTCATCTAATCTCACCTCTATATTTTATTCCCGAGGCAAGATCAAGCAAGCTTTAAATATTCGCAAAGTCCATTCCCTTGCCTCAGGGCATGTGAAGTTCAAATATGCTCTGGAAGGTTTGTTTGAACTTCACATTCAAAAATCTCTCTTAATCTTCTCCTATACATTTATTACGGTGATGAATTTTTCATCAGCCTGATTAATATTCATTAAACCGATTCTCTTTTTCATCAAAAATAACGGAATTTCAGAGTTATAATTGATGTCAAGAATTCGACCTACTTTTAGCAAATAATCCGGAGATCCTTTTCTTCACTAATCCATAAAATTAACAAAAAATGTAGCAACATACGTGCCCCAACAAAAGAAAAGAATATATTACGTCAAAACAATTTAATCAGAAAGTGAGGAAAAAAATATGTAGACGTGGTAGCAATGATGGATCATTTCGAAATTTATAAAGAGATAAATTCTGGTATTGTAAAGGGAAAACAGATTTTACAAAATTTCAGTGATGTAGAAACTTGTTAGAGAAAAATCTGGACAAGCCTCCTCAAACAGTTTCTATCATTATCATTATTGGAGCCTCGTTATCCCAATCTATTACTATAATAGGTGTGCTCCAACGATGCAAAGATACTGGAATAGTTTCTTCTAGAACTCCATTATCCAGTGTAATCCTGAATGTATAATTTTTCATTCCGGTAGAATATAGAAGATCAAACGGTTTTGCTTCTGAAGCCCTTTCACCCGGATAAAGCTTGTATGATTCTTTAAATATTGAACTGTTGTGCGAGTCCAATATTTCTACAGTGATTTCATGGGTCCCCGCATCATTATTTCTGATTTCAAAAAAATTCGGTAAAGCCGGACCGCCCAGAAGAAATATCAATGCATAATAACCTATAATTGCAACTATGGGTATGATCAGCAAGAAGAGAAGTATTTTTCTAATATTTTGCATTTGAAATCCCTCTAAAATAGAAGGAGATTAGTAAATTTCCTTCTTAGCCAGTATTCGTTTTGCGATACATTCCTGTTAATCTCCCGGATACCATTGATTGACAATTTTGGAACACGATAGATCAGCATTTCTACACCGAGATATCCCAAAACCAATTTTGTTCCCATCTCAATAAGAATTTCAGAACCATTTCCAAGATAAAGAACTCAAATTGTTATTTGGAAGTAGATCTTTTAAGTCGAATATTGAATTTTGGGATTTGCTCACCTAGAACGATAGCCTATTCAGAATAGCATCTTTTACCCCCTAAAGGAACTTATCCACTCCGGTCTTTCAGGAGGGTTATTATTCAGCAT
>QKAS01000019.1 GCA_003246295.1 Clostridia bacterium | reverse complement strand
ATGAGATATCCCTGGCTTGCCAGTAAGACCCCTTGTAGACTACGAGGTAGATAGGACATGGGTGGAAGTGCAGCAATGCATGGAGCTGAATGTTACTAATCGGTCGAGGGCTTATCCAAAGGAAGAAGTTTGTGCGGATGAAATGTTTCGAATGTATTCGGTTTTGAGGGTATCATGAAAGATAAGGCCCAGTGGCTCAGTTGGTTAGAGCGCCGCCCTGTCACGGCGGAGGTCGTCGGTTCGAGTCCGATCTGGGTCGTTTAATAGTATAACCCTTCGGGATCTTAGCTCAGCTGGGAGAGCATCTGCCTTACAAGCAGAGGGTCATAGGTTCGAGCCCTATAGGTCCCATTTTGTATAGTGATCAACAGTATCAGCCGATGTGGCTCAATTGGCAGAGCAGCTGATTTGTAATCAGCAGGTTATCGGTTCGAGTCCGATCATCGGCTCTTAATGGATGGATTCCCGAGTGGCCAAAGGGGGCAGACTGTAAATCTGTTGGCACCGCCTTCGAAGGTTCGAATCCTTCTCCATCCATTTTTTATCAGATGGAGATGTTTCAATATCTGATTAGGTAATAATTTCATAACGCGGGGTGGAGCAGTCTGGAAGCTCGTCGGGCTCATAACCCGAAGGTCATAGGTTCAAATCCTGTCCCCGCTACTCAATGCCCAGATAGCTCAGTCGGTAGAGCAGAGGACTGAAAATCCTCGTGTCACTGGTTCGATTCCGGTTCTGGGCATTTTGATTACAAAATAATATCTGGGGTATTAGCTCAGTCGGTAGAGCACTTGACTTTTAATCAAGTTGTCCGGGGTTCGAATCCCCGATGCCTCATTTTAAAGAGTTCATAATGAACTCTTTTTTTGTGTTTAAATATATAAGAATAATAATAAAAAATTTTCAAATCTTTATATAAAAACTTAAGAAAATAGTTAGAAATTAACAATAAAAATATCACAGATTATTCAACAGATGTACACAATTACAAGTTAAACTAAACTATATCAACTGAAAGGAGACACAATATGTATGATACATTATTACAGGAAATGACAGGAATAAAACTATATCAAGAAGAAAGAACCATGATTGATTTAAAACAATATAAAGAAGTAAAAGAAGATATTATATTATCAGAAAATGCAGAAGATGTAATATTTAACAACAAAGAGGTACATGAAATTTATTTTAATTCGAATAATATGTCAACAAAAGAACAATTTTACTTAAAGGTGGAAAAAAATGGGAAGCACAAAAGTATGATGTTAAATAGAAGACTTAATTTGGGTCCTTATGGCAGTGAAACATCAGCTAAACTTTCAAGAAAACAATACTTATCCATCCTTGAAGGTAAGATTGAGTGGATGAAGGAAAGTAAAAAGACATTGATCAATGAATTTTACTGTAAAATAAAATTATTTCAGTATAGAATCGAGAAGATAGCGAGATATTATAGAGAAGAAATGTATTTGAAAGCGAAAAATATTTTAGTGATGTTTGATACTGTAATTGGCAAAGTACCCAATGAAAGTTCAATTTTAGACTACAACACTACTGATAAAAAAATACTGTTGACAATAAAGTGTAATAAAACAACAATGAACGATGAAAATTTGATTAGAAATCTTTTAGAATAAGTTATTATATATTAGTTTAACTGCGTACATTGTAATAAAAGATATTCCATGTTAAAATTGCCATGAATACTAGGATTGGCAGGGAAAAACATGAAAATGACTTATAAACACACAAAATATGCGAGTTATATTGGATATATAACGCAGGCAATCATTAATAATTTACCGCCTTTGTTATTTATTATTTTTAATGAAGAATTAGGTATTTCAATTGAGCAGTTAGGAATTTTAATTTCCTTTAATTTTGGGGTGCAGATCTTAACAGATTTAATTGCGGCAAAATATGTAGATCGTATTGGTTATAGACGAGCAATTGTCGCTGCACATATTTTTTCTTTTTTTGGTCTAATCGGTCTTGGAACTTTTCCAACTCTTTTTGAAAACAGCTATGCTGCCTTATTTGTTGCAATGGGAATCAATGCAATTGGAGGCGGCTTAATTGAGGTTCTGATTAGCCCAATTGTTGAGGCACTTCCTGGAGATGAAAAAGCATCTGCGATGAGTCTTCTACACTCGTTTTACTGTTGGGGACATGTTTCTGTTGTTATATTATCTACTATATTTTTTAATATAGCGGGGCTGAATCATTGGAAAATCTTGCCGTTACTTTGGGCATTGATTCCTTTTCTTAATATCTTTTTCTTTACAAAAGTTCCGCTATGTGTATTGGTTGAAGAGCACGAAAAAATTCCACTTAGAAAAATTGTAAAAGTCAGAGTGTTTTGGTTACTGTTCATTCTAATGATTTGCGCAGGCGCTTCAGAGCAGGCTATGTCACAGTGGGCATCATTATTTGCAGAAACAGGACTTGGAGTTAGTAAAAATATAGGCGATCTTCTTGGTCCATGTGCTTTTGCTGTATTAATGGGAATATCAAGAACGATTTACGGAGTCTATGGTTCCAGAATGAACTTAATGAAAACAATTGCGGGAAGTTCAATTTTATGCGTAATTAGTTATTTTATTGCAGTACTTTCGGTAAATCCTTTAATTGCATTGGCTGGTTGTGCTTTATGTGGGTTTTCGGTTGGAATTATGTGGCCTGGAGTATTTAGCTTATCTGCAAAACATTATCCGCAAGGAGGAACTTCAATGTTTGCAATACTTGCATTAGCTGGAGATGTGGGTTGTTCATCAGGACCTGGTTTTGTAGGGATTTTTTCCAACATAACTGGAAGCTTAAAAAGCGGATTAGGTTATGCAACACTATTTCCAGTTTTATTGATTATTTGCATTTATATTTTACACCAATTAACAAAAGGAAATAGGATTAAAGCAAGTTCAATTCAATGTGAAATTAGCTCTGATACAGGTGAGTAACAGGGGCGGGATTAAAAAAGATAAAATGCAACTAAAACTATATTGGATACAACATATTTAACAATCACATAAAAGATGATATAATATGATTGTAAAAGCTGAAGTTTGTATTGATAGCAACTACAAAAAATATTTATTATAATGTTTTATCGCGGGGTAAACGTGGGGGAAATGTATACTTCGAGAGGATAGTAAGTTTGAAAATAATGAATCGTACCATAAAGACAATAGCAGTTGTAATTTTTGCGCTTCTTTTCATTTATTTCATGGTGTCACTTTATTTTATAAATCATTTTTATTTTAATACATATATTAATGATGAAATTTATAGTCTTAAATCTTTAGATACTGCAAAGGAAGAAATCAGTCAAGTTGTTGAATATTATGAACTTAAAGTAGAAGGACGAAATGGACTGAGTGATACTATAACTGGAAAAGATATTATGATCCAGTATAAGTCAGATGAGCAAATTGAGCAGTTTTTAAAATCACAAAATCCTTTATTATGGCCTATTTCATTTATACAATCTTCTAATTATGTATCAGACCATCTGGTTACATTTGACCAGAGTCTTTTGGAAAAAGAAATAAAGAATCTTGTTTTTAACCAAAGTGAAAATATTATTATGCCAAAAGATGCTACCATATCAGAATATAATCAAGAGAAAAGTCAGTTTCTTATCATAGAAGAAGTAGAAGGTGCTTATTTGAATTATGATAAAATGATTCAAATAATCATAAAGGCAATTGATGGACTGTTACCCGTAGTATCATTGGAAGAGGAAAAGGCATATTATGCACCTGAAATAGACAGAAATAGTAAGAGTTTACAAAAGACTGTAGCACTTATGAACCATTATGTTGGTGCATCTGTCAACTATAAATTATCAAATTTAAATGAAGTATTAGATTATAATACGATACACAACTGGATTAAGAATGAAAACGGCAGAGTGTCTCTTGATGAAGAACAGATCAGAGAGTATGTAAAACAATTTGCTAAAAAATATAATACTTATGGAAAAAACAGAGAATTTAAAACAACTTCTGGTAATACAATTAAGTTACCAAGTGGTGGATATGGATGGCTGATTGATCAAGAAGCGGAATATCAGGCATTATTATCTAATATAGAAAATGGAGAAGTAGTTTCAAGAGAACCTGTGTATTCTGTCAGAGGGTACACAAGAGCAGAAAACGATATAGGAAATACCTATGTTGAGGCAGATCTTGGAAGCCAACATTTATATTTTTATCAAGAAGGCGAATTAATACTGGAAACAGATTTTGTTTCAGGAAATATGGTAAAAGGATTTGCAACCCCTCCAGGTGTGTTTGGGATTACTTATAAAGCAAGAAATGCCACGCTTCGAGGAGAAGATTATGAAACACCTGTAAATTACTGGATCCCTTTTAATGGAAACATCGGTTTGCATGATGCTGTCTGGAGAAAATCATTTGGAGGAGATATTTATATCAATCATGGTTCTCATGGTTGCTTAAACCTACCAAAAGACAAAGCAGAACAGTTATTTTCCTTAACAGAACAGGGAATGCCAGTGGTGTGTTATTATTAAATTTAGTGTTTTGAATCGCTCGGAGGTGTGAGTATGGGAGAATTAGTTAGTAACCGTACTGTAAATAATGATAAGTTTGAAGAGAAGAATGCCATATTATTAGAATATGGAAGGCAGATTTTAGAATCAGATAATTTTAAACAAACAATGGCGCATATGCAACATGGATCCATGTCAGTTTATCATCATAGTTTGAATGTAGCCAGATATAGCATTGCAATCAATCGTTACTTTGAACTGGGAGCAATAGAAAAAGAATTAATACGCGGTGCGCTTTTACATGATTACTTTTTGTATGACTGGCATACACAGCATCATGGTAAGTTACATGGATTTTATCACCCTGGAATTGCCTTAAGAAATGCAGAAAAAGAGTATCATCTTTCAAAAAGAGAAAAAGATATTATAAGAAAACATATGTGGCCACTTACAATTGTGCCGCCGTTATGTCGGGAGGCATGGATCGTCACAATGGCAGATAAATATTGTTCTCTATTAGAAACGATTCGAATCCACAATAGAAAATATGCGCAAGGTGTGACAATGAATGGGTGAAATTTTAACAAAGTTAAATCAATATAGTAAGTCAGACATCTATCCATTTCATATGCCTGGGCACAAAAGAAATTTTTCTGATAGTCCGTTGCAGGATCTTTACAGACTGGATATTACCGAAATTGATGGCTTTGATGACTTACATGAACCAGAGGGTTTGATCCTGGATTCTATGAGAAAGGCCTCAGCGCTTTATCAAGCGGACGAGACCTTTTTTCTTGTGAATGGAAGTACTGCCGGAAATCTTGCTGCAATTTCAGCAACAGTATCTGAGAAACAGAAGATTCTGATGGGAAGGAACTCACACAAATCTGCTTATCATGCAGTATATTTAAGAAATGCAGATCCAGTCTATCTATATCCAGATTATTTGAAACAGTTTCAGTTTTGGGGGAGTGTAACACCAAAAGAAGTTGAGACTAATTTGTTGCAAAACCCTGAATGTAAAGCAGTTTTTTTGACATCACCAACTTATGAAGGGATTGTATCAGATGTTGAAAAAATTGCTGAAATTACACACCGCTATCAGATTCCGCTCATCGTGGATGAAGCCCATGGTGCACATTTTGGATTAGACCCTAGATTTCCAAAAAGTGCGATCCAACTTGGTGCAGATCTGGTAATACAAAGCCTACATAAAACAATGCCGTCTCCAACACAGACTGCGCTATTACATATAAAAGGCAATCTAGTTGATAGGGACAGACTAAAAAAATTTCTTAAAATATATCAATCCAGCAGTCCGTCTTATCTATTTGTTGCTGGAATTGATGAAGCCATTCATTATGTGGAAAGGAATAGAAATAAACTTTTTACGGCACTTTCAGATCATCTATATGAGTTCTATCAAAGAGCAAAGGAACTTAAGTCTTTTGAGATACTCAGTAATGGTGATCAGACGTCATTTTTTAATTATGATCGCAGCAGAATTGTTATAGGAGTCCGATCCCATCAGATCACAGGAAAAGAGTTGCTGCAAGTACTATTAGAAAAATATCACCTACAGCTTGAAATGGCAGGGATGTATCATGTAACAGCTATATCCGGAATTATGGACACAAAAGAAGGATTTGATAGATTGATTGATGCATTGATTGATCTTGATCAAACACTTTCCAATCAAGATAAAATGATAAGATTTTATGAGGTTCCAGAGTCTGAGCATTTTTTAGATAAGCAAGAAAGCATAATGTCACCTGGAGATGCAGATAGTTATCTATTTGAGAAAGTAAAACTTGATGAGGCAGAAGGTAGAATTGCAGCAGATTATATATATCTTTATCCGCCGGGATCACCGATCATAGTACCGGGTGAAGTCATCAAAGGGAAATTAATATTACTGTTGAAACAATACTGTAACATGGGTCTCGTAGTTCGTGGAGTTAGCGAGGGAGAAGATAAAGAAATTCATGTGTTACAAAAAAATTTTTCAGAGTGTAAAAAGTAGTTTTATCAAGGTTCATTTTATAACTTTTCATTTGATTTTGCGCGTAATTATGCAATAATAGTAATAAATGTAATTAGAAATATTTGATTCATGTTTTATATAGAAAGGAAAATAAAATTGAGAAAAACAAAAATTATATGTACGATAGGACCTTCTTCAGAAAGTGAAGAAAAATTAAAAGAACTTATGCTTGCAGGGATGGATGTTGCACGCTTTAATATGTCCCACGGTACACATGAAGAACATAAAATAAAGTATGATAGAGTCAGAAATATAGCAGAGGAACTGGGACTTCCAATTGCTACGATGCTTGATACAAAAGGACCAGAAATTCGCTTATGTGATATTGAGGGTTATAAGACAGACCTTGTCAAAGGCCAGAAATTCACGCTGACTACAAAAGACATTCTTGGAAACAATGAGATAGTTTCCATTACCTACAAAAATCTTATTCATGATGTTTCTGTTGGTAAAACGATTCTTTTAGATGATGGTTTGATTGAACTACTAATTACAGAGATCACAGATACAGATATCATATGTGAAGTTCAAAATGGAGGACCAATTTCTAACCATAAAGGTGTCAATGTTCCAGGTGTTATTTTGTCCATGCCATATATTAGTGAGACAGATGAAGCAGACATTATCTTTGGGATTCAGACAGGATTTGATTTTATCGCAGCTTCTTTTACAAGAAGTCGTGAAGATATTATGCAGATTAAAAGTCTTGCCAATGCATATGGAAGTAATATTAAGATTATTGCAAAGATTGAAAATATGCAAGGAATTGAAAACGTGGAAGAAATTCTTGAGGCAAGTGATGGTATTATGGTTGCAAGGGGAGATATGGGAGTCGAAATTCCAATGGAAGAAGTTCCTGTATTGCAAAAATCATTGATTAAAAAGGCAGTAACGAGAGGAAAATATGTAATTACAGCAACTCAGATGCTAGATTCCATGATTAAAAATCCAAGGCCTACAAGAGCAGAAACGACAGACGTAGCAAATGCGATCTATGATGGAACAACAGCGATTATGTTATCAGGTGAAAGTGCTGCCGGATTATACCCAATTGAAGCAGTTAAGACTATGGTTAAAATTGCAGTTAGAGCAGAAGATGATATAGATTATGTAAGTAGAATGAAAAAAACAGAGATTGCAGGTTCAGATATTACAACAGCTATCTCTCATGCATGCTGTAATACAGCGATTGAATTAAATGCAGCTGCAATTATTTCAATCACAATGTCAGGATTTACAGCAGGGATGGTTTCAAGATATAAGCCGAACTGTCCAATTATTGGTTGTGCAATCACGAAAGATGTCTGCAGGCAGTTGAATCTCATGTGGGGTGTAAAACCTGTACTGATTGGCAGAAAAAATACAGCAGAAGAGTTATTTGATGCAGCAATTGCTATTTCTTTGGAGAAGGGACTTTTGAAAAAGGGAGACGTTGTTGTTCTGACAGCCGGTATGCCACTTGGAGTATCTGGTAAGACAAATATGATACGTGTTATAGAAGTATAGACCGGCAGGAAAATATGGGAAAAATATATTACATTATTGGAAAAAGTTCAACTGGAAAAGATACCATTTTTAAAAAATTACTTGATGATCAGGATTTAAATTTGAAAACGATTGTCTCCTATACAACAAGACCCATTAGGGATGGGGAGATAAACGGTATCGAGTATTATTTTGTGAATGAAGAAGTTGTTAGAACTGCAAAAGAACAAGGCACTTTAATTGAATTAAGGACATATAATACTTGTCATGGAAATTGGATGTATTTTACTTTATTGGATCATCAGATTGATTTTAAAAAAGCAAATTATATTATGATTGGAACTTTGGAGTCATATTTATCATTAAGAGATTATTTTGGTGAAGATAAGGTAGTACCAATTCTGATTGACCTTGATGATGGCATCAGATTACAAAGAGCTTTAGATCGAGAGAAATGCCAAGAAAACCCAAGATATCAAGAACTTTGCAGAAGATTTCTGGCAGATGCAGAAGATTTTAGCAAGGAAAAAATCAATCGTGCTGGAATTACTAAATTTTTCTATAATGATAACCTTGATCATTGTATGTACGATATTAAAGAATATATCAAAAAGTATATAAATGAAGACTTCAAGTTAGAAATATAATAGTGTATCGATAGGGAGGTGCGTGTGTGGATATTAAGGTAAATCAAATACAACCGCCCATACCTGCGGAACAAGCACAGCAGGTCAATCAGGCTGATGGAAATTTTAAATTTATGTTGGCAAGTAATATTGCAGAGCAAGATCTCCAGCTGCGTTTAAACACACTCATGGAAGAAATTACAATGCAGGGTAATAAATTGTCCAAACGTATGGATGTTAAGGACATGAAAAAATATAGGGGTCTTATTAAAGAATTCATGAATGAAATTATAAATCGTTCTCATGAGTTTACGAGAGAGAATTTTTTGGACAGAAGAGGAAGACACAGGGTTTATGGTATTATCAGACTTATTGATCAGAACCTGGATGAGTTGGCACAGGAACTAGTCAAAGAGGAAAAAGATCATATATCGATTTTAAATAAAATTGGCGAAATCAGGGGCTTGTTACTTGATATATTTACGTAAGCAGCATGGAGGATGTAATGGCTAAATTTTCTGACATTATAGGACAGGAATCAATTAAAGAATACTTAGGCAATGTTTTAAAGGAAGATAAAATTTCACATGCATACATTATTAATGGGGAAAGAAGTGCGGGCAAAGAATTTATTGCACATACTTTTGCCATGGCGTTACAGTGTGAGAATCCAGATATGGAGAAAAATCCGTGTCATGAATGTCATTCCTGCAAACAGGCCATGGGATACAATCAGCCTGATATCATCAGGATTACCCATGAAAAACCAAACACAATCGGTGTAGATGATATCCGTCAACAAATCAATGCAGACATTGCAATTAAACCGTATAACAGTCGTTTTAAGATCTATATTATGAATGAAGGCGAAAAGATGACAGTGGCAGCACAGAATGCATTATTGAAAACATTGGAAGAACCTCCTTCTTATGCTGTTATTTTAATCCTGACAACAAACATTCATTCATTATTACCTACTATCTTAAGTAGATGTGTCGTTTTGAATATGAAACCAGTTAAGGATGATCTTGTCAGAAAATATCTAATTGAAACACTTGAAGTTCCTGATTATAAAGCAGAAATATGTGTAGCATTTGCAAGAGGGAATATAGGAAAAGCAAGAATCCTTGCATCCAGCGAGGAATTTGACAATATTAGACAAGAAGCGATTACACTACTGAAAAATATTGGTGAAATGGACATTTCTGATCTGATCACTGCAATTAAAAAAATTTCAGAATATAAAATGGATGTAAATGATTATCTGGATATTTTGTCAGTATGGTATAGAGATGTACTTTTATTCAAAGCGACAAATGATGCAAATCACTTGATTTTTAAAGATGAAATACAGTATATTAAGAAAGTAGCTGATAAAAGCGGGTATGAAGGAATTGAGACCATCATTGATGCTCTCGAAAAAGCAAAAAACAGGTTAAATGCGAATGTGAATTTTGACTTAACTTTAGAAATGTTACTTCTTACCATAAAGGAGAATTAAGGAATGATAAAAGTTGTAGGTGTACGATTCAGAGCTGCCGGAAAGATTTATTTTTTCGATCCTCTGAATTTCCAGATAAAAAGAGGTGAACATGTCATTGTAGAAACTGCTAGAGGTGTTGAGTATGGTACAGTCGTTGGAGAAATGAAGGAGGTTGAAGACAATAGAGTTGTTCAGCCACTAAAGCCTGTCTTGAGAATTGCAACACCCCAGGATGACAAACAAGAAGTCAGTAATAAGGTAAAGGAAAAAGAAGCATTTAGAATTTGCCTTGAAAAAATTAAGAAACACAAACTGGATATGAAACTTATTGACGCAGAGTATACCTTCGATAACAATAAGGTTTTGTTTTATTTCACAGCAGACGGAAGAATTGACTTTAGGGAACTTGTTAAGGATCTTGCAGCAGTATTTAAAACAAGAATTGAGTTAAGACAGATTGGTGTCAGGGATGAGACGAAAATCAAAGGTGGAATCGGGATTTGTGGTAGACCGCTCTGCTGTAACACACACCTGTCAGAATTTGTACCAGTTTCTATAAAAATGGCAAAGGAACAGAATCTTTCACTGAATCCTACTAAAATATCAGGTGTTTGTGGAAGGTTGATGTGCTGTCTGAAGCATGAACAAGATACCTATGAAGATTTAAATAGAAAACTTCCAAATATTGGAGATTTTGTTACAGCCGATGACGGTATGAAAGGAGAAGTACAGAGCGTAAATGTACTTCGTCAGCTTGTTAAAGTCATTGTTACAAAAGAAGATGAAAAAGAAATTAAAGAATATAAAGTAGAACAGCTCCGTTTCAAACGTAAAGTCAAAAAAGAAAAGATCGAAATAACAGAAAAAGAACTAAAAGAACTTGAAAAACTGGAAAGCCAGGAAGGAAAATCAAAGCTCGATGACAATTGAGTTAAAAGAGAACGAACGAATTGATGAACTACAGAGAAATGGTTATCAAATTATACAGAATAAAGAAAAATTCTGTTTTGGTATTGACGCTGTTCTCTTGTCTGGTTTTACCAAGGTAAAAAAAAATGAGAAAGTCCTTGACCTTGGGACTGGAACAGGAATTATACCAATACTACTTGAGGCGAAATCAAAAGCGAAACATCTAGCAGGATTAGAAATTCAACAGGAAAGTGCAGATATGGCCAGAAGAAGTGTCTGTATGAATCATCTGGAAGATAAAATAGAGATTGTGTGCGGAGACATCAAAGAGGCATCAACGTTATTTGGGACTTCTTCCTTTGATGTTATTACTACAAATCCCCCTTATATGATAAGTGAGCATGGATTAAAAAATGACGACCTTCCAAAAACAATCGCACGTCATGAATTTCTATGTAACTTTGATGATATTGCTAAAGAATCGTCAAAAATACTAGTACCAGGAGGCAGATTTTATCTGGTTCATCGTCCATTCAGAATCGCAGAGATTATATCGACTCTGATACGATATGGGCTGGAGCCAAAAAGAATGAGATTTGTGCATCCATACATAGATAAAGAACCAAATATGGTTCTTCTAGAAGCCAGAAAAGGTGGTAATTCCAGAGTTACTGTTGAAAAACCACTTATTGTTTATCGTGACAAAAATTGCTATACAGACGAGATTCTTCAGCTGTATGGATTTTAATCGCTATATACTTCCATATGGAGGATCTGATGTCAGGGATGTTATATTTATGTGCAACACCAATTGGAAATCTGGGTGATATTACTTCAAGAGTTTTAGAAACATTAAGCCAGGTTGATTTGATTGCAGCTGAAGATACAAGAAATAGTATTAAACTTTTAAATCATTTTCAGATAAAAGTACCTATGACAAGTTATCATGAGTACAATAAAATAGAAAAAGCAAATGACTTGATTGATAAAATGAGAGATGGGCTTAACATTGCGTTGATCACAGATGCAGGTACACCTGCAATCTCTGATCCAGGAGAAGCTTTGGTGGCTATGTGCCATGAAGCTGGAATCAAAGTCACATCGCTTCCAGGACCAGCGGCTTGTATCACGGCACTGACATTATCTGGACTTTCGACCAGAAGGTTTTGTTTTGAAGGATTCCTTCCATCTGACAAAAAAGAGAGAAAAACAATATTAGAGGAATTGGTCACTGAATCCAGAACAATTATTATATATGAAGCACCACATCATCTTGTTCGAACATTACAGGATATTTATATAGTACTTGGAAACAGAAACATTACCCTTTGTCGTGAATTAACAAAAAAATATGAAACTGTAATCCCAACTTCACTTGAGGATGCACTTGTTAAGTATGAGCAGGAAGATCCAAGAGGGGAATATGTTATCGTTATCGAAGGTGTAAGCCTTGATGATAAAAAAAAGAAGAAAATGGATAGCTGGCAGGAAATGTCCATTGAACAGCATATGGCATTTTATGAGAATGATGGAATCGACCATAAGGAAGCCATGAAACTTGTTGCAAAAGACCGTGGCATTTCAAAACGGGAGGTTTACCAGTATCTTGTGAAAAACAGTTGACAAATCAGAATCTAAATAATATACTTTGAATGTCAAACTATCCAGCGCTAAAAAAGGAGAATATAAAAATGTTAGAAAAAGTAAGAGAAGTAATCGCAGAGCAGTTAAGTATCGATCCTTCCACTATTACGGAAGAAACAAAATTTAAAGAAGACCTCGGAGCAGATTCCCTTGATCTGTTCGAAGTTGTTATGGCTCTGGAAGACAGCTATGGAATCGAAATCCCACAGGAAGATCTTGAAGGTCTGAAAACAGTTGGAGCAGTAATTGAATACTTAAAAGAAAAAGGAATAGAAGCGTAATAAAAGAGGAAGTCTTTTACTAAAATAAGATAAAAGACTTCCAGTTTTTTACAATAATAGTTTGAAATTCAAAGTATAAAATACAAGAATGTGCGATAGCACGCAGAAGCAGGAGATACGTATGGGAAAAATAGCATTTATATTTCCGGGACAGGGTGCCCAATATAAAGGGATGGGGCAGGATTTTTTTCAAAACAGTAAAATAGCGAAAGAAATTTATCAAAAAGCGTCTGAATGTACCGGAATTAATATAGAAGAACTGTGCTTTCAGGAGAATGACAGGCTGAATATTACAGAATATACACAAATTGCAATGGTTACAACCGAAATAGCAATGCTTCGTACAATTGAAGAATTTGGGATTAAGGCAGAAATAGCGGCGGGACTCAGTCTTGGAGAATATACAGCGCTTGCAGCATGTGGTGCATGCAGTGATAAGGATCTTTTCAAACTTGTTCGAAAAAGAGGGATTTATATGCAGGAGGCTTATCCAGTTGGTGGTGCGATGAGTGCAGTCCTTGGACTTGATTCAGTTGTGATTGAAAGGATATGTCAGGAACATGCTGGTGTAGTAGGTATCGCCAATTATAACTGTCCTGGACAGGTTGTCATAAGTGGAGAAGAGACAGCAGTATCAGAAGCTTCAAAGTTATTAGTAGAAGCAGGTGCAAAACGTTGTATCCCACTGAAAGTCAGTGGTCCGTTTCATTCGCCGCTGCTCGCTGTAGCTGGAACAAGATTAAAAGAAGATTTGCTTTCCATGGATTTTACGCAACCTGCTTATCCTTATATATCAAATGTGACAGCAGATGTGGTAACAGATTACAATGAAATTCCAAAACTTCTCGAACTACAGGTGTCATCATCTGTCAGATGGCAGCAGACAATTGAACAAATGATCGTTGATGGAGTTACTGATTTTATTGAGATTGGGCCAGGGAAAACACTTGCCGGATTTGTAAAAAAGATTAACACAGAGGTCAGGGTAATCAATATTGAAAAATATGAAGATATAGAAACTGCAAAAAGGGCACTTTTACAATAGGAGGATGAAATCTGAGTTTTAGGAAGGAGAACACGGATATGTTAAGTGGAAAAATAGCATTGATTACAGGCGGAAGCAGAGGGATCGGAAGACAATGTGCACTTACGCTTGCAGGATATCATGCAGAAGTGATCATTAATTATAATGGTTCAAAAGAAAAAGCATTTGAAACAGTAGAAGAAATAAAAAAGCTGGGAGGCAAGGCACATGCCGTTAAATTCTCCGTTTCTGATTTTGAAGAAGGAAAGACGGCTGTCAGTCAGTTGATTGAAGAATTCGGTCATATAGATATTCTTATCAACAATGCTGGAATTACTAAGGATAATTTGATTTTAAAAATGAATGATCTGGATTTTAATGAAGTTCTTCAGGTTAATCTTTCTGGAAGTTTTTATATGATAAAACATCTTTATAAGCAATTTATGAAACAAAAATATGGCAGGATTATTAATGTTTCTTCTGTATCTGGTATCATGGGAAATGCCGGCCAGGCTAATTATTCAGCATCAAAATCTGGTGTGATCGGTCTGACAAAAAGTGTAGCAAGAGAACTCGCTACTAGAAATGTTACTGTCAATGCAGTGGCACCAGGATATATCGATACAGATATGACACATGCTATGACGGATACAGCAAAAGAAGCTGTTCTGACACAGATTCCAATGAAGAGAGTTGGGAACTGTGTGGATGTTGCAGAAACAATCGCATTTTTATGTAGTGACAAAGCATCCTATATTACCGGACAGGTAATATCTGTGGATGGCGGAATGCACATGTAGAGAGGAATGGGTATGAGTAGAAGAGTTGTAGTAACTGGAATGGGAGCAATTACACCAATCGGAAATTCTGTTGAAGAATTTTGGGACGGAATTAAAGAAAAAAGAATCGGTTTTGGTCCAATCACAAAATTTAATACTGAAAATTATAAATGTAAACTTGCAGCGGAAGTAAAAGACTTCGATGCTGGGAACTTTATGGATCCAAAAGCGGCAAAAAGAATGGAATTGTTCTGTCAGTATGCAGTTGCAGCTTCCAAAGAAGCAATTGAAGATTCTGGTCTTGACTTGGAAAAAGAAGATGCATTTCGTATAGGTGTTTCCGTAGGATCTGGTGTTGGATCTTTGCAGGTCATGGAACGTGAACATGCAAAGCTTTTGGAAAAAGGTCCCGGTAGAGTAGCACCACTTCTAGTTCCATTGATGATTACGAATATGGCAGCAGGTAATGTGTCAATTCAATTTGGATTAAAAGGAAAAAACATTAATGTTGTAACTGCATGTGCCACAGGAACCAATTCAATTGGAGAGGCAATGAGATCAATTCAGTACGGAGAGGCTGAAATCATGCTGGCAGGTGGCTGTGAAGGCAGTATCTCACCAATAGGCATCGCTGGATTTAGTGCACTGACAGCTTTGACAACCTCAAATGATCCGTCAAGGTGTTCTATTCCGTTCGATAAAGAAAGAAGTGGTTTTGTTATGGGAGAAGGTGCAGGCGTTGTTGTGCTTGAAGAACTGGAACATGCAAAAGCGCGTGGAGCTAAAATTTATGCTGAAGTTGTTGGGTATGGTTCCACAGCCGATGCATATCATATTACATCACCAGCAGAGGACGGAAGTGGAGCTGCCAAGGCTATGGAATATGCAATCAAAGATGCAGGAATTGCATTAAATGAAATTGAATATATTAATGCACATGGAACCAGTACACACCACAATGATTTATTTGAAACTAGAGCCATCAGACTTTTATTCAAAGAACATGCAAATCAGATTAAAATCAATTCTACGAAATCAATGGTAGGTCATCTTCTTGGGGCAGCAGGAGCAGTAGAATTCATTGCCAGTGTAAAAGAAGTACAGGAAGGATATCTTCATGCAACAGTTGGATACCAGATTCCGGATGAAGAATGTGATCTTGATTACTGTAAAGAAGCGTGTAGTAAAAATGTCCGATATGCATTGTCAAATTCTCTTGGCTTTGGTGGACATAATGCAAGTATCCTGATTAGAAAATGGGAGGAATCATAATGTCAATTCTTAATGCAAAAGAAATTATGGAAATCATTCCGCACAGACAACCTTTTATGCTCATTGACACCATAGAGGAACTTGAACCTGGAAAAAAAGCGATTGCAAAAAAATGTGTTACCTACAATGAACCATTCTTTGCAGGACATTTTCCCACTGAGCCAGTTATGCCGGGGGTTTTAATCATTGAAGCTCTCGCACAATCAGGTGCAGTAGCAATCCTATCATTAGAAGAAAATAAAGGGAAAACTGCTTATTTTGCAGCAATCAATCATGCTAAATTTCGTGGGAAGGTAATACCCGGAGATGTACTTCTGCTTGAGACAGAAATTATCAAAATGAAAGGTCCTATTGGTGTAGGAAATGCGGTTGCAAGAGTAAATGGTGAGATTGTTGCAAGTGCTGAACTTACTTTTGCCATAGGAAGTGGAAAATAATGAAAAGTAATCTGGAACCATTGAAAATTGGAGAATATATTGCACCAATACCAGTGCTACAGGGAGGTATGGGCGTTGGAATCAGTTTGTCTGGTCTTGCAGCAGCGGTTGCAGCGGCTGGTGGCATTGGCACTATTTCTGCGGCTCAGATTGGATTTCGGGATCCAGATTATGATAGGAATCCGCTTGAAACAAACTTAAGAGTGCTGAAAGAAGAAATAAAAAAGGCAAAAGATAAAGCTTGTGGTGGATTTATAGCAGTAAATATTATGGTAGCAACCAAGTTTTATGAAAAGTATGTGAAGGCAGCACTGGAAGCAGGTGTAGATATGATTGTTTCAGGTGCAGGCCTTCCCATGACATTGCCGGCGCTTGCAAAAGGATTTACAGCAAAGTTAGTTCCAATTGTTTCATCTATGAAATCTGCTGACGTAATTTGTAAATATTGGATGAAAAAATATGAAGTGGCACCAGATATGATTATCATAGAAGGACCGCTGGCGGGTGGACATCTTGGTTTTTGCAACGATGATCTTGACAGGATTGATGCGTTAGATTTTGATTCAGAGATCAGATCGATCATTGGAAAAGTAAAGGAGTATGCTACCATTGCTCATAAAGAGATTCCAGTTATCATAGCAGGTGGTATTTATTCCAGAGAAGATCTCGAGCATGCAGTCAGCCTGGGAGCAAATGGTGCACAGATTGGAACCAGATTTGTAACAACTTATGAGTGCGACGCTTCTGATCGTTATAAACAAGCATATCTCAATGCAAAGAAGGAAGATATTATAATCGTGAAAAGTCCGGTCGGAATGCCAGGAAGAGCGATAAGAAATAAATTTATTGAACGAACAAAACAAGGAATTGTTCCACATGTTGGTTGTCATCTCTGTATCAACGGATGTAATCCAGCTACAACTCCTTACTGCATTACAGAAGCATTAACAAATGCAGCAAAAGGAAGCACGGATGATGGACTGATCTTTTGTGGGGCAAATGCATATAGAGCAACAAAGCTTGAGCATGTAAAAGATATTATGGAAGAATTCAGTCCGTTACAGGATGGAGGAAAAAGATGACAAGTAGAATTATGGGTACCGGAAGTTATCTTCCAGAACTTGCGGTGACAAATGATGATCTTGCAAAGATTATGGATACGTCAGATGAATGGATCTCCAGTAGAACAGGGATACGTCAAAGACGACTTGTAAAAGATGAAACAACAGCATTTATGGCATCAGAAGCTTCAAAAATTGCAATCAAAGAAGCAGGAATTCGTGCTGAAGAGATAGATTTAATCATAGTAGGTACCATTACTGGTGATTATGTGACACCAAGTACAGCCTGTGAAGTTCAGGCAGCAATTGGAGCAATCAATGCAGCTGCATTTGACGTCAATGCAGCATGCACAGGTTTTATGACAGCACTTCATACGGCATATGCTTATATGGCAGCTGGTATCTATACGACAGCCTTGGTGATTGGAGCGGAGACCTTGTCGAAGATTATGGACTGGGATGATAGAAGTACCTGTGTCTTGTTTGGAGATGGTGCAGGAGCGGCAATTGTTAAAAAAGATGAAACTGGACTGATTAGTCTAGTACAGGGTTCAGACGGTGAGAAAGGGTTGAATCTCTGCTGTAAGAACAGAGGAAATCATCATCCATTCATCGAAGGTGATCTCCATACATACTATACGGAAATGAATGGTCAAGAAGTATATAAATTTGCAGTAACAAAAGTGCCACAGTGTATTATGGAGGTTTTAGAACAAGGAAATGTTACAGCAGAAGAAGTTAAGTATTTTATTCTGCATCAGGCAAATATGAGAATTATTCAATCAGTTGCAAAAAGACTTAAGGTGAGTGAGGATAAATTTCCTATTTCACTGGATACATGTGGAAATGTTTCAGCAGCAAGTATTCCCATCCTATTAGATAAGGTAAACAAAGAAGGACTTTTAAAAAGAGGAGATAAGCTGGTACTTGCAGGTTTCGGCGGCGGCCTGACCTGGGGCGCGACTGTAATAGAATGGTAATAAAATAATAGTAGAAAGGCTTCTGTCGTTTTGACAGAAGCCCTTTGCATTCATTACTAATATAATTCAAACTTTGCAACCAGTTGTTTGAGATGGTGTGCTTCCGACTTAAGAGAATTAGATATTTCAGCAGTCTCTGAAGCTTGTTCAGCATTGTGGTTTACAACGGTAGCAATCTGTTCCACAGCAGACGAAAATTGTTTTAAAAGATCACTTTGCGTCTGGGAACCTTCACTTATATGATCCATAATATCAGTAATATCATTTGCTATTTCAGCAAGAGCGCCAGAGGAAGATGCAGTATGATCTGCAATTTCTGCTCCTTTTTCTACAGCAGAGACAGTATTCGAAATTAAAGTTGAAGTCATTTTTACAGCATCAACACTTTGATTTGCAAGATTGCCGATTTCACCAGCCACAACAGCAAAACCTCGACCTAATTCACCAGCTCTTGCTGCTTCAATGGAGGCATTAAGAGATAGCAGATTTGTCTGGCTCGCAATATTTTCAATTGTCTGAATAATTTTAATAATCTCATTTGTGGATATTTTTATATCATCCATTGCCTTTAATAAGTCCTGAATCTCGGTGTTGTTCTGACTAACGGTATCTGCCATTCCTGTTACTTTGTTTTTAGCATCAAGAGCGTTTGTTGCATTATTAGATACCTGATGTGTAATTTCCTGAATCGAGGCGGTCAGTTCTTGGATGGAGCTGGATTGATCAGATGTTCCATCAGATAATCTGGCAGCAGAGTCATACATAATTTCTGATTTATCGGTTACTGTTTCAGAAGACGCTTCTATGGTTTGCAGTGTCTGATTTAATGAAGATGAAATGGATAAAAGTGCATCCTTAATTTTTCGAAATTCGCCATCAAACGAACTCCTTATCTGTAGCTTCATTTTACCATTTGCTAATTGTTCCAGAATTTCAGCAATTTCATTGATATACGAACTATATAAATTTAGTTGGACTAGAGTTTTTTCGATAGAAACAGCTAAATCACCAAATTCATCCATCGTCTTACTTGCATCGTCAATTCTTACATTCAAATTTCCAGAAGCAATTTCCTCAAGAGGTTCTTTCACGCTTTTAATTTTAATCAGAATTGATTTTGAAATCAGTTTTGAGAATAAGTATCCTGTTATAACAGCAATCACATAAATAATAGACATTAGAATTCTGTTATTAAATACAATCGAAAGTACAAACTGTATCGTAAGAAAGGATACTGCAACGACAGGGAGCGCAGCAATTCTTAATCGAATTTTCATATCTTTCATACGATTTATTATTGTTTCCATTTGGCATACCTCTCTTTTAATGTTTTATAGAAAATTTATTTTTTCTTAATAATTATTATATGATTAAATGATAAAGATGTAAATACTTGTGAACAAGGCCATAATAATTGTATAAATATTTCGTAAATATATAAATTATTACTGTAAATTAATAAAAATAGTGATAAAATACAGTCATAAACTTGCGTTATATTTTGGAAGAGGAGTGTAAGTATGGCGGAAATTCAGAATAGAACAATTCATTTAGTTGCATTTGATAAAATTGAAGGTTACGAAGTACGTCCAGGATTTTATGAGATAAACGGAGCAACTGCAATCCCCGGAGGAGTGAATTTTACAATCCATTCAAACCAGGCTACTTCATGCGAACTTTTATTATTTCACAGAATGGAGAATGAGCCATATGCGATTCTTAAATTTCCTGATCATTATCGAATAGGAAATGTTTTTTCAATGATAGTATTTAAATTAGACATAGAAGAATTTGAATATGCATATCGGCTGGAGGGTCCTTACAATCCACAAAAAGGTATCATTTTTGATAAAACAAAAATGCTTCTTGACCCTTATGCAAAAGCAGTAACAGGCCAGAGCGTATGGGGAAAAAGACCAGATGCCGGATTTCATTATAAAGCAAGAGTCGTGAAGGATGATTTTGACTGGGGTAACAGCAGACAACCATTACTACCACTTGAAGATATTATAATTTATGAATTGCATGTGAGAGGCTTTACAAAGCATGAATCTTCTAAAGTAGTAAATCCAGGAACCTTTGCTGGAATGATGGAAAAAATTCCATATTTAAAAGAATTAGGGATAACGGCTGTTGAGCTGATGCCAGTTTTTGAATTTGACGAGCTCAGAGATAGAAGAGAAGTTAATGGTGAAGCATTACTTGATTACTGGGGATATAATACAGTAAGTTTTTTTGCGCCCAACACGGGGTATTGTGCAGGCATCGAATATAATAGAGAAGGAAATGAATTAAAGCAGTTAATTAAAGCTTTAAATGATGAGGGGATAGAAGTATACCTTGATGTTGTATTCAACCATACAGCAGAAGGAAATGAATATGGTCCATATTTTTCATTCAAAGGAATTGATAATAATATTTATTATATGCTTACACCAGATGGATACTATTATAATTTTAGTGGTTGTGGAAATACATTAAATTGCAATCATCCAATTGTCCAGCAAATGATTATCGAGTGTCTCAGGTACTGGGTAACAACTTATCGTGTTGACGGCTTTCGTTTCGATCTTGCCAGTATACTGGGACGAAATGAAGATGGATTACCAATGAGCAAACCACCATTGCTACAAAGTCTTGCATTTGATCCTATTCTTGGAAAGGTTAAATTAATAGCAGAAGCATGGGACGCAGGTGGACTTTATCAGGTGGGTACTTTTCCGTCATGGAACAGATGGATGGAATGGAATGGTAAATATAGGGATGATATAAGAAGCTTTCTCAAAGGAGATTATGGGATTATAAGAGAAGCGGCAAATAGAATTTTGGGATCGGAAGATATGTATCATCCGGAACATCGTGGTGCAAATGCATCTGTAAATTTTTTAACTTGTCATGATGGCTTTACGCTTCACGACCTATATACTTACAATGAAAAACATAATGAAAAAAATGGCTGGAACAATACAGACGGAGATAATAACCATCTGAGCTGGAACTGTGGTGTAGAAGGAGAGACGGACGATCCTAAAATAAACGCAATCAGGAGAAGACTGGTAAAAAATGCATGTGTTATATTGATGTGCAGCAGAGGTATTCCAATGTTTTTATCAGGAGATGAATTTGGAAATACGCAGTATGGAAATAATAATGCTTACTGTCAGGATAATATCATTTCATGGCTTGATTGGAGACTACTAGATAAAAATAAAAACTTATTTGAATTTTTCCAGTATATGATCGCCTTTAGAAAAGAACATGATATTGTTAGAAAAGACACAACAATGAGTTCTTTGAACTGGCCACTTAGAAGTATTCATGGTACAAAACCATGGGAAGTAAACTTTGAAGGAAATAATCATTTATTGTGTATTCTCTATGCAGGAAGAACAAAAGATAATAGTGAGGATGATTTAATTTACATCATGATCAATACCTATTGGGAAAAACAAATTGTTTGTTTGCCTTCCTTGAAAGAGGGACTATATTGGCATCTTCTTGTTGATACATTTCAGGAAGAAAGTATTATGAAAACAAAGCGTTTAATCCGTAGGGATTGTATGACGGTTGATCCCAGATCAATCCTTGTTTTACAGGCACTTCCTCAGAATACATAATATAATCTCTAAATTTTTCGGTGCGTCCTATCGGAAAAATGGATGACGCAGAAGCGCCTGTCTGTTATAATACTCAAAGAGTGTTTTAATGCGCAAAGGAGACAGGCATGCAGTACGTGATACATTTTGAAATATCAGCAGCAATCATCCTGCTTGTCATTCTGGGTGATTACTTTCGACACAAGAAAATTCCGACTATACAGAATAAAACATATGGATGGCTTTTAATTTTTTGCTTTTCCGGATCAGTTTTAAATATCCTGACAGTTCTTGTTGCTGAAATAGCAACGAAAATTCCAATCGTGCTATTGCATATACTGAATGCTTCATTTTTACTTGCAACAGGGATTTCAACCGTTTTATTTTTTATTTATACAGTTGCCCTTGCGGGAAAATTAAGAAAGCTGCATACTGCTGCAGTTTTCTTTCTGTTGTTACCATATTTGGCAGAGGCATCTTATATGCTTTTCACCTATGTGACAAAACAAGTTTTTTATTTTGATCAGATGCATCAATATCAGCAGGGTCCAATGCATTGGACGCTTTATCTCGTGTATTATCTTTATGGTGGTAGCGGATTTCTGTGGATAATACTTCAAAGAAGAAAAATAGGAATCAGAAGAACGCTTTTATTAGCAGGGACATTTTTAATTATATCTTTATTTGTTGTTATTCAATATTATTATCCAAGATATATGCTAATTGGCCTTTCAGCAGCAATTCCACTTATGATTTATTATCATTCAATTCAAAACCCATATAATCAGGTGGATACTCTTACGGGCGTTTATAATAGGGCAGTATTTGTACCGTATCTGAAAGAATTTTTTGAGAGTAAAATTCCATTTTCAGTATATGTATTTGCATTGGATGATTTTAAACAGATTAATTCTATTATAGGTATAAAAAATGGAGATATTTTACTGAAAAAAGTTGCACAGTATTTTGATCAGATAATACCCAATGGAAATGTGTTCAGACTCAGTGGAGATCAGTTTGCCGTTATTACATCGGGTGCTATTGATAAGATAGAGTCTGTGGAAATACATATGAGAAATTTCCCAAAAGTATGGATGATTGAAGAAACGGAAATTCAGCTGACATCTTGCGTTCTGGGTTTTAATGGATTGGAATATCAGACGGTTGGAGAATTGCTTACAACAGTAGATTATGCAATTGTGACAGCAAAGAAAGAAGGAAAGTCGAGCTGCCACCTTGTTGATAGAACATATAAGGAAAGCAGTCTCTTAAATAAAAAAGTAAATGAAGCATTGATTCGAGCAATAGAAAAAGATAGTATTAGGGTTTATTACCAACCAATTGTATCTCGAAAAGAGAATCGGGTAGTAGCGGCAGAAGCATTGGTCAGACTGGATGACGAAGTTTTGGGGTCAATAGCACCAGATTTATTCATCCAAATTGCAGAACAGAATGGGTTGATTATAAAAATTGGAGAACTTGTTCTGGAAAAAGTTTGTATGTTTTTGAAAAATAATGACATTATTAAATGGAATATGGATCATATTGACGTCAATCTCTCGGTGATTCAGTGTATGCAGGAAAACCTTGAAGAAAGAATATTTTCGATATTAGATCAGTATGAGATAGATCCATCTATGATTGATTTCGAAATAACGGAATCGGCAGCAGCATCTTTTGGGATGCTTGAAAAGAATCTGCAGAAAATTTATCAACGAGGAATCAGTTTTTCACTTGATGACTTTGGTACAGGATATGCGAATATGGAGTATATTGTAAGGTTACCTTTTGACACGATAAAACTTGATAAAAATTTACTATGGACATCGATAGAAAGTAATAGTAAAACAGAGTTCTTTAAAAATATTACTCACTTTATTAATAATATGGGATTGTCAGTAATTTGTGAAGGTGCTGAGACACAAGAACATATAGAGTATCTGGAAAAAGCCGAAATAGATTGCATACAGGGGTATTTTTATTCACCGCCGCTATGTGAAGAAGATTTTATTCGCTTTATGAACTATTTTTATGAAAAGAAACATACGCTATCTTGAATTTGTTTGGACGCTAAGCTATACTAGTTCAAGAATAGTACAGAAAAGGAGTTTGATATGGAACTGATCCACATAAAAGAATTATTTCGAAATGAAGGACAATATACTGATAAAGAAGTGACAGTCGGAGGTTGGCTTAAGAGCAAGAGAGATTCCAAGACATTTGGATTTCTTGTGATAAATGATGGTACTTTTTTTGAACCATTACAAGTAGTCTATTCCGATGCTCTGAGTAATTTTGAAGAGATTTCTAAGTTGAATGTTGGTGCCGCGGTCATTGTAAAGGGAATTGTTACCAGTACACCAGGTGCAAAGCAAAAATTTGAGTTACAGGCAACACACGTTGAGGTAGAGGGTACTTCTGCACCAGATTTTCCATTACAAAAAAAGCGCCATTCTTTTGAATACTTAAGAACCATTTCACATTTAAGAGCCAGAACAAATACATTTCAAGCAGTATTTCGTGTCAGATCGCTTGCAGCATATGCAATACACAAATTTTTTCAAGAGAGAGAATTTGTATATGTGCACACACCATTAATCACTGGCAGTGACTGTGAAGGCGCTGGTGAAATGTTCAAGGTGACAACACTTGATCTGAATGATTTACCAAAAACAGAAGCTGGACAAATTGATTTTTCCAAAGATTTCTTCGGAAAACAGACGAATCTTACAGTGAGTGGTCAGCTAAATGGTGAGACTTATGCCATGGCATTTAAGAATATTTACACATTTGGACCAACATTTAGGGCTGAAAATTCCAATACAACAAGACATGCAGCAGAATTCTGGATGATTGAGCCTGAAATGGCGTTTGCTGATTTGAAAGATGATATGATGCTCGCTGAGAGTATGATCAAGTATATCATTACTTATGTATGTGAACATGCGCCTGAAGAGATGGCATTTTTCAATCAATTTGTTGATCAGGGACTTTTAGAGAGATTGGAACATGTCGTAAATTCGGATTTTGCACATGTTACTTACACAGAAGCAATTGAAATATTAAAAGCACACAATGAAGAATTTGAGTATAAAGTATCCTGGGGTTGTGATTTACAGACAGAACATGAACGATATCTGACAGAGAAAGAATTTAAGAAACCAGTATTTGTAACGGATTATCCAAAGGAAATCAAAGCATTTTATATGAAATTAAATGATGATAATAAGACAGTTGCTGCAATGGATTGTCTAGTTCCTGGCATTGGAGAAATCATAGGAGGAAGTCAGAGAGAAGATGATTACGATAAGCTGACGGCCAGAATGAAAGAACTGGATCTTAACCCTGATGATTATGGTTTTTACCTTGATTTAAGAAAGTATGGATCGACAAGACATGCAGGATTCGGACTTGGGTTTGAGAGATGCGTGATGTATTTAACTGGAATGAGCAATATCAGGGATGTAATCCCGTTCCCACGAACTGTAAATAATTGTGAACTATAAGGAGATATGGAAATGGGTAAAATTTACATACCGGAAGGATACCAATCTACTCTGAATATCAAAGATACTGAAAAAGCAATCAAAAGAGTAAAAGACTTTTTTGAACGCGAATTGGCAACACAGCTTAATCTTAGAAGAGTATCGGCGCCATTATTTGTTTTTCCAGAGTCAGGATTGAATGATAATTTAAATGGTGTGGAAAGACCTGTATCATTTGGAATTAAAGAACAAAATGACAGAGAAGTTGAAATTGTTCATTCTCTTGCAAAATGGAAAAGGCTTGCGTTAAAAAAATATGGATTTTCTCAAGGAGAAGGTCTTTATACGGATATGAATGCCGTACGAAGAGACGAGGAAACCGATAATATCCACTCTATTTTTGTAGATCAGTGGGATTGGGAAAAGATTATTGCAAAAGAAGACAGAAATCGCGAAAAGTTAGAAGAAATTGTAAAGTCAGTTTATGAAGCGCTTAGAGTTACAGAAAAATATATTGCAAATAGGTATCACTATGTTGAATGTTTTCTTCCAGAGGAAATTACATTTATTACATCACAAGAGTTAGAAGATAAATATCCTGATCTGACACCAAAGGAAAGAGAAAATAAAATTGCTCGTATTAAAGGTGCAGTATTTATTATGCAGATCGGGGGTGCACTTGCATCAGGAGAAAAACATGACGGAAGAGCACCTGATTATGATGACTGGCAGTTAAATGGTGATATTATTGTATATTATCCAATTTTAGATATGGCGTTGGAACTTTCTTCTATGGGAATTCGTGTAGATGAAGAATCTCTTAGACAACAACTTGAAATCGCAGGTTGTCCTGAAAGAGCACAAATGCCTTTTCAGAAGGCCCTGTTAAATGGAGAACTTCCCTTTACAGTAGGTGGTGGAATTGGACAGTCCAGAATTTGTATGTTTTTTCTTAGAAAAGCACATCTTGGTGAAGTCCAGGCATCGGTATGGCCTGAAGATGTAATCGAATATGCAGCACAGAGAGGTGTAAATTTGTTATAATTAATAATCCCAGTCGGAATGACTGGGATTTACTTTTATGGATAATTATCTCATTTGAAGAAGGGTGAATCATGATCAGACAGGACTTTTTGCTCATAGGAGCAGGTATTATTTTATTAGTCATAATTTCATTAATTATTTATTTTATTTCTAAACGCTTTCAAAGAGATTATACAAAAAGTAGTATGGATGAAATGGAAGGACTAGAATTTGAATATTTTTGTGCACAACTTTTAAGACAAAATGGATTTTGTGAGGTTGAAGTTACAAAAGGAAGCGGAGATTATGGAATAGATATCCTTGCAGAAAAAGACGGTGTTTCCTATGGAATTCAGTGCAAATGCTACCAGGAACCAGTGGGTGTGAAGGCTATCCAGGAAACCTATGCTGGAAAAGAGTATTATGAAAAGATGGTAGGAGCTGTTATGACAAATCAGTATTTCACGGCACCTGCAGTTGAAGCAGCTAAAAAATTAAGAATTTTACTTTGGGACAGAAGTTACCTAGATCATATGTTGGAGGAATATAGATGAGAATACTAGTAGACGCAGATGCATGCCCGGTCAATAGAATTGTAGAGCAAGTTGCAGAACAATACAAAATTTCACTTGTTTTTGTGTGTGATGAAAATCATACTCTATCGAGTTCGTATGGTGACATAGTCACTGTGCCAAGTGGTATGGATGCGGTAGACTTTAAAATAATAGAAATTGGTAAAAAAGGGGATCTTGTAGTGACCCAGGATTATGGGGTTGCGGCGATGGTGCTTGGAAAAGGAATGTATGCAATTCATCAAAATGGCAAAGAATATACAGAATATAATATTGATAGCCTTTTGATGGAGAGGCATATATCAAAAAAGACAAGAAAATCTGGAAAATTTCGAGGAAAAGGTCCTTCAAAAAGAACGACAGAAGACGATAAAAAATTCCAGGATGAATTGATTAGATTGATTGAAAAATTTTGTCAATCTGAATCATGACATTGGTCAGGAGGGAAAAATGAAAAAATTTAAAAAGACAATCCAATTTGCGACATTAACAATCGTGGCTTTTTTGATAGGGGGATGTACCGTTAAGGATGCGAAAGATATAAATGAAACCGAAAAGTCAGCATATGTTAGCATAACCGCCGAAGAAGCAAAAAAAATTATGGATGAAGAAACAGGCTATCTGATTTTAGATGTTCGAACAAAAGAAGAATATGATGAAGGACATATTCCAAATTCGGTGTTGCTACCAAATGAGACAATTGATGAAGATGTAAGTGATCTCCTTCCTGATAAGGATCAGAAGATTTTAATCTATTGTAGAAGTGGAAATCGAAGTAAGCAGGCATCTCAAAAACTAGCTAACCTTGGATATACAGATCTCATTGAATTTGGTGGTATTGTTGACTGGCCTTATGAGATTGAAGTGATAGAATGAAAATGGAGTCTAACGTTAAAGCCCAGTAGTAATATACTGGGCTTTAAGAACGCGCAAACCTTGATAAATGCCCAAATATCGGCAAATTTGTTTGTCAAACCAGTAAAAAATATACTATAATAGATTTGTATTGAAAAGAATCAAACTATAAATTCAAAGAAGGTACAGGAAGTATAGTAGCAGGATAAATTTGGCAAGCGTTTAGATAGACGCAGATGGGTGTAAATATGGATATTAATCAGGTGTTGAATGAACTTTTGGTTAGTTTATTCAAGGATATTAATGAAATAGAAGAAAAAGCGATACAGACTGAGGATTTTTTGGGTATTACCACAAATGATGTACATGTTATGGAAGCTATTGGCACTGGAACGGTAAAGAATATGTCAACTGTAGCGAGAGCGCTTGGCGTTACGATGGGAACACTTACAATCTCTGTGAACAGTCTTGTTAAAAAGGGTTATGTACAGAGAATAAGAAGTGATGAGGATAGAAGGGTAGTGTTGGTGTCACTTACTGATAGAGGGCGTCAGGCTCATGAACATCATAGGGTTTTTCATGAAAAGATGATCACAGAAATTGTAAAGGATCTAACGTCAGAAGAGAAAGAAGTTTTAAGCAAATCGTTGCATAAACTTATTGGTTTTTTTAAAAATAGAACATAAAATGATCAATAAATATAGTACTAGTACTTTTGTAGTATACAAATTTTACAAAGATGGTTGATTAAAAAGACCATTCAAAGTATAATGTGCATATGAACGGCCACCGAATAAATTGCGGAAGGAATACAAAGTATGAAAAGACAAAAAAAAGAACAAAAGATTATGAAAGTAAAAAAGAGAAAGGCATCACTAAAGAAATCAAGTATAAAAGGGAAAATTAATTCTCTTGTATTTGGAATTATTGGGATTATGCTCATATTGTTGTTTGTTCTCGGCTTTCAGTCTATGAAATACAGCAGTGAGTATGCAGGAGTGCTAGAAAACATATCAAAAATTACTTTTATCAAAACAAATTCTACACAGGCAGCGAAAACCATCATGAATCTTTGTTCCATTGGAGGAAGCATATCTGAGAGTGGATATACAGAGATGACGGAAGAAATGTTAACATATCTGGATGATATTGAAAAAAATATTGGAACAGATCCTATTTATAGCCAGAATCAGAATCAGATGATTCCAGTAAGATCTTCAGTAGAAGATTATGCAACAGCATATAATGAGCTTGTAGCAGCTTGTGGTGATAACTTTTCGTCTGCTGGTGCAGAATATGCAAAGAGCATGGTAAACCATGCCAGTTTTATTACCATACGTGCAGAGACGCTGCTGACATATGAAATTGCCAGAAGTGAAGATGTCCAGGAACAAATTTCAACTAATTTTATGGGAATGATTAGGCTGTTAATTATTGGGATTCTTATTATTACTGTAATTGCAGTTGTAATTGCAATCAGAGTTTCTTCAGGAATTTCCAAACCGATTATTGAACTTCAGAAAAGAATTGCCGTATTAGCTGGCGGTGATCTTACAGTTGAAGACATTATTCTGAACTCAAGTGATGAAACAAAAGATCTTGCGGATGCATTTAATTTAATGAAACAGAATTTGGCAAATGTTATCCAGAAAGTATCAAAAGGAACCAAAGAAATGGAAAGTGCGACCGGTATTGTAGAAATTAGTATCGGTGAAAATACAAAGGGAAGTGTGAAAATTTCTGAAGCAATTGATCAAATGATGACTCATCTGGAACAACAAACAGAAGAGTCCAAACATATTATGCAGCAAGTGACAGATATGGGAGGTATTTCTCGTGAAGTCACATCCAATGCAGAAAGAATTAAAGATAATTCAGAGGAAGCACTCTCAAAAGCAGAACTTGGTACAGAAAATGTAGCAGCTTATGTCAGACAGATGCAATCTGTAAATAATAGTATGAGCAGTATGGCGGAAGTATTCCGTAAGTTCAGCGACAGCACAAGAGAGATGACCACAGCCTTAAGTACAATTGAGGAGATTGCTGGTCAAACCAATCTTCTTTCACTGAATGCATCTATTGAAGCTGCAAGAGCAGGTGAAGCAGGAAGAGGATTTGCAGTAGTAGCTACAGAAATAAGGAAGCTAGCAGATGATTCACAAAATGCGGCGCATCAGATTGGTGAAATGATCTCATCTGTCCAAAAAGAAGCAGAGCTTATGAGTGATAAGATGAAACAGAGTTTATCACAACTTGAAAAAGGAAATAATCTTGCAGAAGATACAAGAACAAGCTTTACAATGATAAAAGGAAGTACAGAAACAGTAAACCATGAAGTGCTTCAGATTATGAAAAAAATTGAACAGCTTGCATCTGTTATGGATCAGACCGTGGAAGGAATGAATATTATCTATTCTGCAACGGACAAAAATGTAGTCGAGATTAACGAAGTTAGTGCAATTGTAACGGAAGAAACAGCGAATCTTGAAGAGGTATCTGCAACCACCACCATGCTTGCAAATCTTGCAAAAGATTTGGAAGAACTGGTATCAGAATTTAAATTGAAGGAAGAACTACCAGAGCAAGAAGAAGTTGAAGAAGCCTACGATATAGAATATCAAGCAGAATCAGCATCTGATGAGTTGCCAGAAGAAGTTTGAAACTGTAAATAAAATTGTAAGTAGCTAAATGCATATTATATAAAAATGTAGCTGCATTATCAGGAAGTGTCTTGATAATGCAGCTTTTTTGTCAAAAAAATTAAATCTGAAAGTGATTAGGATTCATTATTAAGATAGATAGGAACAGATTTTGAGAAATTATATTGACAATAAAAAAGGTATCTATTAATATAAACATATTAATAAAACATATT
>QKAS01000073.1 GCA_003246295.1 Clostridia bacterium | reverse complement strand
GCTATTTTAAGAGTAGAGAAATTAAACAGAAACAAACATCAGGAAATGAAAAGAAGATGTGAACACGTTAATCGAGTTAGCTTTGCCGAAAACGTAAATCAAGAATTATCTCATCTTAACAGGTGTGTTATAGGCGAAGAAGGCTCTGATTGGTTTCAACTTTTTAAAACTCGATACATGGAGCTTGAATACTATAAGGGTCCTAATTCACGAAAGCTGTATTCTAATGCAGTGATCGGTATGGAAATTTTAGCAACAATGTCACACGGTATGGCAGATACGATTGATATCGATGAATGGGTTGAAGCGAATAACAAATGGATGCAGGAATACTTTGGTAAGGAAAATGTTAAAAACGGGACGTTACATATGGATGAACCGCTCTGAACCGCTCCCCGTCAAGTAGACAATTAAAAAAATAAAAATCTTTTCTGCCAGTAGGTGAAACCTGCTGGCAGTTTTTATGCTGCTTGCAAATGGATTTCATGTTTTTCCATAGGAGTTAATACTCCAAGATTTCTTTGCAGGCGTCTGTTGTTATAGTAATCTATATAATCCTCAACCATTTTCACTAACGTTTCTCTGTTTGTAAATCGGCTTCCATAATATCTCTCCCGTTTTAATATCCCCCAGAACCCCTCCATGGGACCATTATCAATACATTTGGCAACTCTGGACATGCTCTGAGTCATTCCAGCTTTCTCTAGCCTTGAATGAAAAGCTCTGTTTGTGTACTGAAATCCTCTGTCACTGTGAAACAATGGATGTGCTTTTGGGTTTGCTTCTACAGCCATATCAAATGTATCAAATACTAATGCGTTATTATTAGAATCTCGGATTACAAAAGATACAATTCGTCTGTCAAATAAATCTAAAATAGCACTAAGATATATCTTATGCACTACCGATCCGACATAATACTTGAATTCTGTTACATCCGTAAGCCATTTTTTATTAGGTGCATCTGCATTAAATTCACGATTTAGTAGATTTTCAGCTATGTATTGTGGATGGGCCGCTTGCCTCGTACAGCCATTGTTTGCATATTTAATTGTTGATTTTATATCTAGCTTACGACATATACGTAGAACACGTTTATCATTTGCTTTAATATCATGATATCGTTCTAAATCATCCCGTATTCTTCGATACCCTTTATCAGGACTTTCTTCGTGAATCTTTTCAATCTCATCAGCAATGAGGCGGTTTGCAATCTCGCTTTCTGAAATTCCTCGATGCAACCATTTATAATAAGCTGCTCGTGATACTTTCCCCAGTTTACAAAGTGCAATAATCGGATAGCAGTGCTCTTCATTTTCTTCTTTGATTGCCTGATAAATGAATTCGTGTCGTACTAGGCTTAGCCCCGCCTCCTCTCTATTTCCTCGAGTTTTTTTAAGAAGGAGGCCTCCATTTCGGCATGTTCTTTCTCTGCCCTTAAAATTTTATTTTCAGCACGCAGCCTTTCTAGTTCACTCATAGCATCTTCGGATTTCCTCTTTCCACGGTTATCCTTTAATGCTTCAATTCCATCACTTTCGTATTTTACAGTATAATTTCTTGCCTGTTGATAAGATATCTGATACTGTTCTGCCGTTTCTGTATAATTATGATCATGCGCAATGCAATACTGTATAATCTCAATTCTTTCATCAAATGTGGTTTTTCTTCCTTTAGTCATGACAGTCTTTTCCCCTGTTCCAAAAGATTTTAATTCTTCATGACTATTATACTTCATAATCCATTTTCTGAGTTGTGTTTCTGACCTGATTTTATATTTTTTCAGAATTTCAGGAGCTGTAAACTTTCCATACAGATAGTCATTGACCGCCGCCTTTTTTAACACGGAAGAATATCTACTTGCTTGACTACTTGTTCTTAACCCTTCAAATCCAAAAGCATTGTATAGGCGGATCCAACTTTTTAGTGAGCTTTGACTCATCCCGTAGATACGACATAATTCTCGGAAACCATAAGTATTATTGAGATATTCAATAATTATTTTCTCTTTATCTATGTAGGTATATTTATGTTTAAATGCCATTAAAATATGCTCCCTCCTAAGTAACAAGTTTTTATTATTTCACTTGTCTACCTAGAAGGGAGCATATCAAACTTGAGACACCCTTACTCATTCTAATTACATGTATTTACATAACAAAGAGAGCAGTACACTAGGAATCAGATTTTTATTTACATAAATCTCCGACAACCTGATTAATTAATTTACCATCGGCCTTTCCTTTCAACTCAGCCATAATACCTTTCATGATTAATCCTTTATTTTTGGTGGATAACGCATCTGCAAAATTATTTTGAATAAAAGTTATTATTTCCTGTTCGGACATCATGGCAGGAGCATATTCTTTGATCACATCGTAGGAAGCCTGATAACCTGCTTTTAATTCGGGCCTTTCAGAGGGACAGGTGTCTAGTTGTTCTTTTACTAATTTCATTTCTTTGAGGATCGCACGATCTACTAATTCCTCAGGTATATCATCGCGGCAGCCCTCATCAATCGCAAGCTTTTTCACTGCGGATACAAGAGTAGAAATGGCATCCTTACGAGCCTTATCCCTTGCTTTCATTGCTGCTACCATATCTTTTTGTAATTGTTCCATCTGCATAAGTAATACCTCCAATTTTCATGCTTTTGATAAAATAAATATATAGTTCTGTTTGAAATTAGTATATTGTATAATGGAGTTGGAATCAAGATGTTATTTGCTGATTAT
>QKAS01000021.1 GCA_003246295.1 Clostridia bacterium | reverse complement strand
TTGAAATCCCATAGGCACCAACAAAGATCCGCGACTATTGTTCAATTGGAAAGAATCACATTTAGAATCTTAGAAAAGCAGGTAGACTACAACCTGTTTTTCTAAACTCCTAAACCTGATACTTTCCTAAGTCATTATACCATAAAAAATGGAAGGATTCCAGTAAAATCAAGGCTTTCAGCATGTTTTTGTATTAACAGACAGTACCTTTTTCAGCCTTTTTTATTGCTTTTGGTTGGTTTATAGATAACCCCTCAGTGAGCCACCGAAATTCCTGCCAAGTGATATCTCTTACCTGTTCCTCGGTACGTGGCCATTTGAATTTCCCGTTCTCAAGCCTCTTATATAAGAGTATGAAACCGTCATCCTCCCAGAGTAATGCTTTCATCCGGTCAGCGTGCTTACCACAGAACAGGAAAAGCTTTCGTGAACAAGGATCTAGTCCAAGGCTTGACTGCACTAATGCAGAAAGACCATTAATCGATCTTCTCATATCCGTATAGCCGCAGACTATGTATATGCCCTGAGCCTTTGAAATGTCACCTAGCATATGTTTCGGAGTGCACGTAGTGTCTTCTCTATTATAGTATCGGATGCGCAATCCTGTATTTCTAGAGAGATACCATTAACTTTCAGTATAATGGCAGTGCAGTTATTGTTTGATTCATATGTTGGTATAGGTGGGATAAGCGGGACTACCTTGGGTAACTGTGGTTTTTCTGGTACTGAGTTCTCTGTGGTTTCAAGTTTCACTTTGCGTAGCCAGTAATAATACGCATCGCGAGATATGTTATTTTCGCTACACCATACATTGACACGCTTGCCGCTCTTAATACGCTCCTGGATGATAGACGTCCATTGTTCCAGGCGATACTGTTTTGTCAGTTTTTTTGCTTTACTCATAAGAAACCTCCATATCCCCACTTTTCACACAGAAGTGTGAAAAGTGTAAAAAGTGTGATATTCGATTTTCTCATGACTAATATATAGAAACAAGGCACTGTTTTATTATGCGCTTACGGTTATTCATCGCTTACTCATCATTCACTAACTCCATTAAATAGAAGCAGAAAAAGCACCCTACCATTTTCATAATAGGATGCTAAAGATATTAATTTACTAGAGTCATGAATTTCTGAGTCAAATCAACCCACCAACTCTTGTACAATATAAAAATATGAAAGTTATCACAAATATTATGAGGTAATTCTATAATAAACTAGTTGGCAATATTATTTTACTCAACTTTCCCACCAACATAGCTGGTGAAAATGCTTGATTTTTCAAGCAAAATTATTACTGTAATTGGTTCATTGACATTAAAATAGCACCTAATCTTTGGTATAATAAGATTACCACATCAAATAAACCATCGCAGAAGAGGTGCTAATCTTATGATAAATCAAATGAACCAAAATGACCATACCCCAAATAAGTTTTCTGATACTATGAAAGAGCTTCAAATCGGGAAATTACTTCGAAAATCCAACATTACAAAAGCTTGTGGTATTTCTGCATATGAGGTATTTCAATTTTTACTATTGTTAGTTTTTCAGGGAAAGAATTTATTTCGTTTCCTGAACTCCAAACATAAAGACCAGGCTGTTTCAAAGAATACTTATTACCGTTTCCTAAATGAAACATCCTATAACTGGAGCAGATTTCTTTTACTCCTTGCAGTTAAAGTTACTACTGTGTTTCATTCACTTACACGCCCAGAGAGAGTAAACGTTCTGGTTCTGGACGATTCTGTTATAAAACGTAACCGAAGCAAAGCTGTGGAACTTCTTGCACGTGTCTATGACCATGTGGAGCATAAATATCAGAAGGGCTTTACCCTTCTTACACTTGGATGGTCTGACGGATACAGCTTTATTCCAACTGGCTTTAACATGCTTTCCTCTGCTGAGAAAAGCAACCGTTATCAAGAGATTTCTGATACGATTGATCGTCGCACAAATGGTTTTAAAGCTCGAAAAGAAAGTATTATGCAAAAAACTGATGCAGCAATTCTCTTGATGAAAAATGCTTTAAATTCCGGTATCAAAGCTGATTATGTTCTTATGGACACATGGTTTACCACTGAGCCAATGCTGAAAGAAATCCTTTTGCTTGGTATTGATGCTATTGGAATGGTAAAACAACTTAAGCAACGCTATACCTATTGTGGCAAGCAATACACCCTTCTGGGGTTAAAGCAGTTTGTACGATTCGAAGGTGCTAAAAACATATTTGGCTCACTTGTGGTTACCACCAAAACAGGAATTCCTGTTAAGATTGTATTCGTATGAAATCGTAACAAAAAGAGTGATTGTTTATATATTCTAAGCACAAATTGCTCTCTTGACGATGCCGAAATCGTACGTATTTATGGAAATAGATGGTCTATCGAATGCTTCTTTAAATCATCTAAATCTTTCTTAAAACTTGGCACTGAATTTCAAAGCCGCACTTACGATGCAATGGTAAGCCATACTGCCATTGTATTTACAAGATATACGATTCTGGAATGGATACGTCGTAATCAAAATGACCAGAAAACGTATGGCGAATTATTTTTCATGTTCTGTGAAGATATTCAGGACATGGATTTAACCAATGCACTTCAAAGTCTTATGGCTTTGTTTGTGGAGCATGTTTCAGCGTTGTCTGCAGATATCACATCTTGCATAAAAAGTAAAGTGACTGATTGGATGATGTCTCAGGCATCATTTATACAGGCTTTATTCGGAAATATCTGCTGGGAAAGTTGAGTTATTTTATAAAGTATTTATCCTGATTATTAAACACTTCAGCCATAGCTAAAATATTTTCTGGTGGAACATCAAATGCAAGCGCATGTGTTGGTGCGATAATATAACCACCGCCGTTATGCATCAATTCATACATCTTTACAACTTCTTGTTTTACTCCTTCTGGAGTTGCATATGGTAAACATTGCTGTGTAGAAATTCCACCCCAAAAGGCTAACTTAGCACCATATAAACTCTTTATTTTAGCAACATCATATATTTCTGGTTGGAATGTTTGGTAACAGTCCAATCCAATTTCAATTAAGTCAGGAAATAATTCATGACAGTCTCCACAGGAATGCTGGAAAACGAACACTCCCTTATCTTTAACTTTCTTATATAATCGAGTCATCTGAGGTTTAATATAGTGTCTCCAGTGATCAATACCCATTATTAACCCTTTCTGCTGACCCCAATCATCACCAAAATAGATTCCATCAAAATCATATTCTAAAGCAATATCAACTAAATGGCAGAAATAATCACCAATTTTTTCAAAGAACTGTTCTGTCTCTTCTGGACAGGCAACCATACTGCAAAGTACATTCTCCATACCCATAATTGACCACGCTCTTTCAAACATAGAAAACCCAAATCCATACATATAAAAACGGTCATCTTTATCTTTGGTAATCTCAGTAAATTCAGCTCTAAGTCTTGCTTCATCTACTTTCGGAAATTGGTATTCTTCTTCTTCTAAATCTTCTATTAGATTTTCATCTGGAAGACCAATATCCTTATCTGCGCCATTTCTGTTCCATATTACACCAAAATCATCTTTAAAGTATCCTTTTCTTCCCTCAATTTCTGTAGGCCATCCCCAATACTGTCTGTAATGCAAACATGATCCTAACTTACTCTCAATATCCGGATCTCCTGTAAATGTAATAAGATTATCTAATGCCTGTTCAGTAAAATCCATATGAAATGGAATCGGACTTGTTTCCTTATGAAGTAATGACTGAATTACTAATTCTCTTTTTGTCATAGTTAGTCTCCTTAACAATTTGTATTCAAATATATACTTGAAATATAAAACTATTTTATGTATATTTATAGTAAGAAAAAATTAAAAAATAGTAATTTAGTTCACATATTAATATCGGTAATTGCGAAATGTAATGTAAGGAAAGAAGCAGACCTGCAGAATTTCAGACTCAAGGTTGATTTAAGAAATTAAGCTATTGATAAAAAGTGTATGTGAATTATGGAGCGATGTTGTAATCCATTTATCCGATAAGGCTTAAGCAATCAATGGTTTCATGCTTTGTATGTATTCTGGCTGTTGATTCTGTCTGCTAGAATTACTGTAAATAAGCTGGCGATACCAGCCAGAAACACATCAGCCTTCGTAGTCTTTAGATTGCTGGTTTTCCGATTTGATATACACATGTTATCTTTCAAATGTTGAATGGTTTGCTCCACTACAGTACGTTTTTTATACTGAATATCCCATTCTATCGTACTCCGTTCTAAACCAGGATAATTACGAAGAATGGAGGAATCATTAATATATGTAGTCCTACCAAGTTTGGCGTCTGAGCATGGATTTCCATAATCGCACAACCATTGTCCGTTCACCATGTAAACCTTAGGACAACACCATTTGATTCGGTTAGAGCGTCCCCTTTCATTTGTAGTTCCGGCATATTTTATTGCCTGATCCGGATAATTCGGGCAGAGCAGATATCCGAGTTCATTATATCCGACCTTTGGAAGGGAGGATGAATTTCTAGTATTCAGAGGAATCAAAACTTTTTGAAAACCGCAGGTATCATGAAGGATCTTATAATGATCGAGTTTGTCAAAGGCTGCATCACCTAAAAAGGTATGCGGATGAAAATCCTGATGAAGCCCAAAGAAATCATTCAGCACCGGTTGCAATGCAGAGGAATCTCCAAATGATTTATCTTCCTCTGGGGAGTCTGACTTTTTCTCAATGATAAGTTCAGTATGAAGTTTTTTGAAATCATTATCAAGAAAGGTGATATGGTGAACGATACCTAAAGCATTCGTAATGATAATAAACTTATGGGCATAACAGAAATGCCCATTGATATGAAGCTGCTTCACTTCCTGATTGGAAGCAGCCTGCGAAGGCATGGAAGAATAGGCCTTGTCATAAGGATTGAACTTAGCGTTATCACCTAAAGATTTATGAAATGCTTTAAGCTGATGGATAACAGTTTTTAAATTGAAATCGCAGAAATCGCGGAGCTCCTTACAGATGTTCAGAAGGAGTATAAGTTGTGAATCCGTAGGAATGGTAGCAACTTTCTGGAAAATGAGAGAAGCAATGAATGCACTAAGGGGATAAATCCGGTTACGCCCAAGATAATAAGCATTATAGAAGTTAATGGGAATAAAACCAGAGAAATCAAGGTGTTTTTCTAAAAGAGAGAAGGAAATTGGTTTATCAGAAAACATTAAATCCTGACAGTTTTTATAAACATCAGCAAGAGACAGTTGGGAACAAACAGTCATTAATTTTTCCTCCATGTAAATGATATTTTTTGAGTTTGGTTACTTATATTATACCATTTACCGGAGAAAAAATTAATATAGAAGTTAGCAATAGCCCAGTAAAATCAATGGGTTGCGGCGTTTTACAAACTCCTATCACATACTAATAACAAAGGAGAGTTTAAATGGAATTGATTTATTCGTTAAACGAGGTATCACAAATCTTAGTTGATTTTCATAACTTAACCAAATTTAGGATTGCGCTATTCGATAAAAATTTCCAGGAACTACTAGCATATCCAACACGACTCTCTTCATTTTGTAAAAATATTCGAAATGATGAAACACTGAATGAAAAATGCAAATTTTGCGATTATGAAGGTTTTCAAAAATGCAAAAAAACTAGTACGCCCAATATCTACCATTGTCATATCGGTCTAGCAGAAATCATTATACCAATAAAATCCGATTCACTAATAATTGGTTATATCATGAGCGGACAAATTTTTACTTCCGAGTCACCTTACAAAAAATTTGAAGAATTAAAAGCTTCCTTAAGTAATGTTCATATTGATTTTCATCAATTGGAATTGTCTTTTAAAAGTCGAAAAATTATCCCCTCCAACATTCTAGCATCCTCTGTGCATTTTATGGAAATAATGGCGTACTATTTATATCAATCCGAAAAGCTTTCTCTTAACCCGGATAGTCTAGCATTTCAGATAGACACCTATATAATAAAACATCTGAACGAAGATTTATGTGTAGAACAGCTTGCTTCACAATTTAACTATCACAAAACTACATTTTATAAGGTCACAAACGAAATCTTTGGAACTGGGATTATGAAGCACATTCGTCAGCTTCGCATACAAACGGCAAAGAGTTATTTATCCAATACAGATCTTCATATTTACGAGATCGCAAGTCTTGTCGGCATAGAAGATTATAATTACTTTACCAAAGTATTTAAGATAGAAGCAAAATGTACACCAAAAGAATTTCGTCAAAACAGTATACGCCCATCCTAGCACAAAAGCTGAAGCACAGTACTAGTGGATGCTGTCAATTGATTTAAAGAGTGGTCCGAATATTTTCCTGAACGGGTTATGTCAGATCACATATATTGTATCTGACATAACCGCAGTTTTGTTACTGCATGATTATCCGGTTGTCCGGACTAAAGATCAAACCTGATCACAAACTATTTATCATACCAATACAACATTTTTATCTTTGCACTCTTGCAGCTGCTCCGCCCATGATAGCTTCAACTTCCTTTTTGCTTGCCATAGTTGTATCACCCGGTGTTGTCATAGCTAGCGCTCCATGCGCTGCACCGTAATTAACAGCAAGTTCTGCATCACCTGTTATCATTAATCCATACACAAGTCCAGAGGCAAAGGAATCTCCTCCTCCTACACGATCCATGATTTCAAGCCCAATATAGTCTTTTGCTTTATAGATTTCTCCATCTGCCCAGCACAATGCACTCCAGTCATTAACGGTTGCTGTCTTCACAGTCCGAAGCGTTGTTGCAACTGCTTTGAAGTTTGGATATACTTTTACTGCTTCATTGATCATTTTTTTGTAGCCTTCAATATTAAGTTCTTTCAAATTCTCATCATTTCCTTCAATCTCAAATCCAAGGCATGCAGTAAAGTCTTCTTCATTACCAATCATAACATCAACATATTTTGCAATTTCTTTATTTACTTCTTGTGCTTTTTCTTTTCCGCCAATTGCGCTCCACATTGATGGACGATAGTTTAAATCATACGAAATAATAGTACCATGTTTTTTTGCTGTTTTAATTGCTGCAATAACCGTCTCACAGGACTGCTCGGATAACGCAGCATAAATGCCGCCCGTGTGTAACCACCTTACACCTAGTTCACCAAAAATGTATTCAAAGTCAAAATCAGCTGGTGTTGCCTTGGATATTGCAGTATTGGCTCTATCTGAGCATCCAACAGCTCCACGAATACCAAAACCACGTTCGGTAAAGTTAATTCCATTTCTGCATAAACACCCTATTCCATCGGTTGGCATCCATTTAATCAAAGAGGTATCTACACCTCCCTGTAAAATAAAATCTTCCATTAACATACCTACTTCATTCTCTGCAAAAGCAGTAATAACACCTGTCCGCAATCCAAAGCATTTACGAAGTCCTCGCACAACATTGTATTCACCGCCGCCCTCCCATGCACGGAAACTTCTTGCTGTTCGAATTCTTCCTTCACCTGGATCTAAACGAAGCATTACTTCACCCAATGAAACAGCATCAAATTTACACTCTTTTTCTTGTCTTAAATTTAAGTTCATATTATCCTCCTTATTTAGAGTCAAAATTACGACTCGTAAGTTGTTTGTAATATTGTATACGTTATTATTATGTTTTATTTTTAATCATAAAGTACCCTACTTTTACTGTACAGGTATGTAAATACTGCAAGAATTGCACCTGATGCCGTAAGAATATAGGTGAAAATTTTAATTCCCGATATACCATAGGAATCCATAAGAATTCCTCCTACCAGGCATCCTATTGCAGAAGATACTCCAATGGAAAATATATTAAACCAAGCTTGACCCATCAGATTATATTCTGGGAGTAATTTTCTAGTAACATAATAAGTGATTACAACTGTAAACAATCCATAACTTATGCTTTGAAACATTAATCCGATGATAAAGGTAACTAAATTTCCTGCCATACATATTGTAAAATTTCTTCCAATGTAACATATCAGGGAAAACGTAAGAAGTTTTTCGCAGCTTATTTTCATTAAGAGTTTTTGTGCAATTGCCATAACTGGCATTTCACTAGCGGCCATACAAAAAATACAAATACCATAAATCGCCGTATTCCCCCCAAGGTTTTGTACAAAATAAATCAGATATGTTCCAAGACTGTTTGATGCTCCCTGCATCAAAGAAAAAGCAATCAAAAATAGGATGAATACTTTGTATGATTTTACAATATTTACCAATGTCCCTCTTGTTTTTGATGAATCATCCCTGCTCCTTACTTTGCAATCCGGCATCAAATAAAGCAGTATAAGAAATAGAATTCCAGATATTATAAACACAATTACCAACACATCAGGGTTCAGATAATCACATAACTGACCAATAATTATGGCTGCTAAAGCATAAGAAATTGACCCGAAACCTCTGGCCAACCCATAATTTAATTTTCTTCCATCTGAAATATAATCCAAAAAGATGACTGATAAAAATGGTCCAACTGACATTACAATGGAAAACAGTAATACATACATCATCATCGTAACCAGAATAGGAATACCACTATATGACATAAGAATATAAACTAAAAATGAAGTAGTATATATCACAACAATCATTTTTCGAATTGTCATCCATTTTGTATTCACAATAATGGCTGATAAAAAAGGTGAAAACAGAATAGAAAAAACAGCGCCTATGCCAACTGCTAAACCTATATCAGTATTACTTAGTCCTTTTGTTCTTAAAAAAATCGCAGTAAATCCATTAATTGAGCAAGTTGTAAACCAGTACAGAAAATGGATCATATTATATTTTATTTGTAATTTATTCACATTTTTAAGGAAAGTGCTGCCGCATATAGATCGTTTTGATACAATACGGCAGCACTTCATAAGAGGATTTTGGTTATTTTTGGCATCATTGTACATGGTTAGATTGATAAATTAGTATCACTTTTGAATTAGATGAAGTGCAAAACCCGAAATCTCTTCCTTCAGATAGACAACTGTTAGCTTATTATTATTATATTTAGCTGTTGACATATCAAATTCAATTCCCTGCTTTTCCAAAAAAGCAACCGCTCTGTCAACACTATTAGTTGCAATAGCAATATGACCTTTTGCTCCAAGA
>QKAS01000038.1 GCA_003246295.1 Clostridia bacterium | reverse complement strand
ATTTACTGCTTTTTGGTTTGTCTGTTTCCAGACCGTTCTATGAAATTTCTTTTTAGAATTTTCAAGGTTGCATTACTGTTTAGGAATCTTACTTCCTAGAAACTTTTCATTCTTTCAATCTTCAAAGTTTCCTTTTCAAGGTTCGTTTGCCATCCTTTCGGATGTCTGTTTTGTTCGCTGTTATGTATCGGTCAGCTTGAATATAATATCATGTTGCCACTTTCATGTCAATATGTTTTTTATATTTTTTTCAACCGAACGGAGAAGGAGGGATTTGAACCCTCGCGCCGCTATTAACGACCTACTCCCTTTCCAGGGGAGCCCCTTCAACCTCTTGGGTACTTCTCCAAAAGCCAAAAAAAAACGGAGAGGATGGGATTCGAACCCATGCGCCCTTTCGGACAAACGGTTTTCAAGACCGCCTCGTTATGACCACTTCGATACCTCTCCATATTCCCTATTGCAAAACAATTTGTTTTGCTCGCTGTGTTTGTTACTCCCGCAGCGACAATTTGTATTCTATCATTTTTGTATTTTGCTGTCAATAAAATTTGCAAAGTTTTTTATCGATTTTTTATCCTTTTAAAACCCTCTGTATTTATGTCTATACTTAACCTATAAAAAGAGTTCCCCACCATCAATTTCCATAAATACTTCTACAGAAAACCTCTGCAAGCTCGATGTCTTCTGGCGTCGTAATTTTTATATTATGGTAATCTCCTTCTACCAGTTTTACCGGAACATCTGTAAATCTTTCTGCTACCATGGCATCGTCTGTAATCGTGATTCCCAGTTGACTAAGTTCTTCTTCCTGGCTGATTAATGATTCATAAGCCTGTCTGATCAGACTATACGAAAATACCTGTGGTGTCTGTATCACCCAAACTTTGTTCCGATCTGGTGTTTTCTCAACATATCCATCTTCTGATGCGATTTTAACCGTATCTTTTGATGGAACACCCGTAACACATGCCCGATATTTTAAAACCGCTTCATAAGAACGCGTTAATATCTCATCTGTTATAAAAGGGCGTGCAGCATCATGAATAAATACATAATCACATTCCTCTATGGTCTTTAGCGCATGGTACACAGAGTGATACCGTTCTTTTCCACCTTCAACAACATGGCATGGTTTGGAAGTTAGACCATTGCAATATTCTCGTCTCAATTCTTCCATTTCATCCGCTGACGTTACAATAATGATTTCAGAAATAATATCCGACCGAATAAATGCTTCCACTGAATATTGTAGCACTGTTTTTTCTTTAATAAGTAGAAACTGCTTTTTCGTAGTTGAATTCATTCGTTTTCCCTGACCTGCAGCCAGTATTATTGCTATATTTTTCATAATCCTCTCAGAAATCTCCTGCTATGCTTTTAGTTTGTACCGTCACCGTTCTCCTAGCTTCAAATTAGCAATTGCATTCAGGTCAAGTCCACTTCTTACTCCATTTACAAAATCATAATAACCCGCTACTGCAATCATAGCTGCATTATCTGTGCAATAAATTGGAGATGGATGATAGAATGTAACCCCTGATTCTTTACATGCACTTGTAAAAGCCTCTCTGATTGCTGAATTTGATGCCACACCACCTGCAATTGCGAACTTATTTATTTTGTATTCCTTTAATGCTGCCATAGAATGGTCCACTAAGACATCAACAACTGCTTTTTGAAAAGATGCAGCAACATCTGGAACACAAATAGGTTCGTCCTTCATTTTCATTCCATTCAGATAATTTAGCACTGAAGATTTTAATCCACTGAAGCTAAAATCAAAATTTGAATTATCAACTCTGGCTCTTGGAAAACGAATTGCATCTGGATTTCCTTCTTTTGCAATCTTATCAATTTTAGGACCCCCTGGATATCCTAAGCCAATCGCTCTTGCCACTTTATCATAAGCTTCTCCTGCAGCATCGTCTCTTGTCCTGCCTAGAATCTCATATTTTCCATAATCATTCACTAATACCAGGTGTGAGTGTCCACCTGATACAACCAGACATAAAAAAGGTGGTTCCAAATTTTGATTTTCAATATAATTTGCGCTGATATGACCTTCAATGTGATGGACGCCAACCAGAGGAATTCCCGACGCAAAACTTATTGCCTTGGCAGCTGATACCCCAACAAGCAAAGCACCCACAAGTCCAGGGCCATAGGTTACCGCAATTGCATCTAGATCTTCCAGTTTTGTATTTGCTTCTTTTAATGCTTGTTCAATCACCTGATTAATTTTTTCAATATGTTTTCTGGAAGCTATTTCCGGAACCACACCACCGTAAAGCGTATGCAGATCTATCTGGGAATAAATGACATTTGACAAAACAGTCCGTCCTCCACGTACCACTGAAGCTGCTGTTTCGTCACAAGATGTTTCAATCCCAAGTATGACTAACTCTCTCTCGAATGAAATTGATTTTTCTATGTTTTCATTATTTATTTTACTCATATACTTCTTTATCTGCGAGCGTCCAGCCAAGAATTTTCCAGTGGCCGTCTTCATCCTTTCTTAGTAAAAACTTATGTACAGTAGCTGAAAGTTCAGTATTCTGTCTTAACGTAAATGTGCAATATAAAGAAGCATACTCCTTCTCTTCTACTGTCGAATACTCAACATCCGTACTGGCTGAGGTCGCAAAACTTGAGATTACAATACCTTTTTCTTTATAATCATCAATATCTTGCTTCAGATCAGTAAAATATTGTTCCAGTGATTTGTCTGCAATGAGTTCATCATCATATAATTCTCTTATTTTAAGTGCAAGGTCATTCAGTTCTTCCTCTGAATACTCTTCATTATAAAAGCACTGTGTGATTTCACAATAGTATTTTAAAACTTCTTTTGGCGATGGCGGATATTGGATTGTGAGATCACGCATCAAAACGTCCTGAACTCTTGTTATTTCTGGTTTTTCATCAACTGGTTTTTCATTTCTGTTTGAAAGATATGTATAATAACTAAGAGCCATTAAAATAAGTACTATTAATACAATCGTCCCTCTTGTCCCTTTAAACCTGCTCATAAGAACCTCCCTGTTGTTTCATTCATTCGTCTTCATCGAAAAACAGTTCTTTGGTCTTTCCGTCTTTTCCTGCAAATGCATTTGAGAATATTTTTCTAACCTCAGGCATAAACTCTTCAGGTTTCGTAAGGGATGGGCTAAAATGCGTTAGCCAGAGTTCTCTTACCTTCGCATTATTTGCAAGCAACGCAGCCTCTTGAAATGTCATATGCTTATTCTCTTTTGCTTTTATAGCTTTGTCTACTTCGCCATACATCCCTTCACAAACAAAAAGATCTGCTTCTTTTGCATTCGTTATAATACTTTCGGTTGGTCTTGTATCTGTTGTATATGTTACCTTCAAACCTTTTCTGGGCTCCCCCAGAATCATATCAGGCGTGAATTGACTGTCCCCATCTGTGATGGTCTCTCCCTTTTGTAACCTGTTCCAATATTTTTTTTCAATTCCAAGTGCGATTGCTTTTTCAGGGTGAAATCTTCCAATCCGGTCAATCACGATACTATATCCATAGCAAGTCACATTATGGTTCACACGAAAGGCTTCAATTTTATAACCGTCAAATTGAAATGTCTGTTCTGTCTCAGTTATTTCGATACATTCAACCTGAAATGGCAGTTCCGGCGCGATAACTCTAAGTGCAGTTACCACTTTGTTAAGCCCCTTCGGGCCAATCATAGTTAGCGGCTCTGTGCGTTCTGCATTTCCCATGGTTAGTAACATGCCAGGCAATCCACTGATATGATCTGCATGATAATGCGTGAAACAAATTACTTCAATTGGTTTTGGACTCCATCCTTTTTCCTTCATGGCAATTTGTGTACCTTCACCACAGTCAATTAAAATATCTTTTCCATTATATCGTGCCATAAACGCAGTCAGCCATCTATAAGGAAGTGGCATCATTCCACCAGTCCCAAGTAAACAAACATCTAACATATATTACCTCTTTAATTTAATTGTAATCGGAGTTCTCCAATTGTTGTTTGACTCTTTTCCACATAATCAATCCATCTTCTACAGGCTTCTCGTAAAAATTCTTACGAATTCCTTCTGTAACAAATCCGAGTTTTTCATATAAATGGATTGCATTTTCATTACTTTTTCTAACTTCGAGAATAAAGGCTTCAACACCGGCATTTCTGCCTTTCTCAAGCAGATACTCCAACATCATTCTCCCGATACCCCTGTTTTGGTACTCGTTCATAACAACAACATTGGTAATCTCGCCTTCTCCAAGGATGTTTCTAACGCCACAGCATCCAAGAATCTGACCCTCTTCTTCTGCAACTACATAGTATGCATCCGGGCATTTTATCATTTCTCTAAATGCTTCTTCAGACCACGGCATAGAGAATACCTTTTCTTCTATTTGTGCCACTTCTTTTACATCTGAATCATACATTTCTCTCACTATCAGCATGGACGGATAATTTTTCCTTTCTTTCTCGCTCTGCTTGGGACATCCTAAGATACTCTGGATGAAACTCTGATGCGATTGTAATACTACCAGCCTTATGATATTCAAATGCAAGTGCCGCAATTGCTGCTGCACTTTGCCTGTTTCTGTGCAAAGGTGCAAATGAATAGGGAACGTGAATACTTTCAGCAATCGTATCTCTAAAGACCGGAATCCCATCTCCCGTGAAAATTACTTCCTGGTTTCTTTGATTGATGTCTTCAATAATCTCTTCAATCTGTAAAGTACACTGTTCTCTAATCACTTCTAAATCAAACCTGGATAAATAACTTTTTCCCTCTTGTTGTTGCTTAAACTGATAAAGACCTGTATATACCTGTGCACGTCTTGCATCCATAATTGGACATATTATCTGTTTTGCTCCATATAACTGATATGCAAGGCCTTCTATCGTTGGAATGCCAATGATTGGTTTATTGATTGCAAGTGCAAGTCCCTTTGCAGTTGCCGCGCCAATACGCAGTCCCGTAAAGGAGCCTGGTCCTTTCGCTATGGCTATGATATCAATTGTTTTGATATCAAGGTCTATCATCTTTGATACTTCATCCAGCATCGGAAGAAGCGTTTGGGAATGTGTCTTTTTGTATTGTACCGTATATTCTGCAATCAGCTTGTCATCCTCAGCGATTGCAACAGATGCAACCAGCCCTGAACTGTCCAGTGCTAATATTTTCATGTTTGACTCCAATTCTTATGTATTAATTCCTTTTATTTTAATTTTCTGTTTTGATTTTCTGTTTTGATTTTCTGTTTTGATTTTCTGTTTTGATTTTCTGTTTTTATTCTCTATTTCAATAATTAGGATTGAATCGTAATCTTTCTATAATCAAATCCTTTATTTAAGTCTTTTTCTATTCGAATTTGTTTGCAATCTTTTGGTAATATTTCTTCGATTAACTCTGCCCATTCTATAAAACAGACTCCGTCGCCAAAAAAATAATCCTCATATCCGATTTCATCCATTTCATCAATATCAGCAATTCTATACACATCAAAGTGATAAAACGGAATTCTGCCCTCTTCATATACTTGTAAAATTGTAAAGGTCGGGCTGTTAACAGGTCCTTGGATCAGAAGACCATCTGCTACGCCTTGAACAAATACTGTCTTACCAACGCCTAGGTCTCCATCTAAAAGATAAACTTCACCTGGTTTTGCATTCTCACCAATTTGTTTTCCAATTGCTCTGGTTTCGTCAGGTGTCCATGTTTCATATATCATAACCAATCTCCACTTATAATTTGATTTTTACTTTTTCAGGTGAGATATTTTTCGAAATCATTCCTATGACTTCCCCTAGATAATTCATGACTTCTCTTCTTGGGAGAACAATTGTTTCTCCATCCATCAATTGAAGAAAAAAAATACTCCTTGTAGAACCAGCCTTAACCACTTGATTCCAATGAATTGATTTTGAAGTATTATCACTATCTATACATTCAATTCCCTGTTGATTCATACAATACCGGATTGGCTTTATCATAGAATGCTTTTGTGTCACCTGTTTTTTTAGTTTATTGTATTCTAGAATAGGAAGCACAATAATCAATAGCATTCCAATTGCTGCAAAAAACGGATTTTTTGATATAAGAGCATTCATTGTGACAAGAATTCCCATCATTGTTATCGTGATACCGCTAAGACTGGTATATCGTCTATTCAACCTATAATCAAAAAGATCTGGCAATGTCGTTGTGACTTCTATTTCAAGTTCCATTTTTCACTCTTTCTAAAAAATAAGATTTAAAAGAGCACCCACAAGAGTAGGTGCTCTCACATTTATTATACTGAATTTTAACTAAAGTGCAAGTTTTGTATGATTACAAAAACTCTACTCATGTCTGAGTGCTTCGATCGGACTTAATTTTGCTGCTTTTTTTGCCGGGTAAATACCAAAAAACAATCCAACTGCAGTTGAGAACATGGATGCTCCAAGTACCGTTGTCATTTTAACTTCCGGAGTGAATCCAATCAGTGCTGAAATACCAACCGCTCCAAGTATACCCAGTGTAATTCCAACAATACCTCCAATCAGTGTAATGATTGCTGATTCTGATAAAAATTGTGTTAATATGGATCCTGTTCTTGCTCCAAGTGCTTTTCTGATCCCAATTTCTCTGGTTCGTTCTGTAACCGAAACCAACATGATGTTCATAACTCCAATTCCACCAACAAGTAGTGAAATTGCTGCTACAAATACAACAAATAGTGTAATGTAGCCCAGTACTGAATTGATCTGGGTCATATAATCGCTGAAATTCTGTACGGTAAAGATTCCTTCACCCCTGACATTAAAGCGACCTTCCATTAATTTTATAGATTCCTGTGCAATCTGCGTGGAGTAATTTGCTGAATCTCCAATGATATAGCAACTATTAAATCCTTCGACATAAAATCCGTAAGCTGATCCCATGACCGTGATTGGCATTTCCACCTGTAAAATATCACCATATCCCATCATACCCATAAGTGCCGAAGAACTGTCTTCTCTGATTCCTACAATTTCAAGTTCCTGTGAGGCATTATACATGGTTACTTCAACGTTCATACCAATAACATCTGTTGTTCCGAATAATTTATTTGCACTTTTTTCTGTAATAATACATACTTTACGTGCAGAGTAATACTCATCTTCTGTAAAATATCTTCCTTTAATAATCTTATCACTCGATGAAAACTCCAGAAAATGATTTCCTCCAGTTACATAAGAATCAAAGTTTCCTTTTCTTCCAGCTACTGTACCAGACATTTGGTACGCTGGTGTCACGCCTTTGACATGGTCTACCTTTGTCATAATGGCTTCAAAATCACTTTCAGTAAACTCAATATTGCTTTTATTTTTTGAACTGTCTACCATCAGATAAAGCTGTCCACCAGCCATATCATTCAGTTCTCCGTTGACCCTGTTCTTAATCCCATTTCCCACCGAAATAATCATGATAACAGAAGAAATTCCAATTATGATACCCAGCATGGTAAGGACAGATCTGCCTTTATTACTTTTTATATTCATCAGGGCAATTTTAATATATTCCCACGCCTGCGACATGATGCTCTCCTCTATTCTTCTGTATCTGGTATGATCGTTACTTTACTGCCTTCTTCTGCTCCAGTTGGAAGTGTTTTAATTACCTGATCACCTTCTGCAAGTCCTTCTACAATCTCAACAAATTCGTCTGAAGTAATTCCAATTGTAACCGGTTTTCTGACAATAATATCATCTTCAACGATATAACAAAAGTCACCTTCTGTATCAGCATTTACTGCTTCTATTGGAACAAGAAGAACTGATTTTGCTTCTTCTGTATACACAGTAACTTTTCCTTCTATTCCCAGATAAATTTTGTCATCTGGGTTTTCAATATGAATCTCTACTGTTACCATTGGTGTACCAGAAGCATTTGGTACCGCAACGTGACTGATTTTACTTACTTTTCCTTCATATGTATTTCCACTGATCACAACATCTGCCTTCTGGTCCAGTGCCAAAGATTCAAGATCATACTTCGATGCAGAAATTTCAACTTTGACATCCTTGTTACTTTCTACAGTTAACAGTTTTGCCCCTTCTGTAACCGGTCCACCTTCTACAACTGTCACTTCTGTTACAATACCATCAAAATCTGCTTTTACACCTTCTTTTGCTTCTTCAAGAATTCTTTTTGCATTTTCTGCACTGGCTTGTGTCGCTTCACTTGCCAGTTCTGCTGCCTTCATAGTGCTTCCATTCTGTAGCGCTGCCTCTGCTGATGATTGTTTTGTTCTTGCTTCATTATAAGCAGTCTGTAAATCATCATAGTCCTTTTTCGCTTGCTTTAATACGTCTTCTCTGTTATCTTTCGTTTTATAATCTGCAAGAAGACTTAGCTCGTTAGAAATTCTTGCCAATTCATCATTTGCGTCATTTTGTGCTTTCAGCAAATTGTTATATGTTTCTCCACCAGGTGTATTCAAATTCATCTGATGACTATAGGTATTAATTGTTTTATTTAAAGAGTACTGTTGCGCATAAAGATTCGCTCTTTTTTTAACAATTTCGTCATCAATGCTTTCTTCCAGATTTTCAATATATGTTTTGTAATTAGCCATCAATACCTGATAGTTTTGTATATCAGTAACTGCTGTAGCAAGCTGATTATAATTTTTTGTATTATCTATTGATTTTCCCTGATAATCATAAACACTAGATTCCCCTTGCAGTAAAATCTGTTTTGAATCTGCTTCCAACTCATCCACATCATAAGTGATTAATTGATCATTTGCCTTTACAATATCCCCTGCCACAACGTTAACTTCATGAACATTGGTCGCCGCAGTTGAAAAATAAGTTCTTTTAATTTCACTTTTTACTGTTCCACTGGTCTCAATGGTTGCACCAATATCTCCCGGTAATGCCTGCGTAACGGTTACCGGAATTCCTGTATTCTTGGCTGTGATTCCCGATACAACAAAAACAGCTACAATTGCAATTACGATAACGCCTGCAATCACTCTTCTAATTATTTTCTTCTTCTTTTTCTTTTGTGTAAGACCTGTGGCATTGCCCTGTTCTTGTTCCACAACATTCATTTTGTCTTTCTTCTTAAACATCATCCTCATTCTCCCTTTATATGATCCTTTTCAATTCTGCCATCTATAATATTAATGATACGGTCCGCCTGCTCTGCGATAGAATTATCATGCGTGATCAGAATGACTGTTGATCCCTCTGCATGCAGTCCCTTTAATATATTCATAATTTCTTTGCTGGAATTAGAATCCAGATTTCCTGTTGGTTCATCTGCAAGTATCACTGGCGGTGCCTGCGCAATTGCTCTTGCAATTGCAACTCTTTGTTGCTGTCCTCCCGACATTTCTGATGGTTTATGGTGAACACGATTGGAAAGATTTACTTTGTCGAGCGCTTTCAGCGAAAGTTCATGTCTTTCTTTTTTTCCAACACCTCTATAAATAAGTGGAAGTTCAACATTTTCATATGCAGTCAGATTTTGAATTAAATTAAATCCCTGAAAGATAAAACCTATTTCAAGATTTCTGATATCTGAAAGTTCATCATCGGACAATGCCGATACGTCCTGTCCATTTAAATAATAACTCCCTGAAGTCGGAATATCAAGACATCCCAACATGTTCATCAGTGTTGATTTGCCTGAACCGGATTGTCCGATAATTGCTACAAATTCATTTTTTCTAATCTTTACCGATATATTATCAAGGGCCCGAACTTCATTCTCTCCTGGATTATATATCTTGCACATTTCATTAATTTCTATTAGATTTTCCATAATCTTTCTCCAACTTTTTACTGTACTATTTAATTAGTACAGTAATACGCTTTATAAAATTTGTCAATACTTTTTTTATTTCCATCAAAATATATTACCTACGCGAAAACATTTGATTGTTTTTATTATAATATGAAACATTACAATAAAAAATATGAAGTTGATTAAAGAATTCTTAAATTTATGTTATTTATCTAACGATTTGTGCTTTATTTTATAGAATATGAATAGAAGTCCACTAAAAAAAAATAAACTGCAGAATTTTTCTGCAGCTTATTATGCTTTATTATTTTGTTATACCACGTTCTATTTATCTGTATGGTTTTAGTATTGGACTCAGTTTTTTATAAATTAATAATGTAACAATAGAAACAACAATCCCTTTTAAAATATTAAATGGAACTACCGCAAATAAAACAAAAGTTCCAAGACCTGTAATGGCTGGGTTTACAGCCGTCCCCATCCCTACAAGTGCTTCCATTGGCATTCCAAATGCAGTTGCATAGACCGGAAGTAAAACAAATGCATTTACCAGGGAACCTATCAGGGTCATTGTGAGTGTTCCAACAAGCAAACCTGCTGCCGCTCCTTTTTTTGTTTTCTTTCTTCTATATAAAATACCTGCTGGTACAACCAGCGAAATCCCCAACAGTAAATTGGCAAATTCACCAATTCCCGCTGTAACCGTTCCATTCAATATAAAATTAAGCAGAATCTTGATTGTCTCAATCATAATTCCAGCCAGTGGTCCCATCGCAAAGGCACCAACAAGTACAGCAACTTCACTTAGATCGATTTCATAAAAGCTTGGTGCAAACCAAAGTGGAATTTCAAATAACATTAATAAGGTTGCAACTCCACCCAACATTCCAATCTGTACCATATACCTCACATTTAATCTCTTTTTTACTGCTACTGCTTCATGACTCATTTCTTTCTCCTTTCATTCTTGGTAAAAGGAATTCTTCTGTCAATGTGATTTCAAAAAAATAGCCCCGTTTTGTTTAAACGGGGCGCAAAATACTGTAGAAAACTACATTGAATTCATCTTCTCTCATCCAGACTTTACTGTCGGTTTTGGAATTACACCAAATCAGCCATACGGCTCGCGGACTATACCGCCGGTAGGGAATTACACCCTGCCCCGAAGAATCACTTTTATTTTTTCTTTATCATATTTCATATCATTTCGTTTGTCAACTTGATTTCGTTAAATTATCTACAAAGTTTTATAAAGTTTTTATAAAATTAAAATTAAACTCAAACAAATAAAATGAACTAATTAACTCTGATGTATTTTCATTGTCAGAGCGATTCTCTTTTTTGCCACATCAACACTTATAATTTGAACATCAACAATATCTCCAACACTGACTGCCTCTAGCGGATGTTTGATATAGCGACTTGTGATCTGTGAAATGTGAACCAGGCCATCCTGATGAACTCCTATATCTACAAACGCACCAAAGTCAATCACATTTCTGACTGTGCCCTTCAAGATCATTCCCGGTTTTAAATCCTCCATTTCCATAACATCACTTCGTAAAATTGGAGCGGGCATATCTTCCCTGGGGTCTCTTCCAGGCTTTTCAAGTTCCTTTAAAATATCAATTAAAGTCAGCTCTCCAACTCCAATTTCACTCGCCGTTTTTCTGATGTCTCCAAGTTTATTCTTCATTTCTTCAAATCCAGTGTTCTTCTTACCAGCAGATGCAAGTTTCTGGGCATTTTTGACATCTTCCATGGTCCAGCCTGCTTTCTTTAAAAGTTTTAGGCATGAATCATATGATTCCGGATGTACACTTGTTGCATCCAGTGGGTTTTCTCCGTCCAGAATCCTCATAAACCCTGCGCACTGTTCAAACGCTTTCGGTCCAAGTTTTGGTACTTTTAATAATTCTCTCCTACTTCTAAAACGTCCATTCTCTTCTCGATAACTAACGATATTTTTTGCGATTACTTTCGTAATCCCTGAAATATATTCCAATAAGGATGCAGAAGCTGTATTTAGGTCAACACCTACTTTGTTAACACTATCTTCTACAACACCGCTTAAGGCTTCCGTCAGTTTTTTTTGATTCATATCATGTTGATATTGACCAACTCCGATTGATTTGGGATCAATCTTCACAAGTTCAGGCAGGGGATCCTGTAATCTTCTAGCAATTGAAACCGCACTTCTTTGTCCCACATCGAACTGTGGAAATTCTTCTGTTGCCAGTTTACTTGCAGAATACACAGATGCACCCGCCTCATTTACAATGATATATTGCATTGGTACATTCAGTTCTTTTATTAACTCCACTATAATCTGTTCGGATTCTCTGGATGCAGTACCATTTCCTACTGATATAAGAGATACATTATGCTTCTTAATCAATCTTTTCAGTTCTGTTTTTGCTTCCTCTACTTTATTTTGTGGTGGTGTCGGATAAATCACTTTCGTTTCTAGTACTTTTCCAGTCGGATCAACAACTGCAAGTTTACAACCTGTTCTAAATGCCGGATCCCATCCAAGAACTACTCTTCCTGCAATGGGTGGTTGTAATAATAACTGAACAAGATTTTTACCAAATACAGCGATGGCTCCATCTTCCGCTCGTTCTGTAAGTTCATTTCTTATTTCACGCTCAATCGCAGGTGCAATTAATCTTTCATAACTGTCCTGAATGACTTCTATTAAAACAGAGTCTGTCATTTTATTTTTTTCTTTGATAATACAATGTTCCAAGTATGATAAAATGCGATCAACCGGAGCGACTATTTTAACGGTAAGTACCTTTTCATTTTCTCCTCTATTCAAAGCAAGAATTCTATGTCCCGCAATTTTTTTTACCGGCTCTTCAAATTCATAATACATTTCAAAAACACTTTCAGTATTTTTATCTTTTGCTACACTCTGAATTAGTCCTTCATCCTGTGTCATTTGTCTGATTCTGATTCTATGCTCAGCCTCATCAGAAATTGCTTCTGCAATAATATCCTTTGCTCCCTGAATTGCCTCATCGATACTTGAAACACCTTGCTCTTCATTCAGATATTCCATCGCTGCTTGTTCGATACTCGTATGCATCTTCTGCTCCAGAATAAGATCTGCCAGTCCCTGAAGTCCTTTTTCTTTTGCAATACTGGCTCTTGTTTTTCTTTTAGGCCTATATGGTCTGTATAAATCTTCCACTACCACAAGTGTTTCTGCGGCTTCAATACTATTACGCAGCTCCTGTGTGAGTTTTCCCTGCTCTTCTATGCTTCCAAGAACCTGTGTTTTTTTATCTTCAAGATTTCTTAAATAGGTCAATCTCTCATTCAAGGTTCGTAATATCTCATCATTAAGCGAACCTGTAACTTCTTTTCGGTATCTTGATATAAAAGGAATCGTATTGCCTTCATCAATTAACTTCACAGCGGCTTCCACCTGCCATTTTTCTACCTTAAGTTCATCTTTTAACTTTTGTATCATATCCATGAAATTTTCCTGCCATTTCTATTCATTCTTTTTTTAGTATTTTTTAATGATTTTTAAATACATTTTATTGATATATTATAGGCTACCACCTGCTAGCTTTCAAGAATGAATTGTGTTCCCTAACTAAAAGTGATAAAATATATATGATATCGAGAGGAGTACATACGCTATGGATTTACCGAATCAAACAGATCAAGACACATCCTATAAGAATTTATATCAGAATCCAGAACCAGTCAATAGCAAAACAACGAATCAATTTGCTGTTGCTTCATTATCAATGGGTATTCTGACAATTATAACAACTGTTCTATGTACCGTTTTTTTGCCTTTTCTTTTTTCAGGGCTTTCTATTATATTTGCTGTACTTTCTAAAGGGAAAAATAAGACAATGGAAATAAATGCAAGAACTGGCATTATAACTTCCCTGATTGGATTTTTTCTTAACATTATTATTGTAGTAGGTTCATTCTATCTTGTATTTACAATACCGGAATACAAGGATCAATTGAACCAGGTTTATGAACAGGTTTATGGTGAGTCTTTTGACGAAGTCTGGAAAGATACCATTGAATCCGTTCAATAATGAAAGGTTGTGACATTATGGTAGGTGGAATATCAGCTTATCAAAATAACTCAATACTCAATTATGGCGAGTCCGAGCTAAAAAGCCCAGGAAGAAAATCATCTCCTGCCGAATGCGAGACCTGTAGTAACCGCAAATATCAAGATGGCTCAAATGAAATGGTTTCTTTCAAATCAGCCACGCATATATCTCCCGAATCCTCCATGGCAAAAGTCATGGCGCATGAACAAGAGCACGTTTCCAATGCATATAAAAAGGCTGCCAAGAACAATGGTCAGGTAGTTTCAGCAAATGTTTCTTTGAAATCAGCCGTATGCCCTGAATGTGGACGCTCCTATATCGCAGGGGGAACAACATCTACACAAATTAAATATTACAATGAAAAAAATCCTTATCAGCAAGATAAAAAAACTACCGATTCTATTGCCCTCTCAGGCGCAAATATAGACATGGCAGTATAACAGGAGAAAATGATATGAATTCAGTCAGACCTTCCAGCGCACTCAAGGCAAACGCCCGTGAACAGTTATTGGGCAACTATTCTGTAGCGATACTTGCCCTTCTCGCCATGGAATCCATTATATTTTTTGTCACACTATTTTCAACCAGCTTTACAGAAACAAGCACAACATTAGGCATTATAATTTATCTATTAATAACCTTAATTCTTCAACTTTTAGCTGGTGTCTTCACCGTTGGAGAGACGCAATTATACTTTAATATCGCCTGTTCCCAGAAACCACAAGTTTCTAATATTTTTGCAGGTTTTATCCATCACCCAGACAAATCCATTCTGGTTCAGTTTTTCTTAATGTTGATCGGAACGCTTCCTCTTATTCCAGCCGGAGTTTTTGGTATATTATTTTATTTGACAAACAATTCGCTTTTTATACTCATTACCGCAATTCTGTTTGCTGCAGGTATGATTTGCATGGTTCTTCTTTATCTTCGTTACTCACAAGTTTTTTGTTTAATGCTTGATTTTCCACATTATACAGCACCAGATTTGTTTCGTGAAAGTAATCATCTCACGAAAGGACATCTCTTTGAATTATTTTATTTAAAGATTAGTTTTATTCCTCTTTTTCTTGCTGCATTTGCAACTTGTGGAATTGGTCTTTTATGGGTAATTCCTTACAGAAATGCAACTCACATTTCTTTTTATCTTGATTTGATAAAAACAAATACCAGTCAGCCAGATTCTGGAATCTTTATTAATGAAACTTGTTAATGTTCAAACAAAGTCCCAGCAGGATATGATTCAGAACTATTACAAATCATATCCCACTGGGACTTCAATATTTAATCGTTAAATTTATTTGCTTTCAAGATTCTTCCACTTCAGATATGCATTGATAAACAAATCAATCGCACCATCCATAACAGCATCAACATTTCCCGACTCTGCATTTGTCCTATGATCTTTTACCATGGTGTATGGCTGCATTACATAAGATCTAATTTGATTTCCCCAACCAATATCCTTAACTTCGCCACGAATATCTGATAGTTTTTCAGCATTTTCTTCTTGTTTCAGCAGATATAGCTTTGACTTTAACATTTGCATTGCTTTATCTTTATTCATATGTTGTGAGCGCTCATTCTGGCACTGAACAACGATTCCAGTTGGCAAATGCGTAATTCGAATTGCAGATGATGTTTTATTGATGTGCTGTCCACCTGCGCCGCTACTTCGATAAGTGTCAATCCGGAGATCATCGGCATTGATTTCCACATCTACATCTTCCTCAATATCCGGCATAACATCTAGCGAAACGAATGAAGTCTGTCTCTTTCCCTGTGCATTGAAAGGAGATATTCTCACAAGTCTGTGAACACCCTTTTCAGATTTCAGATAACCATAAGCATTTTCTCCATTAATCTGAAATGTCACAGATTTTATTCCTGCTTCTTCTCCATCCAGAAAATCCAGTACTTCTACTCCAAATCCCTTTTTCTCAGCCCAACGTGTGTACATACGATAAAGCATACCAGCCCAGTCACAGCTTTCTGTACCTCCTGCTCCTGCGTTCAATTTTAGAATCGCGTTGCATCTGTCATACTCACCAGAAAGTAGAGTTGAAATCCTCATTGTCTCAAGTTCTTCCCGAAATGAACTGTAATCATTTTTTATTTCTTCCAACATTTCAGGGTCTTCTTCTTCGTAACACATCTGGATCATCACTTCCAGATCATCATAAGCTGTTTCAATTTTCTCAAATGATTCAATGATATTTTTAATATCTTTATGTTGCTTCATCAGCTTATTGGAGTATTCCGGCTTATCCCAGAATCCTGGTGCTTCCATCTCCATTTCAAGTTCCTGTAAACGCTTTAACCTGTTATCCAGGTCAAAGTGAATCCCTCACTTCCGCTAATGGAGTTTTGTATGTCTGAAGTTCTAATTTTATTTGATCTAATTCAACCAAAAACGGTCACCACCTTACATTTATAATTTTTATACAACAATTTAATTTCTTCCACAACATTGTTTGTATTTTTTCCCACTTCCACATGGACAGGGATCATTTGGATATACTTTTACTGCTTCTCTTTTTACTGGTGCTTTCGCAAGCGAATCATCTTTATTGGTGCCTGTCACTTTTGCTACCTGCTCACGCTCCACTTTCTGTTCTATCTTAACATGGAATAAAAGTCTTACAGTATCTTCGCGAATATTATCCGTCATTGCATCAAACATCTCGTAACCACTTAATTTATATTCGACTTTTGGATCTTTCTGTGCGTAAGCCTGCAGACCGATACCTTGTCTAAGCTGATCCATATCATCGATGTGATCCATCCATTTTCTATCAATTACTTTGAGAAGAATCACTCTTTCCAGTTCTCTGATTGCTTCTGCATCAGGAAATTCTGCTTCTTTTGTTTCATAGAGTTTTACTGCTTCTTCTTTCAACTGATGTTTCAGGCTGTTTTTCTTTCTTGTCTTAATTCTTCCAAGTTTTATTTTCTCAAGTGGTATGATTGGAAGCAAAAGGCTGTTCAGTTCATTCAGATCCCAGTCTTCTGACTCCACATCTTCTCCAATACAGGTGTCTACTTTACTCTCAACGATATCTGTAATCATTTTATAGATAACGTCTCTCATACTCTCGCCATCAAGTACTCTGCGTCTTTCTGCATAGATAATTTCTCTTTGTTCATTCATGACCTGATCATATTCGAGAAGATTTTTTCTGATTCCAAAGTTATTATTTTCTATCTTTTTCTGCGCAGTCTCAATGGCATTTGTCAGCATTTTATGCTCAATTTCCTGATTCTCTGGAATCCCAAGTGCATTAAACATATTAATCAATCTCTCTGAACCAAACAAACGCATCAGGTCATCTTCAAGTGATATATAAAATCTGGATTCACCCGGATCTCCCTGTCGTCCTGATCGTCCACGTAGCTGATTGTCAATACGTCTGGATTCATGTCTCTCTGTACCAATAATCTTAAGACCGCCTACTGCTTTGGCATCATCATCCAATTTGATATCGGTACCACGTCCTGCCATATTCGTTGCAATTGTAACTGCACCGTGAAGCCCTGCATCTGCTACAATCTCTGCTTCTAACTCATGAAACTTGGCATTCAGTACTTTATGCGGAATTCCACGTTTTGTAAGTTTTGAGCTTAGTTCTTCTGATGCTTCAATTGTAATAGTGCCAACAAGTACTGGCTGTCCCTTTGCGTGTGCTGCTTCAACTTCATTTACAATCGCATTTATTTTTTCTTTTTTTGTTTTATAAACACAATCCTGAAGATCTTTTCTGGCAACAGGTCTGTTTGTTGGTATTTCAATAACATCCATACCATAAATATCTCTGAATTCTTTCTCTTCAGTCAGTGCTGTACCTGTCATACCTGCTTTCTTGTCGAATTTGTTGAAGAAATTCTGGAATGTAATATTCGCAAGCGTTTTACTTTCTCTTTTTACCTTAACATGCTCTTTTGCTTCAATTGCCTGATGAAGACCATCAGAATAACGACGCCCTGGCATAATTCTTCCAGTAAACTCATCGACAATCAAAACCTGATCTTCCTTAACAACATAATCCTGATCTCTAAACATTAGATTATGTGCACGAAGTGCAAGAATAATGTTATGTTGGATTTCAAGATTTTCAGGATCGGCAAGGTTCTCGATCTGGAAAAATTTTTCTACCTTACCAACGCCCTGCGCAGTAAGATTGACTACTTTATCTTTTTCATTTACAACAAAATCGCCTGTTTCTTCCTGCTCAACTCCCATAATCGCATCAATCTTGGAAAGATCTTCCATATCTTTTCCACGCTCTAGCTGTCTTGCAAGAATATCACATGCTTCATATAATTTTGTAGATTTACCACTTTGTCCTGAAATAATAAGCGGGGTACGTGCTTCATCCACAAGGACGGAGTCGACCTCATCAATAATAGCATAATGAAGATCACGTAATACCAGCTGTTCTTTATAAATTACCATATTATCACGAAGATAATCAAAACCAAGTTCATTATTCGTAACATACGTAATATCACAGGAATATGCTGCTCTTCTTTCCTCTGATTTTAATCCATTTAAAACTACCCCTACACTAACGCCAAGAAACTCATGTACTTGCCCCATCCATTCAGCGTCACGCTTTGCAAGATAGTCATTGACGGTTACAATTAGAACACCTTTTCCTTCGATTGCGTTCAGATATGCCGGAAGTGTAGAAACCAAAGTCTTACCTTCACCTGTCTTCATCTCAGCAATACGTCCCTGGTGAAGAATCAGTCCACCAATCAGCTGTACGCGATAATGTTCCATATTTAAGACCCTTCTGGCCGCTTCCCGTACTGTGGCAAATGCTTCCGGAAGCAGGTCGTCAAGGGTCTCTCCATCCTCAAATCTTTTTCTATATTCTTTCGTCTTGTCCTTTAATTGTTCATCAGACAAATCCATCATAGTCGGTCTTAGTGCTTCAATTGCGTCTACGATTGGGACAATTCTCTTTAGTTCTCTTTCACTGTGTGTCCCGATTAACTTATCAATAATATTCATTACTTACTCCTATTCCGTACCATATATAGTCTGGAAAAACCATTACTTATTTTAGCAGATATAAATTACGAATTCAACAGTTCATTCATATATCCACAAATTGTTTACGATTCCTTAATAATAACTTAAATATTTCGCTTCACTTTTCTTTTTTTGTATTTTATTATGTTGTATTCAAATCATAATATCTGTTATTTATTTGTTTTTCCTTTTTTTAATTGCTATCACAGTTCTTGACCTTTATTATAAGAAGTGTTACTATTTTAACAAAGACATTTTTCCGTAAACTGTCCAAAATTTCAATTATGAGGTGCGTATCACATGAGTAAAAGTTTTGATGATTTATTATCCACTGTTTCAATGTGTAGTCTGAAAACAGTATCCGTAGCCGTTGCACAGGATGAAGCTGTTCTTGAAGCAGTAAAAGCTGCAAAAGATCGTAATATTGCAAATGCAATTCTGGTTGGCGATAAAGATCAGATCCAGGAAATTGCCAATACAATTGGTATGAATCTTTCTGATTATGAAGTAATACACGAACCAGATACCGCTGCTGCTGCATTAAAAGCAGTCGAGCTTGTGCATAATAAGCAGGCCGATATATTATTAAAAGGTCTGGTCGATACAAAAACATTTTTAAAAAGTGTTCTTAACAAAGAAGTCGGCTTAAGGACTGATAAGATGATGAGTCATGTCTGTGTCTTCGAAGTGAAGAATATTGATCACTTATTGTTCTTTACTGATGTTGCTTTTAATACATATCCTACTCTGGAAGAAAAAGCCAACATTATTCGCAATACAGTTGAGATTGCTAAAGCATGTGGTATCACAATGCCAAAAGTAGCTCCTGTGTGCGCTGTAGAAGTTGTAAATCCCAAGATGCAGCCGACTGTTGATGCTTATGAGTTAACACAAATGTATGAACGAGGTGAAATAAAGGATTGTATTATAAATGGTCCTCTTTCACTAGATTTAGCACTTTCAAAAGAAGCTGCAAAACACAAAGGTGGAATATCAAATCCAGTCGTTGGTGCCGCAGATATTATTCTTTTTCCAAATATTGATGCTGGAAATATTGCTTACAAACTTCTTGTACAAACTGGGGTTGCTAAAAATGGTAACATCCTTGTTGGTACGTCAGCTCCGGTCATTTTGACTTCACGTTCAGATAATTTTGAAGTTAAGGTTAATTCCATTGCGTTAGCTTCTGTCATTGCTGAAAAATTAAAATAATTGTTATATTACGAAAGGACAATATCATGGCTATCAAAAGTTTAATCATAAATCCCGGTTCCACATCAACCAAAATAGGTGTCTTCGAAGATGAAACCTTATTATTTGAAGAAACACTTCGTCACACCACCGACGAAATTAGTAGTTATCCAAACATCGTGGCGCAAAAAGATTTTCGTAAAAATATTATTCTAACAATTTTAAAAGATAAAAACTTTGATATTACAACACTTGATGTCATTGTTGGACGTGGCGGAATGCTAAAACCAATACCCGGTGGAACTTATCAGGTTACTGATACTCTTCTTGATGATCTAAAGGTTGGAATCCAGGGACAACATGCATCTAATCTTGGCGGTATCATCGCTCGTGAAATCGCAGACTCATTATCACTACCTTCTTATATTGTAGATCCTGTCGTCGTGGATGAAATGGAGCCTGTCGCACGTTTTTCAGGAATTCCCGAAATTTCACGTGTCAGTATCTTTCATGCATTAAATCAAAAAGCAGTCGCAAAACGATACGCAAAAGAAATTGGAAAATCTTATGATTCTCTGGATTTGATTGTTGTACATCTTGGTGGTGGCGTATCTGTTGGTCCTCATCATAATGGTAAGATTATCGATATTTTTAATGCATTGGACGGTGATGGCGCGTTTTCTCCAGAACGATCTGGCAGTCTTCCTTGCGGTGCACTCGTTAAAATGTGTTTTAGTGGAAAATACACTGAGAAAGAAGTATATTCCAAACTTGTTGGAAAAGGTGGTTTCAATGCCTATCTTGGAACAAATGATATGAGAGATGTTGAAAAAATGATGGCAGAAGGTAATCAAGATGCCAATGCTGTCAGAGACGCATTTGTCTACCAGATCTGTAAAGATATTGGTGCAATGTCAACTGTGTTAAAAGGACATGTTGATCAGATTATTATCACAGGCGGAATCGCATATAGCAAAGCTGTTGTAGCTTCCATCAAAGAACGTGTCGAATGGATTGCTCCTATTACTGTGTATCCCGGTGAAGATGAACTTCTTGCTCTGGCACAAGGTGCACTTCGTGTCATGAACCATGAAGAAGAACCTATGACCTATTAGTAATCTTTCTATTGTAAAATAATACTAAATGATATAACATAGGCCCTGTCAATTTGACAGGGCCTATACTTTATCAGCATATTTTTTTACTTACCAAATCTAATCACATTCCAGGAGCACTTACCTAACACTGTCTCAAATTTGCCATCTTCAAATCGATAAGCGGTTTTTGAAACAGGTCTTACTGTTTCTTTATTAAGAAGGTTTACAGCTTTCATATCCTCCTGCTCCATAACAGAATATTCCAGTATCCTGTAATCAACAAATCCACGGAGATCCGCATCAAATGCGACATTTTCCTTTGTATTTCTATTGACAGCAAAAATCGTGACTTCTTCTTTTTCCTCATTATATACAGCAATTGATTCAACGTCTGTCACATCAATATGTTTTGCTGTATCATGTTTTGTAACATTCATGACAGGAACAAGCGCTGTTCCTCTACCATATTTCGAGACCTGCATAAAGGGATAAAAGATTGACTGTTTCCATGCACCACCCTCATTGTCTGTCATGATCGGTGCAATCACATTCACCAGCTGCGCCAAGCAAGCCATTTTTACTCTGTCAGAATGTTTCAGGAATGTTATTAAAATCAGTCCTACCAAAAGAGCATCTTCAAAGGTATAAATATCCTCAAGCAGATGTGGTGCAATCTGCCAAGGCCTCTTCTCCATTGTTTCGCTATCTTCCTGCATCGCATGAAACCAGACATTCCATTCATCAAAGCTTAAATTCATTTTCTTTTTACTACGTTTCTTAGCTTTGATATAATCACATGCTGCAATAACTGTGTGAAGAAATTCTTCAAGATCCTGTGTTAACGCCAGAAAATCTTCAGTATCATTATCTGCATTGCCGTAATATTGATGCAAAGAAATGTAATCAACATAATCATAAGTATAATCTAACGTTGTTGCTTCCCACTCAGGAAATGTTGGCATCTGAATATTTGAGCTTCCACAAGTAACAAGTTCAATGGAAGGGTCGATTAGTTTCATAGCCTTAGCAGTTTCTTCAGCCAGTCTACCATATTCCTTTGCTGTTTTATGCCCGATTTGCCACGGACCATCCATTTCATTTCCAAGACACCATGTTTTAACTTTATGTGGTTCTTGATATCCATGGCTGATTCTTAAGTCACTATAATAACTTCCTGACTCATGGTTGCAATATTCAAGTAGATTGCAGGCATCCGAGATACCCCTTGTTCCAAGGTTCACAGCCATCATGATTTCAGAATCCACTTTTTTAGTCCATTTTGAAAATTCGTTCAAACCAAATTCATTGGTCTCAAGACTTCTCCAGGCAAGTTCCAGCCTTTTTTTTCTATCTTCTTTCGGACCAACACTATCTTCCCAATAAAAATTTGAGACGAAATTTCCGCCCGGATAACGGATAATCGGTACTTCAAGCTCTTTTACTAATTCCATAACATCTTTTCTAAATCCATCTTCATCCGCTGTCATGTGACCCGGCTGGTAAATTCCATTGTAAACGGCTCTTCCAAGATGTTCTATAAAGGAACCATAGATACGTTTATCAATCTGCGCAATCTTTAATTCCTTATCTATTATCATTCTTGCATTTCTATGACTCATTATAACCTCCAAAGGGTTTTATTTATTTATCCTTTCACAGCACCAGTTGTCATCCCATCAATAAAATAACTCTGGAACATTAAAAAGATTACAAAAATCGGGATGATTCCAAACATGGAACCCGCGATCAGCACATCATAATTATTGCCATATGGTGTCAATAAAGTATTAAGTCCAATCGGAAGTGTGAATTTCTCTGCACTTCTGAACACTAACATTGGCCAAAGCATATTATTCCATGCACCCATTGCGCAAAGAATTGCCATCGCTGCAAAAGCCGGTTTTGTAATAGGAAGCATAATCTTGATACAGATTCCATATTCTGTTGCTCCATCAATTCTACCAGCATCCAACAATTCTTTTGGCATTGTGATCAGATACTGTCGGAAGAAAAAGATTGTAGATGCTGCACAGAGACCAGGCAGAATCACACCCGCTGAGGTATCGATTAATTTTAAAGAGATCATTTCCTGATATAACGGAAGCATTAAAATTTCAAAAGGTACCATCATTGTGGCTATTACAAGAAAAAATAATAAATTCTTCAGCTTAAAATCATACATACTGAGCCCATATGCAACAAAAAAACATATCATTAAAGTAAGTGCAACCGAAACCAGTGTGAGGATCATGCTGTTCTTGAACCAGTTGAAATATTTGACCGAATCAGCATTTCCACTGAATAAATAGATATAATTCCCCAGTGTCATCGTTGAAACATCAAGGTTGATACTTAAACCTCTTCTGATTAACTCTGTTCCTGGTCTGAATGAGGCAAGCAGCCCTGCAAATACCGGAAAAATTACGATAACCCCAAGAAATGCGAACCATGCTGTCGCAATCACTGAGCCGACTCTTCTCTTCATTGTTATACCGGGCTTTAAAGAAGAAATTTCATTGTTCATCTATTTCTCCTCCTTTTTAAATGTACCATTGAGTGCCAGTTGAATTACGTTAATGACCAATGCGATTACGAGTAAGACAAGTCCTACTGCTGAAGCATAACCAAGCTGATTCTTTTCAATACCACGTCTATATAAATAACCTACGATTGTCAGACCAATGTTGTTTGGTGATGCATTTCCTGCCCAAAGCATAAAAGATTCTAGGAACATCGCAAGGCCTGCATAGACACTGATCGTTAAAACATAGATAGTAGTCGGTTTTAATAATGGAACTGTTATAAATCTAAATTTTTGAACAGAGGAAGCACCATCAATATCAGCAGCCTCATAAAGTGATCCATCAATTGATTTTAATCCAGATAAAAAGTATAGCATATTAACACCAGTCCATCTCCAGCAGCATAATACAATCAATGCGCCAAGACCAGTTGCTTTTACTTTTAACCATTTCTGAGTTGCAAGTCCAAACATCTCCATGAGTACATTCATCTGACCTGTATGATACTCAGAAAACATAAGACGGAATAATGTACCTGAAATGACTACGGATGTCAGTGCAGGAAGATACAAAAGCGCTTTCCAGAGCCCTTTTGCCTTTACCAATCTGCTATCCATAAGTACTGCATATAACATTGGAAAAGGAATCAGCAAAACAAGTGAAAGAAGCATATACTGAAAGCTATTCAGCACAGCCGTGTGAAATACCTTGTCTGCTAATAATTTTGAATAATTCTTAAATCCGATCCACTCGATTCCAGTTGGCTTAATATTTTGAAAACTCATGGCAAAAGTACTGCAGAGGGGATATACCCAAAAAATCAGAAAGCTTATTATAAAAGGTAAAACAAATACATAAGGGGCCGCTTTTTGTGAATAAAGAAATTTCTTTATTTTCATTTCCCTTATTCCTCCTTCTTTAAAGTAAGGAGTGCCCGGAAATGCTTCCGGGCAGCTCCCTTATTTGTTGCTATTTATCTGCAGTTCTTATTGCTCCAGTGAAATCACTTCCTGAGAAGCTGCAAGTGCATCATCTACTGAAGTTCCATTCTCAAGAATTTCATTTAATGTTACATTACAGATTTCTTCATTGATTGTAGGGCTAATTGCAACCACACTGATTTTACCGATACCATCTTTAATCTGATTTAATACATCATAAGGATAATTTCTGAAAAATGCATTGTACTGGTTGTTATCATCATGGATAATGGATTCATCTGTCCACATTTCTGTGTTGCAAACATCAAATCCTAACATTTCCCAGTTCATTTTTTCTCCGTCCATTGACATTTTTGCATAGCAAAGGAAATCTGCTGCAAGTTCTTTATCTGCTGCCTGTTGTGTAACAACAGTTCCCGTACCACCGATACCAACTGAAACATTCTGTCCTTCTTCAAATACAGGGCATGGAGCAATGTACCAGTTTCCTTTTTCTTCTGGCATGTAGTTAATGAAACGGCTCATATACCACATTGCTTTTGGGAAGGAAACGATATTGTGATCAAGTATATTCTGGAATCCCGCTTCAAGATCAACATGTCCGTCAGGTGAAACCTGTGCAACACCTGATGCAAGCCAATCTGTCTGCATATTTAACATGTTTTTCACAGACTGTAACTCAATATTAGCTTCTCCATCAAGTCCTCCAGTCCAGTCTTCTCCATACTGTGACATTGCAAGCCATAACCAGTCAGTACCAGCTGTATCTACAGATGTGAAGTATTTTCCTTCCTGTCCAACAGCTGCGATATATTTTTCACCAAATGCAGTGTAATCATCCCATGTCTTGATCGCATCTACGTCAGCTTGTGAGAATCCAGCTTCTTCAAGTGCTGCCATATTATAGTACATTACTGTTGCTCCTACATGGAAGTCAACACCGTAATATTTACCATCTGTTCCTCTATAAGTATCTACACGCGACTGAACCATTGTAGGAAGGTATGGTGCTGCTGCATCATCAAGAGGATATAACCATTCATCAACTCCAGCGACTACGTTAGGAAACTGACCTAATTCAACATCGCAAAGATCTGGTGCACCTTCACCTGTCTGTAATGACATAATCAATTTATTATGCATGTCTGCATAAGGGTATGTTGTAAAAGTTACTTCGATTGTTCTATCTGGGTTTGCAGCATTCCACATATCTACCATTTTCCCATAGTATGTGTTATGTAGTTCTACAAATGACCACATCTCCATATGTGTTCCATTTGCATCCCCTACTGTTGTAACTGCTTCAGGCTCTACTTCACCTGTTTCTTCTGCTGCGGCATCTTCTGTCGCTGCTTCTTCTGTTGCTTCGCCTGTTTCTTCTGTTGCTGTTGCATCATCTGTCGCTGCTTCCTGTGTTGCTGCACCACCACATCCTGTTAACACGGTTGATACCATTGCTACACATAACAATGCACTGAGTAACTTCTTTTTCATCTTTTTTCCTCCTTATTCAGAACCCCGCCCGGATTCCATATTGATTGTACAAATATTTAGCCTTTTATAAAAAGGTAAATTATTTGAGTTTTTAGTTTTGGCAAAAGAAAAGTAGTTCATTATATCCTCTGCCGACTTATGAATTACATAAATTCAATTGTGCAACATTGATACATTTCGAATCGCCATCACCTTATAGCAGTATTATTGCACAAGATAGTGTTATCTGTCAATAATTATTTTATTATATTAAATAATATTTTAGATATTTCTATACTACATCAACAATCCTTTGTTTTAGCACATTTTTGCGCATTTTTTTCGCAAGCGATCCTGGTTGACTTATTTTTTTAAAATGTTTATAATAATTTACATAAAGCTAAACATAGCTTCACAAGGAGGACTCCCCGATGCTACATATCAAATCATTGGATGAAGGTCTGGATATATTCAAGGCTCTCGGCTCAGATATCCGAGTAGAAATCATCAAGTTATTGCTTCATAACAACGGACTTAACATGAATGAAATTGCAACCGAACTAAATATCACGAACGGTGCACTTACAAGTCACATCAAAAAGCTTGAGGATTGTGGACTTATTACAGTTTCAAGTGAATCCGGCGGCCATGGAAATCAGAAAAAATGTTCTGTTCATCTTGATAAGATATTAATCGATCTTGATCAAATGGAAGACAGTAAGAACTTATATCAGACAGAACTTAAAGTTGGACATTTTTCAGATTATAATGTATATCCGACTTGTGGCCTTTCCTCTGCAAAAGCAATCATTGGTGAAGTTGATGATACAAGGTACTTCGCACACCCAGATCGATATAATGCAGACATCCTTTGGTTTACAAAAGGATATGTTGAATACATTATACCAAATTTTATACCTTCTTCCATGAAAATTGATCAGATTACAATATCCGCTGAGCTTAGTTCAGAGGCCCCCGGTATTAATGATGTATGGCCTTCAGATATCCATTTTTATCTAAACGATACCTGTATCGGTACATGGACAAGTCCAGGGGACTTCGGCGATGTAAAAGGGATTTTTACCCCAGACTGGTGGTACCCAAACTGGAATCAGTACGGAATGTTAAAACTCCTGGTCATTAACAAAAAAGGAACATTTGTTGATGGACTTCAGATATCAAATATCACCATTAAAGATTTCAACTTAAATTATAAAAGCATCTTAAAATTTAAAATAGGGGTTCCGGATAACGCTGAACATGTAGGCGGCCTTACAATATTCGGTAAAACATTTGGCAACTATAATCAGGATATCAATATTCGTATTAATTATAGCCCAATAGAACAATAGTGTGAAAAAGCGTCCTCCCAATCTTTGCTGCTAAGATTAGAAGGGCGCTTTTCTATTGTAACTGATTCTCTTTATTACCACAATTTATATGGACAAGTATTTTTTAAAATAGCAGCCCTGAGTTCAACATAACATCCACATGCATTGCACATGGCATCCTGTAGTCTTTCGCATCGCTTACATATCACCAGTCGTTCCGTATATATATCCAGCCCCGCTTTAATATCTTCGTCCAGGCCGTCTATATAATCATGTAAATTTTGAAAATACTCTGCCTGATCCATCTCCTGAGTCAGGCATTTTCTGCAATACCTCATCTTATCTTACTCTAATCTCCATTACGCTATGTGGTGGTAATGTAAAGCAAATCACATTCCCATTCTGCTCAAACTTATCAAAATTTTTCCTGCCAACAGTTTCAGGCGCCTCAAATGTATTATGTGCATGTATTGGCGCAGATAAAATCTGTCCTGTTATTTCTTTTACTTTAAGGTCAGAAAATATCAATTCCATTCGCTCATTTGCATTCGCTGAGAGATTTGAAATCGTGAGAGTGATCCATCCATCTTCTCCCTTTGAAACAGACTCATGAATTTTAGGAACCATATATTCTTCTGATGCACCAATTTTTTCTGTTACTACATGGCTTTCAAGCAATGTCGCATTCTGATGTTTTTGATACATATGAAAAACATGGTAAGTTGGTGTCAGTACCATCTTCTCCCCTTCTGTCAAAATCACAGACTGCAGTACATTTACCATCTGCGCAATATTCGCCATTTTTACGCGGTCACAATTCTTATTAAAAATATTAAGCGAAATTCCGGCAACAAGTGCGTCTCTCATTGTATTTTGCTGATATAAAAATCCAGGATTTGTCCCTGGTTCTACTTTAAACCAGCAGCCCCACTCATCTACGATCATACCAATCTTTTTGTCTGGATCATATTGGTCCATTACTGAACTGTGTCTTTTAATTAATGTTTCTATATAAATTGCTTTTGCGAGTGTTTTATACCATACCTGCTCATCAAAATCTGTTGCACTTCCCTTTAACTCCCAACCTTCGGGATGTACATAATAGTGAAGAGACAGCCCATCCATCAATCCATGAAATGCCGGCAGACAATTACGATGCGTTGTCTCGAGAACTCCTTTTGTCCAGCTATAGTCATCAACATTGGCACCTCCACAGATTTTATAAATAGGATGTTCCGGGTTATAATTTCTTACATAAGTCTGATATCTTCTATATTCATTTGCATAATGTTCCGGAGTCATGTTACCACCGCATCCCCAGTTTTCGTTTCCAACGCCAAAATAATCCACTTTCCATGCTTTTTCATGTCCGTTGCGTTTTCTGAGATCTGCCATAGGAGATATACCATCAAATGTAAGGTACTCTACCCATTCCGACATTTCCTGAACCGTTCCACTTCCCAGGTTTCCATTGATATATGTTTTACATCCCAGTTGTTCACACAGTTCCATAAATTCATGCGTTCCAAAACTATTATCTTCTACCACCCCACCCCAATGGGTATTGATCATTTTTTTTCTGTTTTCCTTAGGACCGATTCCATCTTTCCAGTGATATTCATCTGCAAAACAGCCCCCTGGCCATCTTAATACAGGAATCTTCATCTCTTTTAATGCTTCGACAACATCTGTTCTCATCCCATTCCTGTTAGGAATCACAGAGTCTTCACCAACATATAATCCTTCGTAGATACATCTTCCGAGATGTTCTGCAAAATGACCATAGATTTCTTCCTGAATTTTTCCTAACTCTTTTGTCTCGTTCACTACTAATTTTGCCATAACGCCCTCCATTTTTATTATCAGTTTATCGCTTCCAGATTACTTCCCCATATACTCTGTCCATTTTGCACTGAGACTGCTGTAAAAGTCATTACTTCTTTTTCCCCAAATTCATCATATGCGATTGCACAGACACCCGAATAAGTGATGTTGTCAATCGTTACTTCTATTTTATTCCCATTTTTGAGCTTCCAACTTCCATTTACTGCACCTTCTATGCTTCCATTTTGATAGAGCGTAATCTCTTCTGAGGTAACTAGATCACTTGTAATTTTTCTCCCATGATTGATATATTTATAAACACCTGCCACTTCAGCTTTTTTATATGTCTCCTGGGTTTCTCCCGTATAACGATAAGGCATAACAACAGGCCATCCATCTTCATTAAAGAACATTTGGTGCACGCGAACCTGGTGCATTTCACCCTTCTTCTCAAATCGTGTATGAAATAGCAAAAAATACTTATCACTTTCTTCATCATAGATTGCAGAATTATGACCTGGCGAAACAAGTCCTTTGCGGTCAATCCCTTCCTCGCCCTCTCTTATGCTCCATCGATATCCCCCCATAAGCTTCATGCCAAATTTTTCAGCTGCTTCATCATCAAAAAATGTTCCCACAGCGCCTGTACATTCTATCATATCTCTTCCATCAAAATCATAATATGGCCCATCCGGCGTTTTAGATCGACATACACGAATATTATATCCTCCATCAGCATCAAGACCACCGAATGACAGAAACATATAATAATAAGAGGTATCTGGATTATAAATTACATAGGAGCCTTCAATCCGAAGATGATTCCCACCAAGTATTTTTTTCCCATACCCTTTGTCCAAAGGGAATCCTGTTTTTGTGTTTAACTCCAGCACATAAATTCCACCTGAATATGAACCATACATCATCCAGAGTCGTCCACTGGCATCATAATAAACACAAGGATCTACAACATTTGGATACACAGTTGCATCATAAAAATCACCATTTTCACTAGGTGTATCTGTCATGCCGGATTTTAAAATAATACCAAGATCCTTATAAGGCCCTTCTATCGTATCTGATACTGCAATTCCAAGACAGGCAAGTGGCGAACTCCCTTCACAATTACAATAGTACATATAAAATTTACCATCTTCCAACTGAATTACATCCGGCGCCCAGAAGGTATCTGTTTTCGCCCATGTAAATGCTTCTTTCATCTCTTCCAACGGATTATCAATGATTGGATTGGATCTGTTAACACCATTTCCAATTTTCTCCCAATTCATAAGGTCTGCAGACTTAGCTCCTGAAAGGTGAGAGCCAAAAATATAATACATACCATCATGCTTTACAACTGAAGGGTCATGCACTGATACCTCATGAAACGTAATCTCTTTTTTCTGATTTGCTACAAGTTTAATTTCTTCATAATTCTCTTTTATTCCACAACCATTCGCCAATACGCCCATCATTATTATCATTCCCATGATTAATCTTTTTTTCATTTCAACCTCCTGCTCCAATTCTGCAGTAACTGCTTACGAGATGACAAATTCCGGCATTTTGTTATCATTCCATTCAACCTTCATAAGCATTGCATGCCTGTTGGGGTTATATAATGGATTTCCTGTGATTTCTTCTTCTGTTCTTGCATGATAAACGCAGACAAAATTTCCATTCTCGTCTGTCGTAAATGAATTGTGTCCTGGCCCAAATACACAATGTTCTGCAGAAGTTTGAAGCACCGGATAACGTTCCTTTTTCCAATTGCGCGGATCTAACAAATCAGATTTATCATCTGCCGACATCATACCCATACAATAATTTATTCCTGTTTCACTTGCAGAATACGTCAAAAAAATTTTTCCGTGCCGTTTCATAACTGCCGGCCCTTCATTGACCCAGAATCCGATCCGTTCCCAATCATAATCTGGCGAAGTTAATAAAACCTGTACTGTACGTAGTCTGTTAGCAGTTTCCATTTCAGCAATATATAAATTTGAAATTTGTTTTCCTACACTAACCTTCTCGGCCCATACACAGTAATATTTACCATGATTTTCAAAAACAGTTGCATCAAGAGAAAACGCTCTGAATGAGAATTCATCTTCATTCGCACACTGCATCATACCAAGTTCAATCCATTCATCCCTAACAGGATCTTCTCCTTTACACTCCAATACATATGGTCTGATCTTCCAGACATCATCAATATCACCTGCTGCAAAATACAAATACCATTTGCCAAAAAGGAAATGTAGTTCTGGTGCCCAAACATGACAACTCATTTCTCCCTTCTCATGTTTTCTCCAAATAATTATTTCTTCGGCATTCTGTAATCCATCCAGCGTATCTGCTTTTCTCAACATAATATGGTCATATTCTGGCACAGACGCTGTAAAATAGTAAGTTCCATCTACATGTTTATAAACATATGGATCAGCACGCTGCATAATCCACGGTTTATTATATTTAGTTTGTACTGCCTGCATAATTTATACTCCTTTAATTTCTTATGTTTTAAATTTATTATTATATAAACTATTTTAGATATGCC
>QKAS01000075.1 GCA_003246295.1 Clostridia bacterium | reverse complement strand
GACCAGTACCGATATCTGCATCCTGTTCGAGTTAACAGTCATACTATGGCTTGACATGGTATCCATGTCGAAACCGCTTTTTGATTCCTTGATGAAGTTCTCCATCTTGCCGCGGTTGCAGTAGAACCGGATGATATCCTCTGGTTTCAGTTCCAGGTTTGTTACAATGAAAGTATGCATAAATGTGATCTGCCCTGCTGGTTTTTCGACCTTCACAACGATGCGTCTGTTTTGTCCCCAGGTAGCGGCTGCATAACGGAACTCACCATAGACCACTGCATAATCGACCTTATTTCTGGAAGTGATCTCATTCAGTTCATTTTCAAGAGATTCCGCAAGTCTATCCAGTGTATCATTAGCCTTAAGACGGATAGCGTAAGAAGTACCATGGGTCTCCAGCAGTTCAAAAAGTTCCGGACAGGCAAAACCACTGTCCCCGCGGAGGTAAAGTGCTATATCTGGATATTCCTCCAGATATTCCATCAGCAGAGGTTTCATGAATTCACAGCAGTCCGTAGAAGTGTATACCTCGCCTGGTCTGAGTAATGCTTTTAACAGATCACCGGTCAGTCCGTCGTAACAAAGAAGCGGATGATATCCATGATTCGAATAATGATAATTGAATCCTTCACCTTCCTGACTTCCAAATGTGTCAAAAAGAGTGGAATCAATATCAAACAATACCATCTTCGGTTTTTGTATGGAATATATCCTTTTTCTTAAGAGATAAAGGATCAAATCCAGCTACATGTGCGTGACAGCATCCATTCGATTGAAGAATCGTGACATTGTTGGCTGTGATGCAAGTGAATCTTTGTCCAGGAGACTGGTAAAAATGGGATCCAAGGTAAGTTCATCTGAATCATTATCGGCAAAGTAACCTGCCAGCTGCTGGTATATTTTCTGAAACAGATTTTCCTTGTCCTTATGAATACGGATAGTTTTATCATCGGTCTGAAAATACTGTTCTATCAGCGTATCAAGACCGATCTTGCAGATGAACTCCTTGATCAGGAGGAGACCTGCATCGGAGGATAGCTCGCCTCCATCAAAATTTATTTTAAGATACTTATTGCTTTCTAAGGTGGTGTCATTTAAACTAGTCATAAAGAACTTCTCCTTTGTTTTTATTTGGCTTCGACACCTAAATTTTAACAAACTTGAGGTTCTTTTTGTATATAATTTTTTTCACCTAATAAGTGAAAGTAAAAAGCATTAAAAAATACAGTAACTATGCGGTGCTCCGTACCGCTCAATGAATTATCATGAATAATTCAGGATTAACATATCTCTTTTTTAACATTTTTTCTTAAATTCCGTCGTAAATATGTCGTAAATATATTTTATCATTCCATATTTTTCTCTCTATTTTTCTCCTTATTTGTCGATTTAATCATCTTTTTATCTCAATATTTAGGCAATTCATAATCACACTTACCATCATTTCTTTTTCATCTGGCTTTGATTCTGCAATCATAATTGTCAATGCAACTAAAGTAAAATCATCTATTACTTTTTCTCCATCAATAATAAGTGCATTATTTCTTTCCAGAAAATACAAAAAGATCGTAGCTGCTATTCGTTTATTTCCATCAGAAAAACTGTGGTTTTTTGTCACAAAATATAACAAATTTGCTGCTTTTTCCTCTAATGATCTATATACATCTTCACCATTAAAGCTTTGATAAATTGCTCCTATACTTCCTTTGAACGAATCATCTTTTTCATTTCCAAATAGGCTACTTGAATCTCCAAATTTCATATTATCAATTATTTTTCTGCATTCATCATATGACAAAACATAAGTAGACTGACTCCCTACTGGGCGAGTCATATTCTGATGATCATATGCATCTAAAAGATCTAAGGCATGATTGTATCTTTCTATTACCGAAAGGACTTGTTTTGTATCCAAATCGTTCTGTGCACGTTTCATAATTCGTATAACCTCATTTAGCTGATCAATACGATTATTATTTACTGCATATCCTTTTATTATATAATCTTTTAAAATATTATTTGCCCAACGCCTAAATTCAATACCTCTTTTGGATTTCACACGATAACCTACAGCTAAAACAGCATCCAGATTATAGTGTGCTACTGTTCTTTCGACTTCTCTATCACCCTCTATTTGAACTGTCGCAAATTTTGCGACAGTTGAATCATCAATTTCTTCCTTTAACGCATTATTGATATGTTTACCAATTGTTTTAACATCCCTATCAAATAATTCTGCTATTTGATTTCTATTCAGCCAAACCGTATCTTCCGATATATTAACATTTAGTTTTACTTGCTCGTCGCTAGTCTCAAAAATAACAATTTCATTTTTCTCCATCTGCAAGCTCTCCTTTATAAAAATATCCTTCTTCATATTTTATCATAGCCGGGCATCTCAATCCAAATTCAATTTTATAATTCCATTTTATTACATAACTCTGTCGTAATTCTGTTGTAAACTTTTAACCCATACCCCAAATTCTTTATAAATACAAGCCAAAATCTATCTTCTCTCAGATGTTGCCGTGGCAGACGAATCGTAAATTTATCATCCCTTTAAAATCCTCATATTCCTTGTATTTACGGGCTTTTCAGTTATTTTTTATGAAGCAACTTGGCGTCATATTATAAATATAGGGTGTAATTTTTTCATTTTACACGTCGGTATTTTGAAGTGTATAAAATTACTTTTAATCTTTCATGTACTTCCTTCGCATCCTCAAATTTCATATATGTTCAGTACATAGAAATAGAGTATCACTGCCCGAAAAACAACCACTGCCGATCCATGTTAATTCTCAATATTGCAACCAGACTATTCTGTTACATTCTTTGTATATTTACATTTTGGATAATTGCTGCACCCGTAAAATTTCATTCCTTGATATTTTCCTTTTGATGCTGTTCTTATTTTAAGTTTTCCTCCGCATTGAGGACAAAAACGAGGCTGATTTGGCAAATTTTCTGAGTTATTATTATGCGTTGTTTTTACCACATTCTTTAAACTCTGCATATTCTCAATATGTTCTTGTTTTACATGAAAATCAACTTGTGTTAACGGATATAGCTTATTATAAATATCATCAATCTGATCCAAAGAAAAACGTGTTCCTTGTATTCCAGAATGCCATCTAACTGCTTCCAAAACATGATTTCGATTGATAACAGTATGTTCTCCACTCGTTATATTTATATCTTTTAACTCACACCGTTCACTGAATACTATACACGAATATGTTGGTAAATTATCATTATGCAGATAGGATTGGAGCCATTTAATATGGCTTCTATTTTGCATGATTGGATTATAAAAATGAATCTTTTGAGATTTCCCAGGTCCCATCGGCAGTGTTTGCGTCCAGTTCTTCTGTGTTTCAGTACCAAATATCCATCCACTATAATTCTTTGACTCAAACACATACATTCCCGAATCATGTAAAAAAACTACATCAATTTCAGTTGTCCCACCATCATCTTTTGGCAAATAAAGATTGAACAGGTACCTTTTTGTACCCTCTAAAGAATTCAAATATTTATATATTCTATATTCGCCACTTAGTCCCTTGTTAAAATGAACCCCATAGTAAGTGTTTTTCGTTTGCTTATAATATTCTGTTTTCTTATATTGTGCTTCTGCGCCAAAATAAACAAATGCTAATATTATTAGTAGTGCAATTGTAAACATACGTAATAGACTCCTTATAATGGAATTCACTCTTGTTTTTATTATATATTTAAAGAGTTAATATCTCAACTAAAATCTATTGAAATCTAATGTAAATACTCTTTATTGTATTCACTTTTGAACACGTTATCGATATTCCTTGTATAAAAAAAGCCCCTTCAGATTATTTTCGTAACCCAATGAAGCCTCTTCTATGAAATTTTCTGTTTAAGAATATACTCATATCCTAACGTCCTTATCACGTCCTGTGGCTGCTTTCATTTTAATTAATCCATCGACTGCTACAATGGGGAGATTGTCTTTTTCTTCGATTATTCCTTCCATCCAGTTCTCGAAAGCTTCAATTTCAGGAGAGTATGATATTCGTCTGCTTCCATCTTCCGGAACTTCACTGATATAACCTTCAGACTCAAGTTGATCGGCTTCCTATCTCCTATTTTCCATAGTAGCCGCTATCTTATGAACATATTCCGAAAACTCATCTGACTTTGATTCCAGCAAACCATGGGTCGTATCCTTCATGATGTACATTTCCTTATAAGGCGCGGCGATTGAATCAAAATATTCCTGTGCGAGCTTATAATTTGTTTGATAATCCATATCTCCATTAATATTAAAATACGGAACTTTGTATGTAGTTCGACCCGTCAAGGAAAAGTCTTCAAAATCTTTCGAACAGAAAAATTCAAAATAAGCGTCCATATTTCGAGAAAAATATTTTATCCAGTCCACAAGCGAATAATTCGGATTAAACACTACCGTTGCTATCAGATTATAATCGGAACCGTCCTTCATCATGTTATATCCATATTTATTCATTAGTGCATTGCGCGCATTTATATGTTCCGCTGTTAACTTCTCTGGGGTTAATTGCTCCACAAGTTCCATTGCTTCCCTATCACCTGCTGCCCAGATGGTTGCCTCTTCTTTGAAAGCTTCTTCATTCTCTATAGCGTCCACCAGTTGTCCCGTGCCAATAAAACACTCATAATACTCTGGGTATTCCAATACCAGATTAGCCCCATAGATAGATCCCCAGGAATGTCCAAGAATCGTTATCTTATCAACCGATAAATATTCTCTGATATATTCTGTCATTTGCTTCCCATCTTCCATAAACAGATCTTTCGTTAACAAAAGATCATCCTGGCTTTTATCATAACTTTTACCACAATTTCTCTGATCCCAAGTTACAACCGTATATACATCTGCCCATTTTCTTGTAAATGCATAGTCAATGTCACTTGTTGATGACCCTGGTCCGCCGTGCAGATATAAAAGAACCGGATTATTGATATCATCTCCATAAATATTTATCCACTGCTTTGTTCCATTAATCTCAACATACATCGATTCATTAATTCCATGGGAAGGAACCTGTCGATTAATTGTCAAGCCAATTCCTCGTATCATAAAAAAAAGCAGAACAATGGAAAAAATTCCAATAGCAGCAATCTTGATACCCTTTTTTATTACTTTTTTCATTAATCCCCCTACCAAAACATTATTTAATATAAGAATTACGGATTCAGTCCGTTGCGGATCAAATGTCTCTTCTCAATCCATTTCACCCGATTTGATATAAACGCGTCCCGTCTTCTCTGCTTTATAAACATCCTTCTTCCTGCTCAAAAACAGATATAGCAAAGCTTTCGTTACCATGGTGTCTTGTCGAGTTCCTTTCTACATTTTCTTTTTTACGATAGCATACATGATTGTAGGAAAGTCTGGTTCAATGGCTGTAATACCACGGTCGAGTAAAATTAAATTGTTTTCTGCTATCTCCTTTGACAAAGTATCAAAACTTACCATTCTGCAGGATGTTCCTGCAATGAACATTTCTTTCCCAGTGGCTTCATGTGTTCTTTTTTGTAAATCAAAAGCCTGGGATATATCGGTCCTTCTTTCTTCTGTCCCATCACCAATCGTGCATAGTAAAGCAATTCCTGTTTCCTTTAATTGATTATAAAGAAACTTGTAAAAGGATTGTCTGTCTTCGTCCTGAACTAACATGTGAACAACGGCAATGGCATAAATAAAATCAAAATTTTCTTGCAGGCTGTCGGTCAGGCAATTTAACACCTGATATGAATCCGCACTGTCTGGATGGCTTTTTTTGCAATAATCAATTGCTGTTGCTGATATGTCAGTTGCCAACACGTTATAGCCCTCTTTAAGCAGGTACTGTGCATCACGGCCTTCGCCGCATCCAATTTCAAGTATGTTTATTTTACGATTTCCGAAATAATGGTTAATGGTATCCATTACGATTTTAGAATTATTATCAGAAAACCATGTAATTGACTCTTTATGAACCTGTTTGTATCTGTCGTCATACGCTTCATAATACTTCTTAGTTTTTTCCATACTTATCCCCCTTCCTGTGAAATTAATAGATTTTGAAAACCAAGGATGCTCTTTTCCAAATTTGGAAACTCACTGCAATCGAACATCCCGTATCAATTCAATCTCTTCGTTGTCGATCTTGATAAACCCGGTTGTATAAATGTTTTCCTTTTCATCCTCATCGATTTGAAGTTTCTCGATCTTTGATATGACCCAGTTTGACTCTATTTCTTTCAATGTATATTTTGTAATGGTATAGAAAACGATAGGGTCTTTTCTCGTGTCTGCTTCTCTCTTAAATACAGCAAATACAGCCTTCTCATTATCTTCTGTAATAATCACATCAGATATTTTCATGTTTACCACAAGGGTATTCAGGTCATAGAGGGGAAAGCTCTTGAACAGGTCTTCTTTATACTCCTTCATTGTTTTCCTGTCGGCTCCTATAAGATCCTTGCCATAGTATTCCTTTTCACCATTTCCAAAAATAATCTCTTCATCTCTGTTGATTGTGCTCTCATCCAGCAGTCCTTCTATGTTTTCTTTATAGGAATCATAGGTAATATCAAAATTATAAAGTTTATAGTTGTTTTTTTCTAGCGTTATAATCGATTCAACTTCACTTGACGTAGTATAAGAAGTACAGCTGCTAAAGAGAAAAATTATTGCTATGGCTATAAAAATCTTACCTTTCATCTGCTCCCCCCTTTTATATCAAATTATTTATATGGTTTATAAATCAAACACGGAAACAGCAAAAAATCATTTACCCGATACTTCTGCTTCCTAAAAACACATTTCTTCCTGCTGATTTTCATTCTTGACTTACTTATCCTGCTTTACTTATCCTGCTTTACTTATCCTGACTTACTTATCCTGCCTCTATAAACCTTTCTTTATTCTTTCCTAGCAAGCATTGCGACCAGTGCGTTGTATCTTTCTGTGGTTTGTTCTATATCTTCCTGGCTGACGCCATAGAATAAATGAATGTCTTTTACCATTTGATTAACTTTTTTCCTATTTCCTTTTGCACTGCTCCATGAACAGCCAACAATTCCATGCCGATCCTCGAATTCTATTTCTATTTTTTCATCACCATTATCAACAACAAACAGGTGATAGTCTATCCTAAGAACATCCTCTGGCAACGAATTCATTTTTTCTTCTCTTTTCATCGTCCATTCCCGAATATTATTTATCCATTCATTCCGTAAAATATCATCCCCAAAATCAACTGTTTCGAGCAGTCTCATCCCGCAATCCTCTTCAAATAACTCCGGCATCTCTTTTTGAATCAATGAAAATCTCACCTGTTTCTTTTTATGCTCGTACATCGGGTAATCTGTGGTTGCTTCATAAGCATTATAACGCTCCTTCATAAACCGAAAAACTTCTTCTGTTGTATGGCTTCCCGGTCTGATTTTCTTACTGACTTTCCTTCTTTTGTTACGGTACATCCACAAAGATAAAGATCGTTTCCATCTTAAAAGAATCGGCTGATTCTTATCATAACCGATTATGCCGATTGCAGTCGGTCCATCCGCTCCGCCAATAATTGAAGTTCCATCTGTCGCTTTTTGCAATGCCGTTTCTCCCTTACGTTTTCTGTCGTTTCTGTCTTACACGATATATTTTATACCGTATAACTTTTACCCTATCTCTTTTACCCAATATCTTATACTCAATATCTTATACCGTATATCCTTTACCGTATATCCTTTACCGTATATCCTTTACCCTATCACTTTATCCTATATCTTTTACTCTATAACTTTATTCCATATTGTCCTTCTTCCAAGTTCCAAATTACAAATGGCAGAAAAGACGTTTGAAATTGTAAGCATACGTAACGCTCACCTTATATTGGAAACTGTCCTTTAAGTATAACGGTATACATATAATATTTCAACAAGAAATATGTAACTCGGTTATCCGATTACAGGTATCAACTCCTGTGTATCCGACCCTTCTATCTGCTCATCTTAAAAAAAGCAGCTCACCCAAAAGGGCAAGCCACCATTTTCCTTTGTTGTGATTTCTTCTATTCTCTTCTATTCCTTGTCTACCAGTTTTCATTGCTTTTATAGACACCTGATAATTCAAAGTTTCATGTACCTGTATACTCTTACTGACCTATTCGACCTTATCGAATCTCCTGAAGCTCATATAGGAAAGCCGTTCCTTCATATCCAGATCCCAAAAAGAGTCCGATTTGATCACCGGCATTGCCATAAGGAGCTTCTGCACGGATCGTTGTCTCATAAAAGCGTAATTCATCGAAAGCATCCAGATAAAATATATACACATCATTTTCATCCGTGAAATCCCTGCAATCCGCTGTGGCACCGCCCCACTCCAAAGTAGCCTTGTCAAAATATGCACCTGCATAATATCTGACATAAAACGCATCCATATCGCCTGCTCCTGTCAATATCATATCCACAGGAACAATTTCTCCCTGCTTGAAGGTTTCCGGCGGTGTACTGAACTCTGCTGTCACTTCAAAGTACTCCCCTTTATTCGCCGGTTCAGAAGTTTCGCCGGTATATGTTGTTTTATTATAAAATATCGTACTGCCGGCCCCTTCTTCAACATAATCATATACATCATGAAATTGTTCATGAGGAAAAGCAACTGTATTAACATGGACCCATTCATATTCAGGTTCTTCCGGTTCTGTATCTTCTGGTTCTTCTTCCCTTCCTTCCTGACTGTCTTCCTGATTACCTTCTGTACTGTATCCTTCATTACCTTCCTGACTGTCTTTTGAGCTGTCCTCGTCACTGTCTTCTGATACGCTCGTCGGCTTGGAAGTCGCTGTCTTTGTATCCTCATGATTGAAAGACTCTTGTGATGTGTCTTTGGAGGAAGTGCTGCTGTCTTCTGCAACTCCCCCTGCTGTGTTATCACTACCGCTATCGTAATGATCAGGATCGGTATCTGTTCCATTGTCCGTGAGCTGATTTCCCAAATCAGCAATACTGTCGCTGATATCCTGCTCAATATCCTCTTTTATATTGTCATATAACGATTGTACTCCATTAAGCTGGCAACCAGATAAAATTACAGAAATAATCAGCACCGCCCCCGCTGTCGTTAGTATTCTTCTGATTCCTGATCCTGTTCTGTTATGATTTGACTCATCTCTTTTTTGATGCATTGTAAACCCTTCCCTTCTATAATTTGTTGCGAATCAAAGTAAGACTATGATTGTCCTTCTTTAAGTATAGGTAATTACTTTTTTATAGACAATCTTTTGAGCTCAATTTATGGAAAATCACCCCAGGGTGGATTCACAAATTATGCCTTGCAGCTTGATATTTGCTTAGAGAAGATATAATTTATCGATTTAT
>QKAS01000007.1 GCA_003246295.1 Clostridia bacterium | reverse complement strand
GCTTCGAGAACAACCTTTGTTTTAAATTCGGCACTAAAACTTCTTCTTTTCATAGATAATCAACCTGCTTTCTTCGTTTGTTTTATTGTATCAGATTCATTATCTATTTGGTAGTTTCGTGTCTTAATTTATAAGACCATTATAGACAGCTTGCGGAATACATGGTTAGCCTGGGGCGTAATTGTTATATTCCATCAAGATTTACTGCAAAAGTTTTTAAGATGCCATATGTAATGACTGATGATGAAATCAGAGCTTTTATGAAGATAGCTGATGAGTACATTTCGCAGATTAATGCAGAACGATTTAATATTTTGGCAGAGGAATACAAGGTTCTGTTCAGATTCATTTATTGTTGTGGATTACGCGTATCAGAGACTAGAAAGTTAAAAGTTGAAGATGTTGATTTTCAAAACCGTACAGCTATAATACGTCACTCTAAGGGGGATAACGATCGATTACTGTATTTCGCAGATGACGTAGGTAGTATGTGTCAGGATTTAATTAATCTACTACATGAAAAGCATAATTTTTTCTCTGAATATTTATTTCCGTCATCAAGTCCAGATATGCCACTACAGGTTGCATCAATAAATCTGAAGTTTAAGGAATTTTGGAATAAGACATCGTATGCCAGAAGTGATAGACATCCCACTGTTCATTCGTTACGTTATAGTTTTGTTGTAAAAAGAATGAATCAATGGATGGAAAAGGGTGAAAACTTAAACGCAATGATGCCTTACTTGAGTATGTATCTTGGCCATTCAAGTGTTGAAAATACGTATTATTACTATCATCAGATTGAATCCGCGTTTAAGATAGTGCGCCAAAAGGATGAATTATCAAAGAATATCATTCCGGAGGTAGCATATGAAGAATAATCAGCTAAATAAGTCGTTGTTCTTCTCCAAGACTAATGACTTTTTAAATATTTACTTGCCAATGCAAGCAATGAAGAGTGTAAATACCATTAATACATACAGAGATGGACTTACGGTTTTTAGAAAATATTTAGCAGAAATCAAACAGATCTCTATACGAAAGTTTAGATTCGATAATTGTACGCACGAATTATTATTAGAGTACATGGCCTATCTTAAAGAAAAGGGATGCGAAGCGACTACGTGCAATAATCGATTAGCTGCAATAAGAGCATATCTGTGGTATGTTGCAGATGGTGAAATATCCATGCAATCCATTGCACTCGCCGCTTCAAAAGTACCTTTTCTGAAGGAAATAAAAAAGGTTAAAGAGGTAATAAATCCAGAGGATTTTGCGGCATTACTGGCGGCACCTTTAACAACTACCAAAATAGGAATAAGGGACAGGACTATTATGATTCTGTTGTATGACTCTGCAATTCGAGTCACAGAATTAAGGGAACTAACAGTATCTTCTTTGAATCTGACAGCTGATATACCATACATTCGAGTTCATGGAAAAGGCGATAAAGAACGAATAGTTTCTATTAATGATAAAACCGTTGAACACATAAGAAAGTATATGAGTATTTATCATGTTGACAGAGATGATCATCGACCGCTGTTTTATACAGTGATAAATGGTTATCTATCAGCCATGTCAACAGGGAATGTGGAACGAATTATCAACAAATATGCAGAAATCATTCGACCAGACCATCCAACTTTGCCAGAAAAAGTCCATCCGCATATGTTCAGACGGACTCGAGCAACAGGGCTATACCAAAACGGTGTAGAGATGGAATTGGTATCAAGAATACTTGGACATGCATCAACCCAGACTACACGTATATATGCGACTCCTTCCATGGAAATATTGAAAGCGGCTATGGTGAATGACAATGTAGATGCTCCAGAAACGGAAGAATGGCTTGAAGATGAAGAAGAATTGGCAAGACTTTGTGGCTTAAGATAATTTTATCCTCAGCTTTTGGTAATAAAAACAAGTCAATACTTGGATTTTCATAAAAGCTGAGGATAATAATAAACTGAGCATAAGCCTGTTTATCCTAATATGAGGATAATGTGGTTACACAGACATGAGAAAAGCGATTGATGGACTTTCAGCGATCGTTCAGCAGAACTTTCATCTTGATCCTTTCTCAAACAGTCTGTTCCTTTTCTGTGGCAGAAAATGCAACCGGATAAAAGTACTCTACTGGGAAGGTGATGGTTTTGTTCTCCTATATAAACGACTTGAGAATGGACGATTTCAATGGCCAAGAACGCAGGAAGATGTAAGGAAGATATCAGATCAGGAATTCAGATGGTTGTTAGAAGGATTGTCCATCGATCAGCCCAAAGCTGTAAAAAAACACAGCCCTAACCTGGTCATATAAAACTTCTGAAATAGCTGATTTTACTGGAATTATTGACGGTTTCATGGTATAATAAAGACAGTAAAAACAAAAGGAAACTGTCAGTAATGGAAGTCAAAGTCAAGGCCGTGGATCTCGAAAAACGTATTAAGGAACTGGAAAATGAGAACCTTCTTCTTCAGGAAAAGGTATTGTTCCTGACCAGAAAACTATATGGAAGAACAACAGAGCAGACATCATCTCTTGGATTTGAGGGACAGATGTCTCTTTTTGATGAAGCAGAAGAATCGGCAGATGCTTCTGCACCAGAACCAGATATGAAAGATGTCCTGTCTTACAGACGTAAGAAAAGAAAAGATCATAAGGAAGAACTTTTAAAAGATGTCCCTCATGAGAAAAAACTCTGTACGCTTGCCGAAGAAGACCGTTTCTGTGAGACCTGTGGAGAAGCTTTATATTCTGTCGGAGAAGAATTCGTCAGGACCGAGATCGAATTCATTCCTGCAAAGGTCCGGGTCATAGACTTTTACAGAGAGACATTCGAATGCAGGAAATGTCGTAAAGAAGGCAGAGAATACATGGAAAAGTCACCAATGCCTTATCCTGTCATGCAGCACTCCTATGCATCCGCAGGAGCAGTCACCTGGGTCATTCACCAGAAATACGAACTTGCAGTTCCTCTGTACCGTCAGGAAAAGGAATGGGGAGCTCTTGGAGTAGCTCTTAGCCGTGCAACAATGTCGAACTGGATACTGACCTGTTATCGTGACTGGCTCTCACCCGTTGTTGAACTTCTACATCAAAAACTTTCTAAGCAGAAATACCTGCACATCGATGAAAAACCAGTACAGGTAATGAATGAACCGGATCGTAAGAATACGACAGATTCATATATGTGGGTATACTGTTCTATAAAAGGATCGCCTCATCCGATACGTCAGTTCGTATATGAACCGGGACGAGGAGGAAAATATCCACAGGAATATCTGAAAGACTATTCTGGATTCATTCATACGGATGCCTATAAAGGTTATGAGAAAGTCGTGGGAGTTACAAGATGCATCTGCTGGACACATCTTAGGAGATATTTTGTAGAAGCACTTCCAAAGGATGCTAAAGGCCAGGAATCCACACTTCCTGCACAGGCAATAAAATATATTAACCAGCTTTTTGAAATAGAAAAGAAACTTGAAGTTCTTTCACCGGAAGGAAAAAAAGAACAGCGTCGGATACAGGAATCACCTGTACTGGATGCCTTTTGGTCATGGGTCGAAGAAACTGCGCCCAAGATACTGCCAAGTTCCAGACTTGGAAAAGCGCTCACTTATGCAGTCAATCAGAAGACTGGTCTTATGAATTATCTTTTAGATGGTAACTGCAGCATATCGAATAATCTTGCAGAAAACAGTATCCGTCCGTTTACAATCGGTCGAAAGAACTGGCTGTTCTCTGGCAGTCCGAAAGGAGCTGAAGCTAGCGCAGGGATCTACACACTGATCGAAACAGCAAAAGCGAATGGATTAAGTCCAAGGAAATATATTCAGTTCATACTAAGTGATATACCCGGAACTGCATTCCTTGAATATCCTGAATATTTAGAAGAGTATATGCCATGGGATCCATTGATACAAAAGATTTGCAGATAGAAACGTCAACTTTCAATTAATTATAATCGAAAGTTGACGTTTTTTTAATACACCAGTATAGTCGAGTAGGCAAAGGGAATTTCACCCTAAGCCTCTCACAGAACCGTATGTGATAGTCTCCCATCATACGGCTCTTGTTGTTCAGCCTTTAACAGTAATTCCATAAGTCCAATGGTAAAATAATTTCGGTTCTCGTTTGCAGATAATAGACAAAAATCTCCACGCCCTTTGTTTTGTCTTTCCTCTTTTCCCATAAAATCTTTTAATGAAATTAAGGAGACTTAGATTGATGTAGTCAAGACTTTTAATGGCTTCACCTTTTCCAAATTTCATAAAATAGTTCATCCAACCTCTGATAATCGGGTTAATATTTTCTGCCAATTCTGCAAGAGAGCCTATACCTTTTCTTAATCTATATTCCTTGATTTTCAGACGAAAGGCTTTTGACGCTTCTTTACTCACTGCAGGTGTGAAAGAGCGAAATAAATTTCCTTGTTTGCTTTTCACCCATCTTGTTCTAAACGTATATCCTAGAAACGTAAAATCATTATAGTTCGACTTCTGTGGAAACTTATCACAGGTACAATGAACAATTCTGGTTTTATCTGGGTGTAGCTGCAGCTTGCATAAGCATAGTTGTCTTTCCAGACGCTGTTTTATATATAATGCTTGCTTTTCGCTTGTACAATGGATGACCGCATCATCTGCATATCTCGCCCATTTGATTTGTGGAAAGTTAATCTCCATCCACTTGTCAAAGGCATAATGCATAAATAGATTTGCCAATACTGGGCTAATTACTCCGCCCTGAGGTGTTCCTGAGATTCTCTCACGAATATTACCATCTGGCATAACTATATCTGCTTTGAGAAATCTAGTGATATATAAGATTTCCATTTTATCAGCTGTATGCGCCTTAATAGCCTTAAGTAACAACTCATGGTCTATGTTGTCAAACAAACCAACAATATCCAGTTCCAATACCCATTCAAACTGCCAGCATCTTTCCCTCGTTGCTTTTATGGCATCTAGGGCTGATTTGTTCGGTCTATATCCATAAGAGTCCACCATAAATATTGACTCCACTTTTGGTTCGAAACGATTTCGGATAACCATTTGTGCAACTCTGTCTTCTATTGTTGGTATTCCCAACAATCTCTTTTTGCCATTTTTCTTAGGTATTTCCACACCTCGTACTGCTTTTGGAAAGTAGCTTCCTGATGCCATTCGATTCCATATCTTATATAGGTTTCCCTTAAGATTTTCCTCGAATTGCACCAGATTAATGCCATCTATCCCACCAGTACCTTTGTTAGCCTTGACCTGATTGTATGCTGTCAAGACCTCCTGTTGTGTGATGTTAAAGGGTTTTGCATCAATCATAAAATCCTCCCATATTATGGTTGTTTTATATTGAATTTAAACAACTGGATTTCTTCGCTCCACTTCCATTACAGAAATATCATCACTACTACAAATCCATCCGCACCTGATTGATACATTGCTACTATTATCCTCTAACCTGACGTCTTGGATTTTCGCTTTACATTATCGATCCGGATTCTCCTGTTCCATAAAAGAGCCAATGTCATGTTCCTGTTGCCTTTACACCGATAGCCACTCGAACAGTAATCAGGTTTCCTTCGAGCTTTGTCCCATCTAGGTCAAAATCAAAATGGTTTCGACTACAATTTGTATTTACGATGCTTCATCGGACACTTCACTTTCGTTCAGCTCCATGACACACACCTGGCTGATGATTCAGTCTTTTCCTTTACGCTCAATACCATAGCTTTCACTACAGCACCTAAAGGTGGTTTGGAATCTGCACCTGAATACCGATTCCGAGGGACCTACCCCCATCTCTTCTATAGCATCACCACTTTCCATGGTGTTCAGGACACACTTTGACGCTTACATATTTCTTTGTTTTCTATAATAGTATTGTCATTTGATTGTCACGAGACATAAAGAGAGCCTGCAAACCCGCATAAATACTGGGTTTGTAGGCTCTTGTTAATTATTCAAACTCTATAATTTCATACCTGTCACTGGTGTGAAATTCTAACAGAATCGTGGCTTTTTCTGCCACTTATGCATTTATTTTTTCTCTATTCTCTCTCTTTTCACGATAAAACTGTATCATAGCTGTATCACAGAAGTATTTTCGTGATACACCTCTCTTGTATCATGAGTAATTAGCATTAACAATTATAAACTGTCTTTAATAGGTAAAATCACCTACATAAACCAATCACTTTTTATGTATCAGATTTCTTCCTCCAATTCTTATAAGATCCGGAAGTAATTCTTCCGTCTTGAGGTTTTTCCGCATTTTCGGGGATTGCCCAAGCATTACCAAATTTCATTGCTCCATCCAGTCTACCAGCTGCACATAGATTTTGTATATTACGAACTGACATATTCCATTTTTCTGCTGCATCTTTGGCTGTTATGAAACCGTTCATCTGCCACCTCTTATTTTATATTTTATGGTACAATATAATTATATCGCAAATACGTCATATGTCAATTTCTATTATTAATTAATAATAAAATTATCAACCAACTATCTATTACTTATAATTTATCGTTTGAACTGGACATACAGCCACACATGATTGGCACTGATGACATACGGACTTGTCAACGGATGCTTTCTTTGTAACTTTGTTTACTTGAATGGCTTTTGCATTGCAGACTTTTTCACACTTCTTACATCCTACGCATCCATTCTGCTCCACATGTACACTTTTCATGGATAGTCTACCTGGTATACTCAAAAGTATGCCAAAGGGACAAATATGATTGTGGAATACCCATGGCTTATATCTTAAGGTAAGTACAAATGACACTATAAGAAGTATAAGCAATATTGGAATCTCTTTATGAAATACTTTTCTTGAAGCCACCATTGTCACCACAGACATCCCAAGAATTATCCAAGGTAATGCTTTACTCTTTAGAATCCTAGGCACTTTATCACTTTGTAAATGTAACTTTTTTGATATAAATTCAGATATGCGCATTAAAGTACCCATTGGACAAATATAGCCGCAATACAATCGACCGAAGAAAATTGTTGAGATCAGGAATGCTCCGAATAGTGCCAACCAAAATACAGTCTTTCCTTGACTAACAAAAAACAGAAACATACTTAGAAATAGAATCTGAGAAATAACTCTTATTTTTTTCAAATGTAATACCTCCTATTCGTAAAAAGTTTTTATTTTTTTATTCTTCGCTTACTTTGATTCACTTTCTCCATTTAATCTATGATTATTATACTTCACCAATTTTTAAAAATAAGTTACATTGGTAACACTATTTTGAATTTAATTATATTATTATTATCTTATATAATTTATTTATCGGAGGATCCTATATGTCAGAAAAACTAAAAACAAACAAATGTCAAAATACTATTTTAGGAGTTCTGCCACCAATGCTCTTGTCTGACTATTTGTCAAAAGGCTTTTTTATTAAGCATTCTTATAACAAAAACGAAGTCATTCATATAGAAGGCGAATCCTGCAGTCAAATTGAAATCATTTTGCAGGGTGAAATCGTTATCGAGCGCATTGGATTATCCGGTGACCTCATGACAGTCAACCATTTTGGTAAGAGTGACATCATCGGTGCCAACCTTATTTTTTCTAGTACTGAGTACTATCCCATGACGATCACCGCAAAAAAGCATACAGAAGTTATTACTGTTCAAAAAGATGTACTCTTTGAACTTTGTAACGCTTACCCATCATTTCTTATGCAATTCATAAAAGTTATCTCTGATTTATCTGTACTCATTGGCACGAAGATGAAAAACCGAATAAGCAGAACCATACGTCAAAGCATCATTACCTATATTACTAAACAGCACAGACTACAGGGAACAACGACAATTCATTTAACCATGTCAAAAAAGTCTTTAGCTGAAATGTTTGGTGTCAGCAGAACATCTCTATCTAGGGAATTACAAAAGATGTCTGCTGAGGGACTCATTGTTTTTGATTCAAACTCCATACAGATACTCGACCCTACGATTTTGGAATAACTTTATCCATTGATCTCTATTGCTTTCGGCGGGCATTTTTTTGCCATACTCATCAGCTGTTTTTTTGCTTGTTCGTCCAAATTTTCCATCTTAATCTCCGGTTGAATTACATAGGCTTTTCCATCTTTCATCCCAAATACTTCCGGCATTCCTTTCTCACAAGCTGTGCATCCGATGCAATACGCTTGTTTCACTGTAATAACTTGCTTGTCTTGCACCTCATCATCTTCAATTTTAATTCGTCTCTTCTCCATAATCAAACCGATAACAAATATGCAAACGACTGTCAAAACCCATCTGACTGCCATAAAATCAGTTCCCAAGAACTTTGCTTCATTGGCTAACATTGGTACCTTGATAACTGCCCAAGCACTAAGAATAACGACAACATTACCTATGCTCGCGCCTTTCTTATGAAGTGTTTTAGCAATCGGAAAAGCTGCATAGATAGGTCCTGCTGATAGACTTCCGAACGCTAATGCAAGTACTGCTCCTCCAAGTCCTGATTTTTCTCCTAAGCGTTTCACAATCCAATCTTTAGGTATCAACACATCAATAGCAACTGTAAGCATAAATATAACTGGTAAAATCTGAGCCATTTCAATCAAATAGTAAGTGCTATTGCTTAATGCCAAGAATGCCGTATCTCTTTGAACAACCATCAGACTAGCATATATCACAATAATAATCAGTGAAACCTTGTTTTTCTTTAATAATTCCTTCATCATAAAATCACCCCCATCAAAATAGCTATAGAAATTGCCGCTCCAAAACTCAGTAGATTTCTAGTGACTGCAAACTTGGTTCCAAATTCTTTTTTCTCAAGAGGAAAGGTTACTACCCCCACCATAGTTAAAGTTGTCAAGAACGCAACACCAGGCACGATGCTTGCTCCTGCATCAACAAATGAGCCTACAAGAGGAAATGCTACAAATGCAGGGATTAAAGTAATACTTCCTACCAATGCTGCAACAAATGAAGATAGTAAAGTATTATCTGATCCTAGAACCTTTTCAATCGTTTCAGGCGGTATAAAGGTCAAAATAAGTCCAATCATAAAGATAATACCGATAATATCCCCTATCATATTTTTCATCATACCTTTTGACTTCTTCATTGCCTCTTTTGATTTCTCTTTGTTTTTAATAACTGATAAAAAAAATAATATACCGCCTACAAGCCAAAACCCTATTGTAAATATGTCCATTATTTATTCTCCTTCCAAATTCTCATCCTTGTAATATGACTATTTTACTCGAATGGCCTAATAAACAGAGTTACTCATGTAACTAATACAATGAAAAATAATTTTTCAAAGTATTAAAATGCCTCATCAGATCAGACCTGACGAGGCATTTATTTATAGATATATTATTCTACTGTTATAACAGATACTGGGCAACTATCACTTGCTTCTTTTGCTGTTTCTTCTACTTCTTCTGGAACAACACGGGTCCGTCTTCTCCCATTCGAAAAACTTCTGGACAGGTCGAAGCACATATGCCACAAGAAATACAGCCATCTCTATCAATTTCAGCCTTCATATTGATCTTCTCCTTTTTTATGATAAGAACATTTCAATATCATCTTCTACAGTTCCAATTCCTGCAATTCCAAAATTTTCCACCAGTACATTTGCTACGTTTGGTGATAAGAATCCTGGTAGTGTTGGTCCTAAATGGATATTTTTGACGCCAAGATATAAAAGTGCAAGGAGCACAATGACTGCCTTTTGTTCATACCATGCAATATTATAAGCAATTGGAAGTTCATTTACATCCTCTACTCCAAATATCTCTTTTAACTTCAATGCGATTACTGCTAAGGAATAAGAATCATTACATTGTCCTGCATCTAAGACTCTTGGAATTCCTCCAATATCACCTAATGGTAATTTATTATATCTGTATTTTGCACATCCCGCAGTTAATATTACAGTATCTTTAGGAAGTTTCTCTGCAAATTCCGTATAGTATTCTCTAGATTTTATTCTTCCATCGCAACCAGCCATGACAAAGAATTTTTTAATCGCTCCTGATTTCACTGCATCAACAACTTTATCTGCAAGTGCAAATACCTGTTCATGAGCAAATCCCCCAGTAATCGTTCCCGTTTCTATTTCTGTAGGGGTTGGTAGTCCCTTTGCCATTTCGATGATCTTAGAAAAATCTTTCTTTCCACTTTCATCCGCATCAATATGCTGACTTCCAGGATACCCAGCGGCTCCCGTAGTAAAGATTCTGTCCCTGATTTCCTCTTTTCTTGGTGGAACGATACAGTTTGTAGTAAATAAAATTGGTCCGTTAAATGGTCCAAATTCATCCACCTGACGCCACCATGATCCACCATAATTTCCTGCAAAATTATCATATTTTTTAAAGAATGGATAATAGTGCGCTGGTAACATTTCGCTATGCGTATAAACATCCACTCCCGTTCCTTGGGTCTGTTCTAACAACTGTTCAAGATCCGTCAGGTCATGTCCTGAAATTAAAATAGCTGGATTACTTCTTACTCCTATATCTACTGTGGTAATTTCTGGATTTCCATATTTTGATGTGTTTGCTTCGTCTAGTAGTGCCATTGCAGAAACACCAAATTGTCCAGTCTCTAAAGTCAGCGCAACGAGATCATCTACTGAAAGAGAATCGTCCAACAAAGAAGCAAGAGCCTTATATAAAAATCCGTAAATATCTACGTTTTCTTTTCCTGCATTCAGAGCATGATGTGCATATGCCGCCATACCTTTTAATCCGTATGTGATTAATTCTCTAAGAGATCTGACATCTTCATTTTCTGTGGCAAGAACACCTACACCTGCTGCTTTATCTAACATAGATGATCTGTCGATCACACTAAAAATAGCTGCATCATGAAAATCTGGACCCGTTACGTTTGCCTTTAATTCATCTCGTAAAGATATCATCTTTCGAATCTGTTTTTCAATTGCTTCCTCGTCAAAGTTGGCATTTGTAATTGTTATAAATAAACTCTTCATTACCTGATGATTCACTTCACCACTTAAAGTCTTGTCTACATTTCCTTTTACTACAATATCTGCAATTCCTTTACAGGTATAGATCAAAAGATCCTGTAGTTTAGCTACTTCTTCTTTTTTTCCACAGACTCCCTGAATGGTACACCCTGTGTTTTTTGCTGTTTCCTGGCATTGATAACAAAACATACTCATAAAATAAATTCCTCCTTAGTTTTTATATATTTGTTGGAGCAGGTGCTTTTACTACAATTAATTCAAGCACATCAGCATCCTTGTTTCCTACATTCATTTTTGTTTGAAATGGAATCTTAAGTACAGTTCCTGCTTCATATCTGTGAATCTCCTGTTCATCCAGACCAATTGATAACGTTCCTCTAACAACAGTCATATATACAGTGGAATTGGAAAAATGTTCTGGTAAGCCTTCGCCCTTTCCAAAAATCATATGTATATAATGAATATTTTCATCTTGGATTACTTTCTCTACACTTCTTTCATTCCCCGTTGATATTTTATAAGTTTTCTCTACCATACAAAAACCTCCTTTTCTTTTTGCTACATCTTATAGTATAATTTATATATTAACTAAAAACTGTAACCACTGTTACACATTTATCTGAAAGGAATGATTTCTATCGAAACAAAATTACTACTTAGTAATCCGTTGTTTAAAAATATTCCCGAATCATCACTATCAGAATTGCTTCATCTTGACCATTGTATTATTGGTTCTTATAAAAAAAATACGGTGATAATTCAGGAAGGTGATTCCTGTAATAACCTAGGTTTTATATTATCTGGTTCTCTGGCTGCCCAGCAAATCAGTACAGATGGTGAAATTCTTACCATGAATATGTATGAATCTACTGATACCTTTGGCGCTGCATTACTAGGTATCGAGCAACCACAATTTCCATTTACACTCGTTACTACTACCAGTTGTCAGATTTTATATATCCCTTTTTACGAAATCCGTCAGCTTTTAAAGTTCAGTCCTGTGTTTAATGAGAACTATATTGCTTTTCTTTCTTCCAGGGTCATGAATTTTAAAGAGAAACTGAAAATGCTTCAATATAAAGATGTCCGCTCCAGAATTATTTATTATTTGTCAAAAGAATTCAAAAAAGCGAATTCTACTGATATCGTACTTCAACATTCAAAGATTGAAATTGCAAACATTTTAGGGATTGCAAGACCTTCTCTGTCAAGAGAATTAAAACATATGTACGACGAGAACATCTTGCAGGTAAATGGTAATAAGATTACCTTGTTAAAACCCGAGTTGTTTTTCATTTAAAACATACGATGCTTGCTATACACGATATGTGCCGCAAGAGATAAAGATACATAACAAAACAGCAATAATACACTTTGCATATGAAAACTTACGAATTGCATACTGTCTCATTAATTAAAAACAGTGGGCTGTCGCTTTAGAGATTGAAAAATCTTGAAGCGGCAGCTTCTTTTTGACTATTTTTTTGTGCTTTACTTTTATTTAATCATTGATTTTGAAAATAAGGCGAACTCATTTCGTTATTCAATCCTTCTGCAATTTTCTCTCCTTCTCCTGGAAACAAATGCGCATAGCAAGAATATCCCTATGTAATTCTCTTAATTCTTCAACCAGTAGATATATATGTTCCTTTTTCCCGACCACGCATACCCTATTATTTATGCAATTTCTAACATAATACTCTTTTTTCAAAAGTCCACTTACTTTGATTTTTTCTTCTATTATCTGTCTTTCATACTCTGAAGCGCGAAAACTAATTGTTTTATTTTTATGTTGATTGCTCATGAATCCATCCCTCCATATATATCACTTCTATTTCTAATTAAATCCAATTTATCCGCTATACTACGTTGTCTATCAGGATATAAATGACAATATGTATCAATAGTCGTATATATCTTTTCATGTCCTAGACGATTCTTAATTTCAAAAGGCTCTACGCCCATATTTATTAACAGGCTTGCATGGTCATTGCTTCTTATACAGCATAAAAAAGAAGAAGTGATAAAGAATGCATATCATTTTTTAGATGGCATGAAAAAATCACCTTTGGCAAGCCGAAGTGATCTTGTTCGTTTCCAGCATGATTTTATGCAGGTACTGTATTCAATTTTAGAGAAGAATGGTGAATCTGCACATAGATTGTTTGACAGCAGCACTTCAGAGTCGCTCTACGAGCAGTCCTGTCAGTCTACCGAAAATATGAAGGTCTGGCTAAAAAATGTTATCGAAGTCTTTGATTCCTGTCTTCTTGCAATTGGACAATCTGATTCTTCTATCGGTCAAATCAAGAACTATATACTTGCACATCTGGACGAAGATCTGAACCGCAAAAAATTAGCTTCCCTTGTATTTTTAAGTCCTGATTATTTATCTCATGTGTTCAGTGAGCATACTGGTGAATCATTAACTACTTTCATATTAAATGAACGTATAAAAAAGGCAAAAGAAATGCTCCTGTTAAGCAACAAGAGCATTCGTGACATAGCACTAACCAGTGGTTTTCCAAACATTTCTTACTTCTCAAGACAGTTCAAATCACTTACTGGAGAAACACCACATGAGTTTAGAAAACACAAAAAATAATCTACAAACAAACCTCCAGACATACAAACCTAACGCCGGGAAAGATAGCATTAATCTTTTGTTGATTCAGTAGTATTCTGTCCCCATGTGTTACATATATTATTATAGTTAGTCAGTGCAAATTATAAATAAACATATATTATTCATCTGCAATAGATTCATTTTTGTCACCTTATGGTAAACAATTTTTTACTTGAAAGCATAGAGACCACGGCAAAATTGGTTTATGAATTCAGTTGTTGATTATCATTTGCCAAACTGTGCGTCATTCAACTATTAATTTATTTAGTTATTGATTCTATCCATCCAAATAATTCATCAATATCATAATCACCTGCATGTGATATCCCCCATGGAAGCTGATAATCTACTTTTACATTATTCATAGATAGTCCAAGGGCCAGCATAGCAGATATAGCAAGCGAAGTATCACGGTCCATAGCACCATGACGAATTCTATAATATAAAGCTTTATCCGATTCACTATGAATATATTCCATAGGATTCATAATACCAACTCTCTTTTTATCTGCTAAATATCCTTTTCGATTGGGATCATTATCAGCTGCAAATCTTGTAAAATGTGCATACTCGCAATCCTCTGTTCCAAACAGCTCATTTTCAGGTGTTATATTATTAATTCCATCAAATGCTGGTACACTTTTCTTTCTAGTTCGAAACTTAATAAATGCATTCAGGTCAACATCTGTAATTATATTCCTCTCTATTGTAAAAGCATCGCATTCTATATGATCTGTTATATTAAGTTCTTTCTGTCCACTTTCAATTATTTTTTCTTTCAAATAATCAATAAAACTACCTTCACGTTCTGTTACCAGCGAAAAAACATTTCCATTACTATTTTTCAAATCTAAAGAATTCAAATATTGTGGAAAATCTTTTTTTATCTCTTTTGAATAATTCTTTTGTATGTCTGACATAAGCTCTTTCACTGATACCAGTGTAAAATCCTTGCCATCTTTTGTTGCCTGTCTACGTTCAATATTACATTCAAAGTCATCTTGAAATTCCCACTCGTAAGCACTATCTGCGTTCTCTAGATTTGTAATGGGACAATAACAGGATGCAGCAAAGATGTCATCTCTTGCCTTTGCTGCACCTAATTCTTCCAGATATGATTCATAATCTGAATGATTACCACTGGCACCAAGTAAAGCTGATAATGCTCCACCTGCACTTGTTCCATTGGATATGATTTTTTCAACATCTCCAGCCGGAAGTCTGTCTTTATTGTATCGAAGATATCGAACGACTGCTTTTAAATCGACAATTGCTGCTGGTGCAATACCAATATACTTTCCTTCCTCATTTTGCATATGACGTCCACGTACTCCAGGAGATACAACAACCATTCCCTTTGCTAGTGCAACAAATGTAGCGTTTATCTTACCACTCTGATCCAGCCCTGGTTTTACTATATGTCCAGGCATATATCCACCGACTTGATTTGGCATAAAAATTGGCGCTGTATTTTTCTGATACCCGTTGATCTCTTTCTCTTCATAATAGGATACCGGTATGTATATATTGAGTATCTGATGTTCTTTTGCAACAGGATTTTCTATATAATTGATATTCTCATACGATCGATATTTTATACATTTCCCTCCTACAGTAATACTTTCTTCAGTACAATTTTTTTCATTGAATAACAAAGTTTCTACCACTCTTTTATTCTCCTTTCCCTATCCAATCCAATGCATCGGATCCACATCCATAAATTTTGCTCTTATAAATTTATCTTTTAAGTGAAATGGAACTGTACAGTCAAAAATCGCTTTACAAGCCACACCTCTTGCTCTGATGTCTGCTGAATATTCAGGCTGATTGGATGGATCCAACGGGTGACATTGGTATTGGTATCATATCAACATTTGCCTGAAATCTTGTGGTCATTGCCCACATTACATCATTCATATCAAAACAGTCAACATCTTCATCGACTAAAAAGACATGTTTCAATTCTGCAAATGCGCTGAATGCAAGCAGCGCTGCCTGTCTTTGTCTTCCCTCATCAGACGGAATAGATTTTTTGAACTGTAGAACTGCTATATACTTACCACCTCCGCTTGAAGCACAATATACATTCTGAATCTTTCCGGGCATAGCTTTATCAATCATGGATAGAATGCTTGCCTCTGTAGGAATGCCTGCCATCGATACATGCTCTTCGCTTGGTCCGATACAGGTCTGCATGATTGGATTCGTTCTTGTTGTAACTGCTTTTACTTTAATAACAGGAAGTTCAGGATTTGCAGGACCATTATATCCAGGAAACTCTGGCATGGCTTTTCCTGTATTGGAATTTTTATCTTCGCGCATTCTTCTACCAGGAAGTAATTCACCCTCTATCACGTACTCTGCATTTGCAATTGCTTTTTCATTAATTGTCAGGCAATGTACTAACTCAACAGGTTCCTTCCTAATTGCTCCTGCCACCTGAAGTTCATCATATCCAAGCGGTGTTGTCGGTGGTTCAAAGCATGCTGCAATTTCAATCGCAGGGTCAACACCTATGCTAACTGAGATTGGAAGACTCTCTCCTTTTGCTTCCGCCACTTCATGAAAATACCCAATATGACGTGCTCCCGGCTGCAAGAATATCGTCATCTCATCTTTTGACTGAAGGCACATTCTATGTATGGTAATATCTGATTCCATTGTATCAGGATTGGATGCATAACACATGCCAAGCGTCAGATATGGACCTGCATCTTCTGGTGTAGTTGTAGGTGCCGGTATCAATTTTCTGATATCGAAATCTTGATCACTTGCCAGATAAACCTTTTCCTGACATTTGGCTTTTTCATTTGAAATTACGACTGGTGGAATTGGATTCATTACAGAATCTTTTAATAAAAAACCGAGTCTTTCCGGCGCGCAGTCAAGGAGTTTCCCAACCCTGCTTCTGCTTGCCAGTATTCCTATCGCAATTCTGGCTTCTTCATGTCCTTTTATATTGTTAAAGATCATAGCCGGGCCTTCTTTTGTCGGACGCATTACCGTACCTCCTGCGCCGATATGACGATAAACCCCTGATAATTCAGCTGATGAGTCGATTTCAACATCAGTCTCAATTAAATGTCCCGGCATTTTTTTAAGAAGTTCCAGCGCGGATCTTAGGTCCTGAACTTTATTATCCATAGTGTTTTCTCCTCTTTTGCTGTATTTTTTATAAAACCTTCATTATTTTCGTTCCATAGTTTCTGTTTTTAAACTATAGATTCTTTTTTATTCAGATACCCTTTTATCTCTTCTAGCATTACATCTGTACACTTTAGAATATTCCCTATCATTTCCTTTGTCGCATTTTCGTAATGAATTCCACAAAGTACAGTAACTATTTCATTCATTTCACCTGACAATTCCTTCGCCCATTTTTCACTAATATACTGATCTTTGTGTTCTTTTCTTTGTATTATTCCAAGCTGTATCTCATTCTTATACATACTAACAGTCCCTGTATGAGTTCTGCTTCCTCCTATAATAATTACAACACAACCTTGATCCATTACTGTAATTTTTGCCATAATTGGAAAGTTGTATAACTTTTTGTAAATTTCATATTCAAGTATCATTACACTATCCTTCCCACCGATTCATATCATCACTTGAAATGTCAAACTGGTCAAGGCATTTTCCTGCTATATGACGCACACAGGAAGCCAGACCATCCGGTTGCTGGTAAAAGCTCATTACTGTAGGTAAAATTACAACCCCCATTTGACTTAGCTTATACATGTTTTCAAGATGAATCGATGAAAATGGGCATTCTCTTACACCTAGAACCAGTTTACGATGCTCCTTGATAACAACATCAGCCGCGCGAAGCAACAGTGTGTCACTATAACCGCAAGCAATTCCAGCCACAGATTTCATGCTGCAGGGAAGTATGATCATTCCCTTTGTTTTATATGTTCCACTGGCTATAGACGCGCTTATATTCTCATTATCATATACTTTATCAGCAAGATCATGCAGTGATGTGATTGATTCTTTCTGTTCCTGCATATAAGTTTTTTCAGCTGCTTTTGTATATACAAGATGTACTTCAACATCGGAATATTTCTTTATCTGAAGCATCAATTCCTTACCTAGAATAACTCCCGATGCTCCACTTATCCCAACAATTATTTTTTCTTTCATCAATGCATTTCCTTCCTATATTTCCTTCCTATATTTCCTTCCTATATTTCCTTCCTATATTTTCATTCGATTCTTCCTATCAAATAGTTTTGTATTTGTTTAACAAATACGAGAATCTTGCTTTCACATAATAAATATTATATAATTCCAAATCATTATATCAAGGTACCTTGACATTATATTTAAATAATGATATTATTACAAGGTACCTAACAATTATACATCAAAAATCAATAACAATATTTAACCAAAGGAGGTACCCATTATGATAGATTCAACAAAACATCAATCAAAATATAAAAGTAATACTCATCATCATCTACACCCCATGCATGGAGAACATCCCCATCACCGTAAACATAAAAAAGGCAAATTTTCTGCATATGAGTCAAATCTTTGTGTTCATCAAAAAGAACCACTTTGCCAAGCTGAAATACAGGAATTTCTTAAAATGAATTACGATCTTTCTCCTGATGAGATGCAATTTATTCTAAATTATCAATCAGAGACAATTAGTAAAATCACAAATAACATTAATAAACTTGAATCCTGAACTTCTATTATTAATAAAATAAATTTCAGATGCATTTACCACTATCATAATCCACAAACTTGATATGCGCTAAGATAAGCGCAGGAATGGAGGAAAATATGAGCGAAACCCCAAATACTGAAATCAAAAGAAAAAGAAGCTACGAATACCATAAGGAACAAAAAAGACCTGAAAATCATAAAAATCATGCAGGCTACAGACACCATAAAAACGGCATGAAAGAATCTAAGCAGATGGATGAGAATAATTTGACTGATTTATTCCATATGTGCGCAATGCAATTATTTCATAAGCATGGTTCCAAAGCAGGTCACTATCGCGGCCAGACCAAAATACTTAGAATTCTTTCAGAAGAAAATGAAATTACACAAAAAGAATTACAGACCATTCTTAACATTCAACCCGGTTCTATGAGTGAAATCACAAATAAACTGGAAGCAAAAGGCTTTCTTGTTAGAAAGCCTGATGAGAGTGATAAAAGAAAAACTGTCCTTGTCATTACAGAAGAAGGGAAAAAAGAAGTGACTCAATATCATGAAGTACTTTCAAAGGAAAATCCATTTGATGTACTTTCAGCTGAAGAAAAGGAACAATTAAAGATTTTATTAAAAAAACTATTTGATAGCTGGAGTAAGCGCACTAATCCTCATAGAGAAAAGAAAAGTGCAACAACTTCTATTCAGCAGGAACAAGAAACTCTTTGATCAACTGGTAATCTTCTCCGTTATAACATACAATTTCATACGCCTCAATATCAGGATTACTAAAAACTCTTGTTAATCCAACAAATTGCGTTAGTTTTGATGCCAGATTCAATACATCTTTCTCATCTGTAATCAATTCTACTCTACCCTGGCACCTTTCTAACGCTTTAAAAAAGCCGTCTATGTCTTTCACCTGTTTAACTCTCATACTCATTACCTCCTAATCTTTCATTATCTAGATTATTGAAAACTCTTGCAAAATTTCAATGCTTCTACTAGTCCCAATTCGTTCTGCACCTGCATCAATTAACGCTCTGCATGTTTCCCAGTCTCTGATTCCTCCTGCTGCTTTGATCTTAACTTTCTCTCCAACGACCTGTTTCATAAGCATTACATCTTCAACTTTAGAACCACTACTTCCAAACCCAGTACTAGTTTTTATAAAATCTGGCCTAACTTCTGATGCTATCTGTGCAACCTTATTTATTTCATCTTTTGTCAGATAGCAGTTTTCGAATATTACCTTTGATATAACATTTTTGTGTTTGCATATTGCTATGATTTGTTCCATTTCATTTTTTATGTAAT
>QKAS01000052.1 GCA_003246295.1 Clostridia bacterium | reverse complement strand
TCTGTTTCCAGACCGTTCTATGAAATTTCTTTTTAGAATTTTCAAGGTTGCATTACTGTTTAGGAATCTTACTTCCTAGAAACTTTTCATTCTTTCAATCTTCAAAGTTTCCTTTTCAAGGTTCATTCGCCATCCTTTCGGATGCCTGTTTTGTTGTCGTTTGTTTGACACGCAACTCTGATATAATATCATGTGGTGTTTCTTTTGTCAACAACTTTTTATTTTATTTCTTCTTTTTTTGTTGCTCCATCGCTCTGTTCTTTTCGCGGTGGATGTTCATTATAACATTACCTTTTATTACCTGTCAATAATTAATTTACATAACTTTTACAAAATTAAATCATCTATCAACTGGGCAAAAAAAAGAAATCTCTGCATAACAGGATTCTTTTTATAATGGTAAAGTTAAGCGGAGAAAGAGGGATTTGAACCCTCGCGCCGCGTAAGCGACCTACACCCTTAGCAGGGGCGCCTCTTCAGCCTCTTGAGTATTTCTCCTTAATTCTGAATGACCTCTACCAATATTAAATTATCTGTCTGACTTGTGACGCAAAAGTAATTATACTGTAGCTGTGTTTCTTTGTCAATTGGTTTTTTCTATTTCTTCCGAAATTGCCAACTCTATCCTTTTTTTTACTTCTGCTGCTATTTCAGTAGTCTTCATATCTTTGTATTCATCATAATAAAGTGGTTGTAAATATTTCAGTTTTACAGTAACAGCCCTCACTGAATTTTCATCAAAAGGTTTGAATGCATCAATCAATGCACATGGCACGATAGGACATTTTGCTTTGTAAGCACTCTTAAAACTACCACCTTTAAAATCGAGAAGTTTATTTCCTTCTTTGCTTCTGGTTCCCTCAGCAAAAATCAGAAAATTTCTTCCTTTCTGTACTTCTTCGGTAATTGTCTGAATCACTTGCATTGACTGGCGAAGATCCTCCCTGTCAATTGCGATAGATCTGGTTGCTGCAATGACCTGTTTTAGTAGTATAATATTTTTTGCTTCTTTCTTTATAATAAAAGAAAACGGAACAGGACATGATTCAAGAAAAGCAAGCACATCATAAAGCCCCTGATGATTTGGAAACAGAACAAACCCATTATCTTTTGGAAGATTCTCCAGTCCGCTACTTTCTATTTTAACTTTTCCCGCCTTGTTTGCTTTTATTGTTGCATATTTACACCATGCAAATCCATTTTCAAGATCGAACGGTTCTTTTTTTCCACTTTTATTTATCTTATAAAGGTAGTAGGGTACTTTTAAGAATAATTTTAAAACCATCATAGCAATTCTGATCATATGGTTCTCCTATCATTACGATTCTGATTAAAATCCTGTTTCTTCTATATTACATTGTGGCCTATCTCATAAAGATCATTTCCCAGGGTATCAATCACAACGATTACCGGAAAATCTTCTACCCATAATTTTCTGATTGCCTCTGTTCCCAAATCCTCATATGCAATAACTTCCGAATTACTGATAGCTTTGGATAATAAAGCTCCTGCGCCACCAATTGCTGCAAAGTAGATTGCTTCATTCTTCATTATAGAAAGTTTTACTTCCTGCGATCGTTTTCCCTTACCAATCATTCCAGATAATCCCATTTCCAATAAAACAGGAGTATATTTATCCATTCTGCTTGCTGTAGTAGGACCAGCTGATCCAATCGGTCTGCCCGGTCTTGCAGGTGATGGCCCCATATAATAAAGAATAGTCCCTTCTATTCTTATTGGTAATGCTTCATTTTTTTGAATCGCTTCAAAGATTCTTTTATGCGCAGCATCTCTTGCAGTATATATTTCACCCGTCAGAAATACCATGTCGCCTGCTTTTAAATCTGTAATATCAATTTTAGATAAAGGCAATTTTAAGTGCTTTTCCATATAATCTCCTTTACTTCACCCTATTTTAAAACACTCTTGTAACATGTCTGTTTACATGACAACATATATTAACTGCAACTGGCAGTCCCGCAATATGCGTTGGTGAAGTTTCAATGTTAACAGCAAGCGCTGTGGTTTTACCACCAAGACCACCTGGTCCGATACCTAACTGATTTATTTCATCTAGAAGTTCCGTCTCCAATTTTTTGATTAGCGGATCTTCTGTTTTATTCTCTAGATTTCTTAGAAGCGCCTTTTTAGATAGAAAAGCACATCTCTCGAATGTACCTCCAATTCCTACTCCCACGACAATTGGCGGACATGCATTAGGCCCCGCATCTTTTACTGCAGAAATTACTGACTGTTTTACACCTTCGATACCGTCTGATGGTTTTAACATGAAAATTTTACTCATGTTCTCACTTCCAAATCCTTTTGGTGCAACAGTTATTCTGACCTGATTACCTCTAACAAAAGAATAATGTATGATTGCTGGAGTATTATCATTTGTATTAATTCGTTCCAATGGATGAAGAACAACTGATTTTCTCAAAAATCCTTCATCATATCCCTGACGAACGCCTTCATTTACAGCATCTTCGAGAAATCCGTCTATAAAATGCACATTTTGCCCAATCTCTAAAAATATAACCGTCATACCTGTATCCTGACAGATTGGTATCATTTCTTCTCCAGCTATTTTCATATTTTCACATAATTGCTCAAGAATCTGTTTTGCAAGTCCTGATTCTTCCTTTTCTTCCGCTTTTCTAATCGCTTGTTCCATGTCTTTGCTTAGAAAATGATTTGCTTCTATACACATTTCTTTGATTTGAGATGTGATTTCTAAAACGCTGATCTGCCTTACTTCATCTTTCTCTGTTGTATCTGTCATTGATTCATCCTCAGCTTTCATTTACATGCTTTCTTATTATATTATAGAACTAATTTTTTGTCATTATTCCATTCTATGATTTATATATCTTAAGCTAATCTAATAGTTCAAATGAACTATAATTTTTTTCGGAAATGCATGGCATATTTCTTAGGTGTAATTTGTTTTGATTGATAAAATTTTCTGATAAAGTAACTGCTATTATCGAATCCTGATAATAAGCAGATCTCTATAATTTTATAATCTGTTTCTCGAATCAACCTAGCGGCTTCTTCAATACGGAGATTTATTAGATATTCTATAGGAGACATTCCCGTAGATTCTTTGAAATATCTACAAAAATAAGTTTCATTCATGGATACCAGCTCTGCAAGTTCAGAAAGATAGACTTTCTCTTGAATATGTTCTTTCATATAGGTAATACTTTTTTTAATTCTTTCAGAACGTTCTACCAGATCTGTTTTTAATTTGTGATCCAGGTTTTCAAGTTTTTGCTGCTTGACCAGATATGCAATTACTTTCATAAGGGACGCTTTGACTTCTATTGACCATGCTATATCCTTATTAAAATAAGCACTTGCTATCTTCATTAATTCTTCTACAAGCATTTTTTCTTCTGCATCTTCACAATCAATTACTTTTTGTAGTTGTATCTCACCACTAGAAAGCGGAACCATCAGACTGATCTCACAGTGATCATAAGTCACTGATTGTAGCATTTGGAATTGAAAAACAAATGCATAGTATAGACATGGACCAATGGTGCTAATCTTATGTAATGCACCGCGTGGTATACAAATTAATGCCCTGCCTGCAACTGCATATTCAACAAAATCAATCTCAATTTTTATCTTTCCCTGTTGTAGAAAAATCCACTCCATCTCATCGTGCCAATGATGATCTTTTACAAGAACTGACTGACCTGAGTCTTGTATATAACATTCGAATGGAAATAATGCCGAACCATGTCTACTTTTTTCTCTATACGACTCTTGATTCATATTTGTGCCACCTTATTATATTATTATATTTTGATTAATTATAATTCAATTTCATAACTTACTTTAGCGTTTTTATTAACCTTACTCTAGCGTTTTTATTAACCTTACTCTAGCGCTTATATTAAAATATGTAAAGATAATGTTATTATTTACAATAATAGAATAAGATTTCTATTGATATCCCATATATACTGTTATTATTCTAACAATCAATGAAATACAAATTTCACCTGCAAAAAATTATTGGCCAAAACTAAAATATATAATATCTCATATAAAAATGAATGGAGAATCAAAATGATTAAAAAGTACAATTTTGGAACAGTGTTTCCAACCGAAGCTGTAGTGCTTGATCTGGATTTATGTTCTGATCCAATGCCTTACTTTTCAAAGAAAGGAGAGCATCTAGATCTTACTTACATATTAGAACGTGAAACTATAGTTTATGGATTGGGTGAAAGTAATCGTGGTATTAACAAACGCGGTTATCTTTATGAAAGTTTTTGTAGTGATACTTCTACACATACTCCAGATATTTTTTCCATGTATGGAGCCCATAATTTCCTTCTGATCCATGGTCGTGATACCTTTGGTGTTTTTATAGACTGCCCAGAAAAAGTATGCTTTGATATTGGTTATTCTGATTATGAGACTTTGAGAATCACAAGTGATGCTGTTGATTATACTATTTATGTGATTGATGGAACGAACTTAAAATCTATTGTTAAATCTTTTCGTACTTTGATTGGTGAATCCTATATTCCTCCAAAATGGGCATTGGGTTATCAACAGAGTCGATGGGGTTATTCCAAAGAATCGGATTTTTATGAGATTGCTGATCAATATGAAAAACTGGATATCCCTATAGAATCTATTTATATGGATATTGATTATATGGAAGCTTATAAAGACTTTACTGTTAATCATACAAACTTTCCAAATTTCAAAAATATGGTTTCTAATTTACGTAGCCGTGGAATTCGTCTTGTTCCCATAATTGACGCTGGTGTTAAGATTGAAAAAGGGTATTCTGTTTATGAGGAGGGTGTAAAAAAAGGTTACTTCTGTGAATCAGAGTCAGGCAAACCTTTTGTTGCAGCTGTTTGGCCCGGAAGAGTTCATTTCCCAGATTTTATAAATCCCGATGCTCGAGCATGGTTTGGAGAAAAATATAGAATACTAACAGACTGCGGAATTGATGGCTTCTGGAATGATATGAACGAACCTGCAATTTTCTATTCAGAAGAAGGCCTTGAAGAAACTTTTGCTTATCTGGATTCTATTCGTGATACGAATATCGGAATTAAAGAATCGTTTGGCATGCGTGAGGCAATTGATAACCTTTCAAATAATCCAAAGGATTATGAGCGTTTCTATCATAAATTTAATGGAGATCGAATTGTTCATAGAAAATTACACAATTTATATGGTTATATGATGACACGTGCGGCTTCAGAAGGACTTAGTACAATTCAACAAGAAAAACGATTCTTGTTATTCTCAAGAGCATCTTATATAGGTATGCATCGATATGGTGGCATCTGGACGGGTGATAACAGTTCTTGGTGGGAACATTTGTTATTAAATATTAAAATGATGCCTTCATTAAATATGTGTGGTTTTTTATATAGCGGTGCTGATCTTGGTGGATTTGGATGCGACACCACCTATGATCTGATGATTCGCTGGCTCCAGTTTGGTCTGTTCACACCACTTATGCGTAATCATAGTGCAATCAGTACTAGAGAACAGGAATTATATCAGTTCCCGTCCACAATCTATTTTTCTAAATTATTAAAATACAGGTATCGTCTGCTGCCTTACCTGTATAGTGAATTTGTTAAGGCTGCTAAGCGTCAGGAGATGTTATTTCTTCCGATAGCATTTGAATATGAAAGTGATAGTTTGACAAAATCAATAGAAGATCAGCTTCTGGTTGGGGAATGTTTGATGACTGCTCCTGTCTATACACAGAATGCTGGTGGAAGGTATGTATACTTACCCGAGTCTATGCTGATGGTTAAATATAATTCTCAGTTCGAACGTACCTGTAAAATTCTTGAAAAAGGTCATCACTATATTGAACTTGGTTTAGAAGAATTTGTATTTTTTATCAGAAAAAATAAATTTCTGTTTCTCGCACCTGAAGCAAATAACACAGATTCCTTGGATTGCAGCCAATTTGAAATTATTGGTTATTCCAATCAGACCGATTTTTTGTCTTATGAATATTATGATGATGATGGTCTTTCCACAAAAATAGACCTTTCAAACTTAATAAAAATATCTCTTAAAAAACAAACTTCTGGATGGGCATTAACGGACTCAACAGTGCCAATAAAGATAACAAAGATTGAAATTTTTGAAGCTTCCTTCTGATAAAATTGATTTTAAATCATAAAATAGAAATCCCATGACTAAATGAGTCATGGGATTTCTTTATGCTTTAAAAATATCAATATAATTTTTTACGACTTGAATCAGCTGTTCATAACCCATTGATGAAGTGTTTAAACAGAAATCATAATTCCTTGCATCATTCCAATCTTTCCCAGTATAGTATTTATAATACTCTGAACGATGTTTATCGATTTTTTGAATTTTTTTAATAATATCTTTTTCTGTTCCACCTGATTGAATTCTTTCCCTCTCCACACAATCTTCAAGTGGTGCATAAAAAAATAATCTAATCAAATCTTTTCTGTCTTTTAAAATATAATCTGCGCATCTTCCAATAATAATACAGGATTCCTCTTCTGCAAGTTCTTTAATGATTTTTGCCTGATAATTAAATAAATTATCATCAGAAACAAAATCATCGCTTTCTGGTGGAATAATCTCACCCTTATATATACTTTTCGTAATTCTGAAAAGAGAAGAATTTTTTATTTTTTCATCAACCTGACCAAATAGAGATTCATTAATTCCACTTGCGTCTGAAGCAAGTCTTAATAATTCACGATCATAATATTTTACTCCTAGTTCTTCTGCCAACATTTTTCCAAGGGTTCTTCCGCCGCTACCGTAGCTTCTTCCTATGGTGATTACAAATTTATTCATCTTTGGCTCCTATCTGCGTGCTTTGCACACTTAATAAAAAGTGGGAGTGCCTCTTTCTACATTCTCTCATATTCCAATTTGTATCTATTTACATACATTTATTCACCAAGATATGCTTTTTTGACTGACTCATTGTTCATCAATAAATCAGCATTTCCTTCCAACGCAATTTTTCCGGTCTCAAGTACATAAGCTCTATTTGCAATTGATAATGCCTTTTTTGCATTTTGCTCAACCAAAAGAACGGTTGTTCCAGAGGCAGAAATATCTCTGATAATGCTGAATATTTCTTCAACAAAAATAGGGGAAAGACCCATGGAAGGTTCATCCATCAATATAATTTTAGGATGTGACATTAATGCTCTTCCCATTGCTAACATCTGTTGCTCACCACCACTAAGTGTACCTGCAACTTGATTTTTTCTTTCTTCAAGTCTAGGAAATCTCTTATATACCATTTGTAAAGTATCTTCAATTTCTTTTTTATCTTTTCTCGTATAGGCACCCATCTTTAAATTTTGCAAAACAGTAAGCTGAGAAAAGACACGCCTTCCTTCTGGAACATGTGCCATTCCCAAAGATACAATTTTGTGAGCAGGCATTTTTGTAATATCTGTATCATTAAATGTAATTTTCCCAGCGGTACCATTAATCAGACCAGTCACTGTATGAAGAATTGTGGTTTTTCCGGCACCGTTTGCTCCGATTAAAGCAATTACTTCACCTTGGTTGACCTCAAAGGAAATTCCTTTGATTGCTTTGATAACACCATAATGCACTTCAAGATCTTTTATTTCAAGCATTGCCATACATTTTCCTCTTTCTATTCTCCAAGATATGCTGTAATGACCTGCGGATTCTTTAAAACTTCTGCAGTATTTCCTTCAGCAAGTACCTGTCCAAAATTAAGCACAGTCAGCTTCTCACAAATCCCTGCAACAAGCTTCATATCATGTTCAATCAGTAATATTGTCATATCAAATTCATCTCTGACAAAACGGATTGTATCCATAAGTTCTTTTGTCTCATTTGGATTCATACCGGCAGCTGGTTCATCAAGTAAAAGAAGTTTAGGATTTGTCGCAAGTGCTCTTGCAATTTCTAATTTTCTCTGTTTTCCATATGGCAGGTTGGAAGCAAGAAAGTCCTTTTCTTTGTCAAGATCAAAAACTTTTAGTAACTCCAATGCCTTTTCATTCATTTCTTTTTCTTTCTTGTAATAACTTGGAAGGCGTAGAATACCTGCAATTGTAGAATATTTATAATGTTCATGAAGTCCAACTTTTACATTGTCCATCACAGTAAGTTCTTTGAATAATCGAATATTTTGGAATGTTCTTGCAATTCCTGCACGATTAATATCAATGGTTCTTTTCCCTGTAATATCATTTCCATCTAATGTTATTTTTCCGTCACCAGGCTGATAAACACCCGTCAGCATATTAAATACTGTTGTTTTACCGGCACCATTGGGGCCAATCAACCCATATAACTGTCCTTTTTCGACTTCAATATGGAAAGAATCAACTGCGCGAAGACCACCAAAGGAAATGCCTAAGTTCTTAACATCTAATAAAGCCATTTATGCATCCTCCCCTTTTGTCTTCTTAGTAAATAATCTTTTCAATGAGTATTTTTCTCTTAACTCAATCGCTTTCGGGCTTGAATTAAATATCATCATTACAATCAGAACAATTGCATAAATCAACATTCTGTAGTCATTCAATCCACGTAGTAATTCAGGTAGTAATGTTAAAAGGACAGCTGCTATTATTGAACCTCCAACGTTTCCAATTCCACCTAATACGACAAATACTAAAATCATGATCGACATATTATAACCAAAGTTCTTAGGCAATGCTGTAAGCGTAGAAAGATTATGTGCATATAATACACCTGCAACACCTGCCATAGAAGCTGAAATCGTGAAAGCCATCAATTTATATTTTGTAATATTAATACCAATGGATTCTGCTGCAATTCTATTGTCACGGATTGCCATGATTGCACGACCTGCTCTTGAATTAACAAGATTTAGAATAACAAATAAAATGATGATAATTAAAATAATTCCGATTGTAAATGTAGAATCATTAGGAGTACCTGTAATTCCCTGCGCTCCATTTATAATAACTTTTCCACCTTCTTCAAGCTTTAATGCAACTGCATCTTTCATAGAAAAGTGAAAACCATTTTTATCTGTTCCAATATAAATAACATTAACAAAATTTTTAATGATCTCACCAAAAGCAAGTGTTACGATGGCAAGATAATCTCCTCTGAGACGCAATACCGGAATTCCAAGAATTATTCCAAAGACTGCTGCTGCCAGAGCACCTAAAATAATTGCAATCCCAAAACGCAATAGCGGAATCGTTATCAGATCAACTGTAGCAACTGAGAAGAATGCTCCAGTAAATGCTCCAACACACATAAATCCAGCATGTCCTAGACTAAGCTCTCCTAAAATTCCAACTGTCAGATTTAAAGAAACAGCCAAAATCACGTAAATACATAATGGAACAAGAAGACCTTCCATAAGACTTGATAGAGAACCGGTCGAAACGAGAATCTGCATAATGACATACGCCATTATCACCATACCATAGATTGTAAAACTACTTTTACTTATTTTTTTAATTTTATCTGTTTTTATCTTCATAAGCCTGTTACACCTTCTCGTTTATTTTCTTGCCAAGAATTCCAGTCGGTTTTACAAGCAAGACCAGAATCAAGACTCCAAATACAATTGCATCTGCCATTTGTGAAGAAATATAGGCTTTACTTAAATTTTCAATGACTCCTAATAATATTCCACCAATAAATGCACCCGGTATAGAACCAATACCACCAAATACTGCAGCAACAAATGCCTTGATACCAGGCATAGCTCCTGTATATGGGGTCAGTGTTGGATATGCCGAGCATAATAACGCACCTGCAATTGCAGCAAGTGCCGATCCAATTGCAAATGTCAGAGAGATGGTAGCATTTACATTGATTCCCATTAATTCTGCGGCACCTTTATCTTCAGAAACTGCAAGCATTGCCTGACCAGCTTTTGATTTCTTAATGAAAAGCATGAGACAAATCATAATTATAATTGAAACTACAATCGTCGCGATTGTTTCTCCAGATATAGTAATCTGTCCTTCGCCCATTGTGACAGGCGGAACTGTTACAACAGATGTGAATAATTTTGTATTTGCTCCAAAAATTAAGAGTGCAACATTCTGCAACAGATAACTGACACCAATTGCAGTAATCAGAACTGCAAGTGGTGATGCTGCCTTTCTTAAAGGCTTATATGCTATTTTCTCAATTGTCATTCCAAGTGCTGTACAGATTACAACAGCAGCTAAAATACCTAACAGAGGCGGCAGTCCCAAAGTAGTTGAAACTATAAAAATTGAAAAACCACCCACCATGATAATATCACCATGCGCAAAGTTTAACATTTTTGCAATTCCATATACCATGGTATAACCCAGAGCGATCAGGGCATATAGACTTCCCAGACTGATTCCATTAATTAAATACGATATGAAGCTCATATCCACACCTCTTAACTTTCACTAATATAATATCCTTTATAATAACCTAAAGTACCAGTAATTTACAAGTATTTCTAAAAAATAAGAGGGACTGTTAACAGTCCCTCTTTGGAATCAGTACATTCTGATAAATTATGTTACTGCATTGCCACGTATGCACCATTCTCAATTTTTACTGCTTTTGGTGCTTTGTTAACTTCACCATCAGCTGTCCAGGTCATACCTGCACCTGTTAAACCATCAACTGAAATTGTTGTCATAGCTGTTTTTAATGCTGCACAAATATCCTGAGCTGACATATCAGCAGTAACTTTTCCAGATTCAATTGCTGCTTTGATAATATAGATTGCATCATAAGCATCTGCTGCAAACTGGTTAGGAACTTCACCATATGCTTTCTGGAATGCCGCAACAAAGTTCTTTGTCAAATCATCCTGTGCATCTGCTGCGAACGGTGTCAAAAGCATAACGCCTTCTGCAAGTTTTGTGTCAAAATTCTCTACAGAAAGAATACCATCAAGACCATCACATCCAAAGAATTTTGGAGCAAATCCCATTGTATTCGCCTGTGAAAGAATTAAAGAAGCTTCTGTATAATAAATTGGAAGAAAAACGAGTTCTGCGCCAGCATCTTTTGCTTTCTGTAACTGTACTGTAAAATCTGTCTTACTGTCTGCTGTAAATGCTTCTGATGCAACAATTTCAATTCCCTGATTTGCTGCTTCTGCTGCAAATTTTTCATAGATTCCTGATGAATATACGTCAGAACTATCATAGATAACTGCTACTTTTGAAGCAATTTTATTCTCACCAATATACTGTGCAGATGCAATACCCTGGTTAGGATCAGAGAAACATACTCTGAATGCATTGTCATACTGAACACATGGTACAGCAGATCCTGAAGGTGTTAACTGGAATATCTGATCTTTGTTTGTTTCTTCTGCAACCGCAATACATGGTGTTGAAGTAACTGTTCCCATCAATATCTGCATATTCCAATCTTTTAAAGTATTATAAGCGTTAACTGCTTTTTCTGCATCATGCTCATCATCCTGAAAATTGAACTCAATCTGAGTTCCATTAATTCCGCCTGCTGCATTGATTTCATCAACTGCAAGCTGTGCGCCATTTTTAACTGCAAGACCATATACTGCTGCTCCACCAGTTGCAGGTCCAATGCCACCTATTTTAAATGTTGCTCCGGTCGCTTCTGTAGCTGTATCAGCTGCTGCATCTGTTGTTTCTGTTGTTGCTGCCGCATCTGTTGTTTCAGAAGCGGTATTTCCACATGCTGTCAGGGACATAAGAGTCAGAGACAATGCAAGTGCCAGACTAACTGCCTTTTTCATAATAATCCTCCTTTATGATGTTACTCTATTAAAGTATTTTCTATTTTAGATAGATTACTATTCAAATTGAAAATTGTCAAGATTTTGTGTAAATCATTCTGATTTTAGAGTATAAATTTAACTCAATTCAAATAATCCTGTATAAAGTTGATAATATTTACCTGTTAATGACATTAAATCAGTATGGCTTCCGCGTTCAATAATTTCTCCATTCTCAAGCACTATGATTGCATGTGAGTTACGAACTGTAGATAATCTGTGTGCAATAACAAATACTGTACGACCCTTCATCAAGGAATCCATTCCTTTTTCTATCAAAGATTCTGTTCTTGTATCTATGGAAGACGTTGCTTCATCAAGAATCAAAACTGGAGGATCTGCAACAGCTGCCCGTGCAATTGCAATTAACTGTCTCTGACCTTGAGAAAGATTTGTTCCATCAGAAGTGAGCATTGTTTGATATCCATCAGGTAAATGCTTGATAAATGAGTGTGCATTTGCAAGCTTCGCTGCACCTATTACTTCCTCATCTGTAGCATCAAGTTTTCCGTATCTGATATTTTCCATCACTGTACCTGTAAATAAATGTGTATCCTGAAGAACAATTGACAAAGAACGTCTTAAATCTTCTTTCTTTATCTTATTAATGTTTATTCCATCATACCGAATTCTACCATCTGGTACATCATAAAACCTGTTAATTAAATTTGTTATTGTTGTTTTCCCAGCTCCGGTTGAACCAACAAAAGCAATCTTTTCACCCGGATTTGCATACAACGAGATATCATTTAATACTGTCTTTTTCTCATCATATCCAAAAATAACTCTGTCAAATTCTACTTTACCTTCTACTTTTGTATAGGTAATACTTCCATCCTCTTTGTGTGGATGTTTCCATGCCCAAATACCTGTTCTTTCTTTGGTTTCTCTAATCATCCCATTTTCATCAATGAATGCGTTTACGAGCGTAACATATCCATCATCAGCTTCAGGTTGCTCATCAATGAGTAAAAAGATTCTTTCTGCACCTGCAAGTGCTGATAGAACAGAGTTGAACTGTTGCGAAATCTGTGTAATCGGCTGTGAAAAATTCCTTGTATATTGAAGAAAAGCAACAACCGTTCCAAGTGATATCTGTCCTAATATAGCAAGAACACCACCCACCATGGCCGTTATAGCATACAGTACATGTGATAAATTGCCCATAATTGGCATGAGGATATTAGCAAAGGTATTGGCATTCGTCGAAGCTACTCTTAAATTTTCATTCAATTGTGCAAATTTTTGCTTTGAAGCTTCTTCATGGCAGAAGACCTTAACGACTTTCTGACCTTCTATCATTTCTTCAATGTATCCATTCACAGCACCTAATTCCTGTTGTTGCTTTTTAAAGAAATTTCCACTTTTTCCACCAATTGTCTTTACTACATTTAACATAATAAACAGCATTACAATCACAACAATTGTTAATTGCCAGCTATAAAGAAGCATCATACTAAATACACCAATAACAGTAACTGCGGATGAAAAAAAGTTAGCTACACTGTTTGAAAGCATTTCTCTGATTGCATCAGTATCATTTGTATATCTGCTCATTAGTTCTCCGTGAGTGTGTGTATCAAAGAACTTAATGGGAAGTGTCTCCATTTTTTCGAACATCTGTGTTCTGATTCTATATAAAGTTTTCGTTGAAATTCTCAACATAATTCTACTGTAGAAGAAGGTAGAAATTGATCCCACCAGGTAAAAGAACAACATAATCATTAACGTTTTTATAAATCCCTGCATCAATGCCACATTGTAATTTCCCGCCATTGGAAATAAATATTGATCAATTACTTTTTTTAACATAGAAGTTCCAATAATCTGTACAGAGGAACTAAGTAGTATTCCAATTCCAACAAATAATAAGAGAACTTTGTCTTCTGCCAAATAAGTAAGTAGTCTTCTAATGGTGGATTTTGTATTTTTAGGTTTTGAAGGAATCATTCCCTTTCCATGTGATCCGGGTCCTGGCATATTATTTATCTCCTTTCTGCTGTGAATCATATACTTCCTTATAAATCACATTTGTCTCCATAAGTTCATCATGTGTTCCAAACCCATTCATTTTCCCATCATCAAGAACGATTATTTTATCAGCATCCATAACAGAAGTAATTCTCTGCGCTATAATAATTTTCGTAGTTTCTTTTAAAGAGGACTGCATAGCCTCTCTAATCTTTGAATCTGTTGCAGTATCAACTGCTGATGTTGAATCATCTAATATCAAAATTTTCGGTTGTTTCAATAAAGCTCGTGCAATACAGATTCTCTGTTTCTGTCCTCCCGATACATTAACACCTCCCTGACCTAAGTCTGTCTGATAGCCATCTGGAAATGCCATAATAAAATCATGCGCCTGTGCTTTTTTACATGCATCCATTAATTCATCCATAGATGCTTCTTCATTGCCCCATCTTAAATTCTCTTCAATTGTTCCTGAAAATAAAAGGTTTTTCTGTAAAACCATTGCAACTTCTTCTCTAAGATTCTTTAAAGTATAGTCCTGTACGGAATATCCTCCAATGATTACCTCTCCACTCAGAACATCATATAAACGAGGAATTAACTGTACTAATGTTGTCTTTGCAGAACCTGTTCCACCAATGATACCTATTGTTTCTCCTGATTTTATCTCAAAATTTAAATGTTCTAAGGTCAAATTATTTTCTTTGCCAGAATAACTAAAATTTACATCCTTAAAAATTACTGTTCCATCTTTTACTTTTAATTTACTATCTTCGTGGATATCTTTGATGTCGATTTCCTCGTCCAAAACCTCTACAATCCTATTCATAGAGGCCCTTGATATTATTATCATAATAAATATCATACTAAGCATCATAAGTGACATTAGAATTTGCGTTACATAACTTATCATACTGCTTAATTGTCCTATTGCAAAATCTCCATCCACAATCATATTGCCACCAATCCAGATTATAGCAACAATTGTCACATACATAACTAACTGCATGATTGGCATTGTCATAATGACAAGTTTTTCTGCAGCGTATTGTGCTTTTCTAACAGAATCAGCCTGCTCTTTAAATTTTGTAATTTCATGTTTTTCTCTGACATATGATTTCACAACTCTAATATTGACGAGATTCTCTTGAACCGATGCATTCATCCCATCATATTTTTTTAACATTGCTTTAAATCTTGGATAAGCAGTCTGACTAATTAAAACCAATGCGATTGCAAGTACGGGTACTGCAAATAAAAATACAGTTGACAATTTCGTACTGATTGTAAATGACATGATTAGTGCTCCTATCAGCATGAAAGGTGCCCGCACCCCCATTCGGATAAGCATCATAAATGCATTCTGTGTGTTTGTAACATCCGTAGTAAGTCTTGTAACCAGTGATGCTGTTGAAAATTTATCTATATTCGAAAAAGAAAAGTCCTGTACTTTATTGAATAATCTTTCACGGATATTTTTTGCAAATCCCATACCAGCTCTGGCAGCAAAAGTGCCTCCCAGTGCACCAAAAGATAGTGAAACCAAAGCCATCAATATCATTAGCAATCCCATTTTAACGGTATACGCTATTCCACCATTTCCCTGGATTCCTTTATCAATAATTTGAGCCATGACAAATGGAATCATTACTTCCATTACTACCTCACCAATCATAATTATAGGCGTCAGTATGGCATATTTTTTATATTCACCCAAACAACCTGCTAATTTTTTGACCATCTTCTTTCTCCTTTATCACAACAAATTTCATCTATTCCAAGATTGTGAGTCATAATTGCCAGAACTCTCTCTAACTCATCAATTTCTTCTTCTTTCAAATTCTGAAACAGCTTTTGTGCAGCAATTTCCCTTCTTACTGCAAGTTCTTCTCGAATCTCAATTGCTTTGTCACATAGCACAATAATTCGATATCTCGCATCCTCTTCGTCAACCACTCTACCAATGAGACCTTTTTCTTCCATTCTTTGAATAATTCCTGTTACTGTAGGATTAGAAATTTTAAGTGACTCCTCAATTGTTCTCTGATATATTTTTTTATCCTGATTATGAAAAAGAAAAAATAATACTTCACCTTGTACTGAAGTGAGATTTAGGCTTTCAAGATCTTTATTAAAATTCTTATGCATGCCATGATGAAGGTGTTTTAATAGAACAGCACATTTTCTTCTTTTATTTAACTGGTTTTGATCAAACTCTTTTAATCTATTCCCTTCCATTTTGCTACTCCTTCCTATGCTTTTATATAGCATGCTATGTATTCTATCCCTGCTTTCTTCAAAAATCAATTAAATTTTTCTTAAATCTGGATGACTTCCTATAAAATCTTGTGCTATACTAGGCATGCTGCAATTCAAAATTTTTTATCAGGAGTAAATATGAGTATTTTAAATGTAGAAAACTTATCACATGGTTTTGGAGATCGTGCTATTTTTCATAATGTTTCTTTTCGACTGTTAAAGGGAGAACATATCGGTTTGATCGGTGCAAACGGAGAAGGAAAATCGACCTTTATGAATATTATTACAGATAGACTTATGCCAGACGAAGGAAAAGTCGAGTGGTCGAAAAATGTACGTGTCGGATATCTTGATCAGCATACAGCATTGGAGAAAGGAATGACAATTAGAAGTGTCCTCTCTTCAGCTTTTGATTTCTTATTTGAAATGGAATCTCGTATGAATCAAATTTGCGATCAACTAGGAGATGCCTCCGAAGAAGAAATGGATCGTCTGATGGAAGAACTTGGTACCATACAGGATCTACTTACCATGCATGATTTTTATATGATTGATTCTAAAGTAGAGGAAATAGGCCGAGCGCTCGGATTGTCAGACATTGGTCTGGATAAAGATGTGACTGATTTGAGCGGTGGCCAAAGAACAAAAGTATTACTGGGAAAGTTATTGCTTGAAAAACCCGATATTTTACTTTTAGATGAGCCTACCAACTATCTTGATACGGAACACATAGAATGGTTAAAACGTTATTTAAATGAATATGAAAATGCTTTCATTTTGATTTCTCATGATATACCATTTCTCAACAGTGTAATTAATCTGATTTATCATATGGATCAACAAGAGCTCAACCGTTATGTAGGAGATTACGAGAAGTTTCAGGAAGTCTATGCCATGAAAAAATCTCAGCTCGAGGCTGCCTATAATAAACAGCAGAAAGAAATTGCAGATTTAAAAGATTTTGTTGCACGTAATAAAGCACGTGTTGCAACAAGAAATATGGCTATGTCCAGGCAGAAGAAACTTGATAAAATGGATATGATAGAACTGGTTTCTGAAAAACCTAAGCCAGAATTTCATTTCAAAGAGGCGCGAACTCCTGGTCGTTACATCTTTCAGACAGAAAATTTAGTCATTGGATATGATGAACCCCTATCTTCTCCTCTATCTCTGGAAATGGAAAGAGGACAGAAAATTGTTCTGACAGGGGCAAATGGAATCGGAAAAACAACATTACTTAAGAGTATTCTTGGCATGATAGAACCTCTTTCAGGAACAGTGACTCTTGGTGACTACCTCAGTATTGGATATTTTGAGCAGGAAATGAAAAAGGATGTTAAGACTACTTGTATGGAAGAAATTTGGAAAGAATTTCCATCTTATACACAATATGAAGTGCGTTCTGCTCTTGCTAAATGTGGACTTACAACAAAACATATTGAAAGTCTAGTACGTGTGTTAAGTGGTGGTGAGCAGGCAAAAGTCAGACTATGTAAGCTTATAAATCGTGATACAAATATTCTTCTCCTTGACGAGCCAACAAATCATCTTGATGTTGACGCAAAAGCAGAATTAAAGCGTGCCTTAAAAGCTTACAAAGGAAGCATACTAATGGTCTGTCATGAACCTGAATTCTATGAAGGTCTTGCAACAGATATCTGGGATTGTACAAAATGGACCACAAAAGTATGGTAATCAAGAATAGATAATAAAAAGTTTTTATACATAAGAAATAAAAAAAGACAGACCACTGGCATCAATGGCACAGCAGTCTGTCTTTTCTTATGATTCCATAATCAATTCAACTGGACAATGATCAGAGCCAAAAATATCTGAATGAATTTTTGCACTGATCAATTTATCCTTCCATTGTTCTGAAGTAATAAAATAATCAATTCTCCAACCTGCGTTTTTCTCTCGCGCGTGAAACATGTAAGACCACCATGTATAAGCATCTTCCAGATCAGGATAAAAGAATCGAAACGTATCAATAAATCCTGCTTCAAGAAGTGTTGAGAATTTATTTCTTTCTTCGTCAGTAAATCCAGCATTTCTTCGATTTGTTTTAGGATTTTTCAGGTCAATCTCTTTATGTGCAACATTCAAATCGCCACATACTACAACCGCCTTTTTCTCCTCCAATTTTTTTAGATAATTTTTGAAAAGATCCTCCCATACCATACGATAATCTAGTCTTTCTAATTCTCTTTTCGAATTAGGTGTATACACATTCACAAGAAAGAAGGACGGAAATTCAAGTGTAATAACTCTTCCTTCCTGATCATGTTCTTCCAGACCAATTCCATAGCTTACATTAAGAGGTTCTTCTTTTGTAAAAACTGCAGTCCCTGAATATCCCTTCTTTATGGCATCATTCCAATACTGATGATATCCTTCCAATGGCAATTCAAGTTGACCCTTTTGCATTTTTGTTTCTTGAATACAAAATATATCTGCATCCGTCTTTAAAAAAAATTCCATAAACCCTTTTTGCATACAGGCTCTAAGACCGTTTACATTCCAGGAAATCAGTTTAATCATTCTTAAATCCTTTCTTTTGCTAAAACGATGTTTCCTTTTTCCATTTTTTCTATTCTGACTTGGGAGTAAACCATGACACCGAGTTCTTTTAGTTTATCTCTTCCACCTTGAAATGTTTTTTCAATCAAGATTCCAGCGCCAGCTACTGTCGCATGAGACATATGAATCAAACGCACTGCACCTGCAGCAGCCTCTCCATATGCTAAAAAATCATCAATAATCAGAACATGATCCTCTTCTGTTAATAAGTTTTTAGCCATTGTTAACTCATAGGAAGTTTCTTTTGTAAAAGATGAAACTACCGTCTGAAATAAATCTTGATATAAAACTTTAGATGGTTGTTTTTTTAATATAATCAAAGGTACATTGAGTTCTTTTGCTGTCATTAATGCAGGTGCAATCCCTGAGCTTTCAATCGTTAGGACTTTCGTAATTCCTTTATTCTGAAAAACAGATGCAAAATCCTTTGCAATCTCCTCCATTAGCGTTGGATCTACCTGGTGATTAATAAAATGATCCACTTTCAAGACCCCATTATCCAAAACGCTTCCTTCATTCAAAACCATTTTTTCAAGTTCATTCATATTGTTGTCTCCTTTTCTGAGTTTTGGCATACTGTATCCATCTTCCACTTTTCCCAATTTTTTTTATGATTCCAAGATAGCATAGAACATTTAATGCTGTCTGTCCTTGCTTTAAAGTGATTCTTGATGCCTTTCCAAAATCGCTGGAAGTAAATATTTCCGGTAAATTATCTGGTAATAAATATTCATAATCATCTATCGTACTAATCATAATATCATCATGTAATGCAACTGGAATCCGGTCAAATCTGGTAGATCCCTTTTTTTTATCTTTGCTCCATCCATTTAATAGTCGGTATTCTTCCACTTCCATTAAAATTATTCTTAAATGCAGATTAGGATGATCTAGATATTGTTTGATCTTATATAATTCAGGAAATATTAGCCCTGGCCTCCCATTTCTAGTAGATTTTCTTTTTTTTGTAATTTCCCCTGTATCCTCCTGAATCCAGATTAACCACTTTATGGCTGGAATAGGATAAACAATTGTTACATCGTACTTCGGAAGAAATACATCAAGCTTTTTTCTCAACAAATTAAACTGTGCTGTTTGAATTTCTATAATTTCACCATCATGCATAATATCAGCCACATAACCATTACATTTTATTTCATGACATTGCTCTATTGGAACTAAGTAATGCTTTAATACAGCATGAACTGTTTTTTCTGATAAAGTTCCAATTCCCTTTTTATTATACTCATTTCCGATGACACGCTCACATACTTTATGAAACAACACTTCATCTTCTCTGGTAATACTCACTATTATCTCCCAACATATTCGTTTCACTTATTATACCATAGCTTAGGCAATTAATGATGAAATGTAATAAAAAACATATCATTACATCTAAATATTTCTTTCATTGGGTAATATCTTTGATTGTTTATAAAATATAAATTGACTAAGTAAAATATAATGTGTATTATAATAGTGTGTAACACACATTAATATTATATTAAACCATTTGTTACGTTTACCTTGTTTGAAAGGAGGTCTTTTTTTGGAAAAAGATGAAATCATTTCTTCCATAATTCTCGAGCTAAGACGTGGAACAATTATACTTTCTGTCTTAAGTCAACTTGACCTTCCTGTTTATGGTTATAATCTTGTAACACAGTTATCAGAAAAGGGAATCAGTGTTGAAGCAAATACTCTTTATCCTTTATTAAGAAGACTGGAGTCTCAAGGAATTTTAATCAGTCAATGGGATACTGAAGAAAGTACTAAACCTCGCAAATATTATCAAAAAACTCAGTTTGGTGAGGAAATTTATAACATTATAAAAAAGCATTGGCTTGATAATGTCAGTATTATAAATTCATTAATTGAACCGGAGGTGTCATTATGAGTGAATATGATTTAATTGAACGTTATATCTATGCAGTAACAAAAAAACTTCCTAAACGCATGAGAGAAGATATTTCTAAAGAACTATATTCTCTGATTATGGATATGCTTGAAAGTCGTTGTGGGGAAATCAAACCTACAGATAAGGATATACGAGTCGTCTTAACTGAGCTAGGAACGCCCTCTGATCTTGCTAACAATTATCTTCCAGAAAAAGTAAACTATCTCATTGGTCCTGAATATTATCAAGCTTATAAAACGATTCTTCTTATCGTGATTGCAGCAACATCTTTTGGAATGGTTCTTTCTGGATGCATTTTACTTATCATTGGAAGTGATGAGTTTAATAGCATTCTCAATTTTATGAAATGGATTGGAAATACTTTCTTTAGTATCATCATGGTATTTGCATTTATTACATTTTTCTTTGCTTTTTTTGAAAGAAGAGGTATTAAAATTGATATCAACGAAAATAGTCTTGATGAACTACCCCCTGTTCCATCAAAAGAGGAACTTATTCCAAGATCTGGTACTATTTTTAGCATAAGTTTTTCCATAATATTTTGTATTTTATTTTTGCTGATTCCACAAATCTTTTCCTTTACTGATGGAAAAATCTGGATTCCTATTTTTAATGTATCCTCCATCCAACATATGTGGTATTTGTTTATTATTTACATGCTTTGTTCCCTGCTAAGAGATTTTTACAAATTTCATATTGGAAGATATACTAAGAAGCTTGCAATTATTTCAATTATTTCAAATCTTCTTTCTATTATCCCTGCGTATCTTTTCACACATACATATTCTCTTATGAATCATGACTTTATTATAAAAATTTCTTCCTATTTGAATACTGAAAAAGATACTGTTTTTATATTATTTATAATGAACAATATACCATCCATATTTTTTGCTGTGATTGTCTTCGCTCTGATCCTTGATTCTGTTACAACTGCTATTAAAGCATACCAATATGACAACTCTTAAGTAATTAATTAAAAATGCCGATATAATAAGTGTAATATTAAAGAGAAAGGTGGATAACATGGATATAATTTCTTTATCAATGAGCCTTGCTCAGACGCAGCTTCAGACCGAAGTGGGAACTGCTGTACTTGATCAATCCATGAATCTGACTCAGGATATGAGTGAGGGTCTGAAACAAATGATGGAGCAGTCAGTAACACCTTATCTTGGTGGTTCTATCGATGTTACATTATAAAAGCTGCACCTAATAAAATGCGCCTCATTTTTAACAAATGAGGCGCATTTTATTAGGTAAAGAAATCTCTATAATATAAACTCCTTAATTACTTTTACAATTCCATCATGGTCGTTGGATGAAGTTACAAAGTCTGCTGCTTCCTTGACTGCATGCTGGGCATTTCCCATTGCAACTCCTATCCCTGCATATTGTATCATCGTCATATCATTGAATCCGTCTCCGCAACAAATTGCATCTTTCGCTGTCAGTCCTATACTTTCTAACATTCTGTCAAGGGATGTCGCTTTATCCACATTTTTGGGCATTATCTCTATAAAGAATGGTTCTGATCTATAAACGCTTGTTATTTCACCAAATCTTTCATTTAATTCCATAACATACTTTTCTGCATCTCTTGGCTCTGCTGTCATAAGACATTTATTCATATCATATTCTGCATACTCTATAAAATTATCTACCACCTTAATTGGCATGTCATTAATTCTTGATTCAATTTCCAGATACTGATCAATTCTTCGGGCTGAAATGATTTCATCACCTAAATAAGTTACAAGACCACAATCTTTTTTTTCTGCAAAATAATAGAGCTGGGGAACAATAGTCGGTGGAAGTATTTTCTGAAATAGTATTTCTCCAGTTTTGCATTCAATTATTTTTCCACCATTAAATGATAATAAATAGCCACCGTAATTTTCTAGTTCCAGTTCTTTTGCATATCCTAGCATTCCCGGTGTTGGGCGCCCTGATGCAAGAATCACTTTATGACCTCTTTTCATCACATCTATGATCGCATTTTTCGTTTTAACTGTTATCTTCTTTTCAGAGTTTGTCAACGTTCCATCAATATCAAGAACAAGTACTTTTGCTTCCATTTAATTCTCCCTACATAGTTTAAGAATCATTTTAAAAATAGGATTTCCCATTTTAGAAAATTTTGTTTCATATTCTGTCATTACATTGTTTCGATTTAAAGAAGCATCATTGTGTAAGTCAAAACTGACAGCATTTAACTCCCAGTTTGATTTTTTGTATTCCTCCAATGAAAAATCAAACAAGATTTTATTATCAGTTTTAAACTCAATCAAACCATTTCTTTCTATAATAGATTCATACCTTTTTAAAAATTCTTTTGAAGTCAACCTTCTTTTTGCATGTCTGTCTTTTGGCCACGGATCAGAGAAATTTAAATATAATTTTTTTATTTCTTCCTTTCCAAATACATCTTCTATTTCCTTTGCGTCAATACAGATTAATCGGAGGTTTCTTAGATCATTTTCCTCTTCTTGCAATTTTTGCACAGCTCTTAGCAGGACACTTGAGTATTTTTCGATTCCTATAAAATTGATTTCAGGATTTTGCTTTGCAAGTGTGACTATGAATTTTCCTTTTCCCATACCAATTTCTATATGAATTGGATTTTTATTTTCAAAAACTGTATTCCAGTTTTCTTTAAATTTTTTTGGATCATTAATAACATAATTTGAATTTTCTAATACTTCTTCTGAACCCGGAATGTTTCTTAATCTCATTTTAACCTCATATTATATCTAATCTAATTTACGAAAAAAACCCGCCAGTTTTCTGACGGGAATTTTTTTTATGAATTTTTCATAATAACATATTCCATGACATCTGCTACATTTTCAGTTGCATCACAACATTTTTCAAGATAATCAAATAATTTTGTCCAAGACATTATTTCTATTGCATCAGATGAAGATGTGTGAAGATTACGTATTGCTTTCATATACATCTTATCTCCGTCTTCTTCCATATTATTGATATCAATAATATATTTTAATAAATCTGATGACTTTTTATAATTATGAAACTCATCTGCTGCATTTTTCAATTCTCTACAGGAAGCAACAATTATTTTAGAAAATTCAACAGCTTCTTCTCTAACTTTTTTAATATTAAACATATACATCTGCATAAGAACATCTTCAATTGTATCTGTCACATTGTCTATTTCCTGCGCGATTGTCGATATGTCTTCTCTGTCAATTGGTGTGATAAATTCTTTTAAAAGATGTCCCATCATTTCATGTTTTGCTATATCTGCTGCATGTTCAATTTCATGCATTTTTTTCATCTGCTCTTCAATGGTTTCATTACTAAAATTCATGATGGTTTCATGTAAAAGTTCTGCTGCCTGTCCTGAAAAATCAGCAAGTACTGATAATGACTTAAAATAATTATAAGTTTTCTCTTTTCTATCCTTTTTTTTATCTTTCTTTTTCAATTCATCTTTTTCTTTCTTTTTATCGCTTTTCATAGTTTTCCTCCACTATTCTATTTAAAATATCCACATAAAAAGTTTTGCCATTAAAAATCCAATCAGACCACATCCAGGAAAAGTCAACACCCATGTCTGAACCATTTCTTTTACAATTCCCCAATCTACACTAGATAATCTTTTTGCTGATCCAACACCCATGATTGCTGTTGTTTTTGTATGTGTTGTGCTTACAGGAATTCCAGTAACTGAAGACAATAAAATACATCCAGCACCAGCAACGTCAGCTGCAAACCCTTGATAAGTATCCAGTTTTACCATATCCATACCAACTGCTTTTATAATTCTATATCCTCCAATAGAAGTACCAAGTGCCATAACCAGAGAACAAAGTATCATTAACCAGATTGGAATTGTGAATTCTGTTGCTGTTGAATTTCCTTGTGCAAGGAACATTCCAAGCATAAAAACACCCATAAATTTCTGACCATCCTGTGCTCCATGCATAAATGCCATAGCAGCACCGCCACCAATTTGTGCTTTTCTAAAAAATTCATTTGTTTTTCTTTTATCCATTTTACGACAAATAAACTCAATTAATTTTACTATAATCCAACCCATAAAAAATCCTAAAAAAGTTGATAAAACAAGACCATATAAGACTTTTGTCCATTCACCAAGATTTATTCCTGAAATACTATTTTGTAAAGCAATCGCTGCACCCGATAATCCAGCAATTAAAGCATGACTTTCACTGGTAGGAATTCCAAAAACCCATGCTGCTGTTGCCCAGATTACAATGGCTACCATTGCTGCACAAAGTGCAACAAGTGCATTTTTTGAATCTCCTTCAAAATTGACCATTTTGTATATTGTCTGTGCTACTGTAGCATTGAACATAGTCATTACAAACACGCCTAAAAAATTAAAAACTGCTGCCATTAATATTGCTGCCTTTGGATGAATTGCACGAGTAGAAACACAGGTTGCAATCGCATTTGGCGCATCTGTCCATCCGTTTACTAAAATAACCGCTAATGTCAATACAACAGTAATGGCCAGCGCAGGATTTGAAACAAACTGAGATAAAAAATCTAATAATCCAATTGACATACTTATTTACCACTTTCATTTTTGATTTTAACCAGAATCATCATACAATAAAGGTAAAATATGTGCAAGATACATGTAAATACTATTTAAAGAATCTATGTAAAATCTATGTAAAATATGTTTATACTATGTAAAACAATTATTATATTTCTTATATAACAATTATTATAACGCTTAATTTTCAAATAAAAAAGTAAGTAAATTTATAGTTTTTTTAAGTTTAGTCTTTGGTTTTTACTAAAATTAGTGTATGATATAACATGATATTAAAATGTGGAGAATAAACAATGAAATACTTGTATCTTAAAAAAATAAAATTATTAAAAATAGGATTTATTAGCTTTTTATCCTTACAAATACTTGTTCAAAATGCAATTACAGTCAGAGCTGAGATTGACTATAATGCTGAAGCAGAAGCAAGAAAATCTTTGTCTATTCAGACAAATGAGATAGAAAACTGGCCTCAGGGCCCTTGCATAGGTGCTGAATCAGCCATCTTAATGGAAGCAACTACAGGAACGATTCTTTATGCAAAAAATATTGATGAGCAGCTTTATCCAGCTAGTACTACTAAAATACTTACATGTCTGATTGCTGCTGAACAGGCTGAAATGAATGAGGTTGTTACTTTTTCAAATGATGCAGTCTTTAGTATTGAGAGAGGTTCATCAAACATGGGAATGGATGTTGGTGAACAAATTACAATGGAACAAGCTCTATATGGTGTTTTAGTTGGTTCTGCTAATGAGTCAGCCAATGCAGTTGCAGAACATATTGCTGGCACTGTTGAATCCTTTTCAAAATTGATGAATCAAAAGGCCAAAGAACTTGGTTGTAAAAATTCTAATTTTGTAAATCCAAATGGTTTGTATAATGATAACCATTATACAACCGCTTATGATCTTGCAACAATTGCAAGACAATTTTTCTCAAACGATCTTTTATGTAAAATGTCAAGTACTTCAACTTATGAAATTGCACCAACTCCATCACAACCAGATGATATTATTATTCATTCAAAAAATAAACTTCTGCCTGATCGAGAATACACTTACGATTATTTAGTAGGTAGTAAAACTGGATTTACTTCTGAAGCTAGACAAACATTAGTATCTTGTGCAAAGAAAGATGGATTAACACTTATTTGTGTCATTATGAAGGAAGAGTCACCAAATCAATTTACTGATACCGTTTCATTATTTGATTATGGATTCAGTAACTTCACAAAAATGACGATTGCTGATCATGAATCTGATTATAATGTAAGCAGTACTGATTTTTTTCAGGTAGAAAATAACTCCTTCGGAAATTCTTCTTCTATTTTGACGATTGATGAAGAAGCTTATGTTGTTCTTCCTAACTCTGTAACATTTGATGATATACAATCTGAATTAGTTTATAATGAAGATAGTTCTGATACCGTAGCAACCATACAATATAAATATCAAAATATACCAATTGGTAGTGCTGATGTAACAATGTCTTCACCAGTAGAACCTGTCTCTGAAAAACCTTTACCACCTTCTATAACCCAAGAGAATGAAATTGTTAATAATGATAATGTACTTTTTATAAATGTTACAAAGATTTTATTTATAATTATTGCGATTTCAGGTATACTAATTTCTATTTTTGTAATACACTCTCTTATTAATAACTATAATTTTTCAAAAAGCCGAAAAAGTAGAAGAAAAAGTAAAACCTATGTTTCTTCAAAATATGAGAAATATGATTTTTAAATAAAAACTCTGGTCTTTTTATTAGTAAAATACTAAAAGACCAGAGTTTTTATTATCCTTTTAATTATTAATCTTCAATGTCTTCTGGAATATCTTCCATAGCATCTTCCATATTATCAAATTCCTGTCTACCATCAGAAACTTTTTCTCTTACCTTTGCAATCTGAGCAACTTTTATTCCATCATCAAGATTAATCATTTTTACACCTGATGTAATTCTTCCTAAAACAGAAATATCTTCCATTCTTAATTGAATTAATATACCTTCTGATGTAATCATCATAATTTCATGCTGATCATTTACTGCTTTTACTCCAATAACAAATCCTGTTTTATCTGTTATTTTATAACATTTAACACCTTTTCCTCCTCTTTTTTGAACAGTAAATTCTTGAAGATATGTTCTTTTCCCCATTCCATTTTCTGATACAATTAAGAGAGAATCTCCTTGATGTTCTAACTGCATACCAATGATTTCATCTCCATCAGAAAGATTCATTCCAATTACTCCCATTGAAGTTCTTCCTGTTGGTCTTACATCTGTTTCTTTAAATCTTATACACATTCCTTGTCTTGTAATAAGAAATACATGATCATTTTTGTCAGTTACCTTAACTTCTATTAACTCATCTTCTTCTTTAAGACTAATTGCTGCAAGACCTTTCTTTCTAACATTACTATACTCAAGAATAGATGTCTTTTTAACAATACCATTTCTTGTAACCATAAATAGATTTTTATCTTCTTCATAATCCTTAATTGGTATAATTGCAGAAATTTTTTCTCCTGGATTAAGTTGTAGAAGATTAATAATAGCAACCCCTCTTGCAGTTCTACTTGCTTCTGGAATTTCATATGCTTTTAATCTATACACTCTTCCAAAATTTGTAAAAAACATAATATAATGATGTGTTGAAGTCATTAGAAGATCTTCTATAAAATCATCTTCTATTGTCTGCATTCCTTTTATTCCTCGTCCACCTCGATGTTGACTTCTGAAATTATCAACTGTCATTCTCTTAATATAGCCAAGTCTTGTCATTGCAAGGATTGTATTATCTTTTGGAATAAGATCTTCCATAGAAATATCATATTCGTCGTATCCTATTGATGTTTTTCTTTCATCACCATACTTGTCAGAAATCAAAATAATTTCTTCTCGTATAACCGCCAGAAGAAGTTTTTCATCTCCTAAAATCGCTTTTAGCTCTGAAATCTTTTTCAACAATTCTTGATGTTCATTTTCTAGTTTTTCACTTTCTAGACCAGTAAGTGCACGAAGTCTCATATCGGCAATTGCCTGCGCCTGTACATCACTTAATCCAAAACGTTCAATTAATCTTTCTTTCGCTTCAGCTGTTGTACGGCTGGATCTCATAATCTTTATCACTTCATCAATATGATCAAGAGCAATTAACAATCCTTGTAAAATATGATCTCTTTCCTCTGCTTTATTTAAATCATATTTTATTCTTCTTGTTACAACTTCTTTTTGATGATTTAAATAATGAACAAGCATCTCGTGAATATTCATGACACGTGGCTCATTATTTACCAATGCTAAACTAATTACTCCAAAGGTATCCTGAAGTTGTGTGTGTTTATAAAGATGATTTAACATAATGTTTGCATTTACATCTTTACGAAGTTCAATTACAATTCTCATACCTTCTCTATCAGATTCATCTCTTAGATCAGTAATTCCATCAATCTTTTTGTCTCTTACAAGTTCTGCCATTTTTTCAATAAGTCTAGCTTTATTTACCATATATGGAAGTTCAGTAACAACAATACGGCTTTTTCCATTTGCCATCATTTCAATATCTGTGACACCTCGTACTCTTATTTTTCCACGTCCAGTACGATATGCTTCATCAATCCCTGATGTCCCAAGAATAATTCCTCCTGTTGGAAAATCAGGACCTTTTACTACTTCAAGTAATTCTTCAATATCTGTATCCCTATCATTTTCAACTTGATTATCAATCATTTTAACAACAGCAGAAATAACCTCCCTCAAGTTATGAGGAGGAATATTTGTTGCCATACCAACTGCAATCCCTGTAGTTCCATTAACAAGCAAATTTGGATATTTACTAGGAAGAACTGCAGGTTCTCTTTCTGTTTCGTCAAAGTTTGGTATAAAATCAACCGTATCTTTATTAATATCAGCAAGCATTTCCATTGAAATTTTTGACAATCTTGCTTCTGTATATCTCATGGCTGCTGCGCCATCTCCATCCACAGAACCAAAGTTACCATGTCCATCTACTAGTGGATATCTTGTCGACCAAGGCTGTGCCATGTTTACAAGTGCTCCATATATGGAACTGTCACCATGTGGATGATACTTACCCATTGTATCACCAACGATACGTGCACATTTTCTATGTGGTTTATCTGGACCATTATTTAACTCGATCATAGAAAATAGTACTCTTCTCTGAACGGGTTTTAAACCATCTCTAACATCTGGAAGCGCTCTTGATGCAATAACACTCATTGCATAATCAATATAGGAGGTTTCCATGGTTTTTTTCAGGTCAATCTCATGTATCTTGTCAAAGATATTATCTTCCATTTTTTTCTCCTCTTAAATATCCAGATTCTTGACATATTTTGCATTTTCTTCAATAAATTCTCTTCTTGGCTCTACTTTATCACCCATAAGTGTTGTAAATGTAAGATCTATCTCAGATTCTGCTTCTTCATCCATAGTAACTCTTAATAAAACTCTTCTTTCTGGATCCATGGTTGTTTCCCATAATTGTTCTGCATCCATTTCTCCAAGACCTTTATATCGCTGAATTTTATTATTTTGATCTCTCCCAACATCAACCAAAATTTTATTTAATTCATCATCGCTGTAGGCATACCATACTTTTTTATTTTTCTCCAACTTATATAAAGGTGGCTGTGCAAGATAAACATAACCATCTTTTATTAATTCCGGCATAAAACGATATAAAAAAGTAAGTAAAAGTGTACTTATGTGAGCACCATCAACGTCAGCATCTGTCATAATAATTATTTTATGATATCTTAATTTTGAAATATCAAAGTCTTCATGAATCCCTGTACCAAAGGCCGTAATCATTGCTTTTATTTCTGCATTTCCATATATTTTATCAAGTCTTGCTTTTTCAACATTTAATATTTTTCCTCTTAATGGAAGAATTGCCTGTGTTGCTCTACTTCTTGCTGTTTTTGCACTACCACCAGCAGAATCACCTTCGACAATATAAATCTCACAATTTTTTGGATCTTTATCAGAACAATCTGCTAATTTTCCTGGAAGCGCCATTCCTTCCAATGCTGTTTTTCTTCTTGTCAGATCTCTTGCTTTTCTTGCTGCATCCCTAGCCCTCTGTGCAAGAATTGATTTTTCACAAATTAGTTTTGCAATTACAGGATTTTGCTCTAAAAAATAAGTAAGCTGCTCACTAACAATACTATCAACAGCTCCTCTAGCTTCTGAATTTCCAAGCTTTTGTTTTGTCTGTCCTTCAAACTGTGGATCTTCAATCTTTATACTTACAATTGCTGTTAATCCTTCTCTAATATCTTCTCCTGAAAGATTTGCTTCTGATTCTTTTAATAATTTTGAATTTCTAGAATAATCATTAAAAGTTTTTGTGATTGCATTTCTAAAACCTGTAAGATGTGTACCACCTTCTGGTGTATTAATATTATTAACAAAACTATAAGAACTTTCTGTATATGAATCATTATGTTGCATTGCAACTTCTACATATACATTATCTTTATTTCCTTCAAAATACATAATATTATCATATAAAGGAGTTTTACTCTTATTGAGATAACTTACGAATTCTTTTATTCCACCCTCATAATGAAATTCTTTATAATTTATTTTTCCTTCTCTTTTATCATCAAGAGATATTTTTAAATTTTTAGTTAAAAATGCCATTTCACGAAGTCTTTGTTTTAAAATATCAAAATCATAAACAGTTTCTTCAAAAATTGTATCGTCAGGCAAAAATGTTACTTTAGTTCCTGTCTTACCTTCTTCACAAGAACCATTCACTTTTAGTGGATAAACTACATTTCCTTTTTCATATCTTTGTTTATAAATTTTTTCTTCCTGATAAATTTCAACTTCAAGATAATTAGAAAGTGCATTTACTACAGATGCACCAACGCCATGAAGACCCCCGGATACTTTATATCCTCCTCCACCAAACTTACCTCCTGCATGTAAAATTGTAAAAACAACTTCTACTGCAGGGATTCCTGCTTTATGATTAATTCCAACAGGAATTCCTCTTCCGTTATCTACAACAGTAATAGAATTATCTTCATTAATAATAACCTGAATACTATCACAGTAACCAGCAAGTGCTTCATCAATAGCATTGTCAACAATTTCATATACCAAATGATGTAACCCTCTTATAGACGTACTTCCAATATACATTCCAGGTCTTTTTCTTACTGCTTCCAGACCCTCTAAAATCTGTATTTGATCTGCTCCATATTCAGCGCTCATATTAAGCCTCCTAAATCTATCAATAAATATCAGTTTTCATTTACAATACTTCCATTAAGAACCTGGAATATTTTATTAATTTCAAATCTATTATTTACAAATTCATCTAAACCAGTACATGTAATTATTGTCTGAATATCTTTGATGTGATTTAATAAATAATTTTGTCTGTTACTATCAAGTTCAGATAATACATCATCCAATAGTAAAACTGGTGTATCTTTAACTGTTTTCTTTACCAACTCAATCTCAGCTAATTTTAATGATAATGCTGCTGTTCTTTGCTGACCTTGAGAACCGAACTTTCTTACATCATTTCCATTAATAATAAAAGTGAAATCATCTCTGTGTGGACCTACAGAAGTCTGTTTTAATTTCAAATCTTTATATTGATTAACTTTAAGTTTATTTTCATATTCTTCTTCTACAACATCTGGTTCATATTGAATCATAAGACTTTCTGCATTACAAGTTAACTTAAAATGAATTTCTTTTATAATTTCATTTAAATGATGAATGAATTTTCTTCTTCTTTCAATAATCTGACTTCCATAGGAAACAAGCTGTGAATCCCAAATAGACAAAGTATCTCCTAAATCGGGATTAACATAAAGATCTTTAATTAATTTATTTCTTTGATTTACAATTTTATTATAATTATTTAAATTATATAAATAAAACTGATCTAATTGACATAACTCCATATCAATAAATCTTCTTCTTTCAGAAGGTCCATTTTTTATTATTCCTAGATCTTCCGGTGAAAATAAAACAACATTTAATAATCCAAGAAGTTCTGCCGCTTTTTTTATCTTCTGGTTATTAATTGCAATTCCTTTAGATTTATTACTACGCAAGTGCATATCAATTTTTTCTTCAATATTATCTTTATTAATAATTGTTCTAATATGAGATTCTTCTTCTCCAAAATAAATCATTTCTTTATCTTTACTGTTTTTATGAGATTTTGTTGTTGCACAAACATAAATTGCTTCAAGAATATTTGTTTTTCCTTGCGCATTCATACCATACAAAATATTAGTACCACAACTAAAATCTATCTTCAAATCTTTGTAATTTCTAAAATTTTGAAGTTCTAATGATTTAATAATCATATGACACCTTATCTCTTTATTATTTCACTATTTTAATTATTTGATTATCAAATTCAATTAGATCACCCTCAAAAAGTTTTTTTCCTCTTTGAATTTCAATCTTATGATTTACTTTTACCAATCCATCCTGTATTACAAACTTGGCATCTACTCCTGATTCAGTCAAACCAGCTGCTTTTAAAGCTTGACCAAGTTTTATATAATCATCTCTTAACTTTATTTCTATCATAAAAACTCCTTAATAAGAATTTTATTAATCAACGGTCGTAAAATTTACAGGAAGAATCAAATAAACATATTTTTCTTCTGCATCTCTAATAAAGCAAGGTGCTTTTGGATTTACAAAATATAGATCTATTTCTTCATCCTCAATTACCTTTAATGCATCTATTAAAAATTTAGGATTAAAACCTATCATAAGATCTTTTCCCTGTTTTTTTATATCAATTTCTTCATTCATACTGCCAACAGTAGAATTTATTTTTAGCTCCATAAAAATATCACCTATACTAATAATAATAGGTTTCTTATCTCCTTCTTTAACAAGAAGTGTTGCTCTGTCTATACAGTTTAAAAATTCTTTTTTATTTATCTTTACTTTTGTTTCATAATCATGCATTAACATTTGATCAATCTTAAAATATTCTCCTTCAATCAATCTTGATACAACGACTGTATGATCAAATTCAAATACAATATGCTTGTCTGTAAAAAAAATATTTACATCTTTTTCTGTTTCTCCAGATAAAATTTTACTTATTTCATTTAGTGTTTTTCCTGGAACAATTACTTTCTTACTTTCATATGAATTTTTTAATTTTATTTTTCTTATTGAAATTCTATGACCATCAAGAGAAACAACTTTTAATTCATCCTGATTTATTTCAAATAGCTCACCTGTCATAATCTTATTATTATCATTATCAGCAATTGAAAAAATAGTTTGTCTTATTACTTCTTTTAAAGTGAATTGAGAAATAATCAAAGAGTCATTTTTTTCTATTGATGGTAGATAAGAAAAATCGTCACCTTTTTTTCCTATAATATTAAATTTTGCTTTCTCACAATTTATTTTTGTTTTAAGATCTTTATCTGTTTCTATTATTATATTACTGTCTGGTAATTTTCTTACAATTTCAAGAAGTATTTTTGCATCAAGTGCAATCATTCCCTTTTCTTCTATTGTACCCTCTATCGTAGTTTCAATTCCAAGTTCCATATCATTAGCAGTTAATTTTATATT
>QKAS01000014.1 GCA_003246295.1 Clostridia bacterium | reverse complement strand
AATCTGTCCAGTCACTGGCTCACTTCGGGCTTCAAAATAAATTGCAGTTTCAAGACATTTAAATTGATCCTCCTTAACAGCAGGAGGACCATGATGTGTGCTAGAGATTAGAAATAAAGCAATAATAAGTTCAGTCATTAGTTACATATCCTTCTTCTATTCTTCCCATTCGATATATACTTGTATTACAGACGGATCGTTGTCCACAAATTCTTTAGCTAAAGATTCGGTCTCGTGGATCATCCTATCTACCTCTCTATATCCTGTCTCATACCCCGATGTGTACCTCACATACTTACAGTATGAAAATTCTTCGGAGTAGACATTAATCCAGCCAGATTTCTTTTCAATTTTCATATTTACATTTCCTTCTTCTCACCAAGAACTTTCTGAAGTGTCTCAACAACAATCTTAAATGCCTTGATTGTGATATCTTGATCCTTAACTTGCGCTTCAAGCCGTTTGATCTTGTTCTCAAGCTGCTCTACTTTAGAATCTTCACTCAAGAATGCTTTGCTTGTTTGATACGAAGGTTTTTCTTCTTTTAGTTTAAATAAGTGGTATTCTTCAGTTGAAATCAACTCGTCACCATTGTGTGTCATTCCTATACCAAAACAAACATCTTCTAACGTAAATCCGTTTTTATAATATAATGCGTGCAATTCTTTGTTGTAACCATTAAAAGGTATTTTTAGATACATCTTCTCTGCTTCTTCACTAACAAAAACATAAGTCTTTCCGACTTCTAGTTTATCAATCATTTTATTCTCCTTATTAATTAAAATATTTTATATGTTTCACTTCTTTTTACGGTTTAGAAAGAACATCCACATTAACATATCTACTGGATTCATATCTGTTCTCCTTTTTCATTGTTATATACTTATTCGTTTTCTTTCATCTTTATGTAATGTTGTAAGTATGCTTCAACTAAGTCTCTTTGTAAAGCACTTTCTTCACTAATTTGTACACCAAAATCATCTTTCAATTTCTGGGTTATGGTCTCTTTTTTACAACGTAGCAAGTGCTTTTTGAGATCTTCTATCCCTTTATAGTGCAAGAGATTCTCAAAATAATCTTGTTCGTAATAATCAGCAAGATTTCTCAAACAATCAGAGATTGATAGAGATGTATAACTAGAGCAATATTTGCTGAAATATTTATTAACTGCACCTTCCCAAGAATTAGCCTGTTGTGAGATAACACCCCTAACATTAAAGAAAGCATGATCATGATCTAATACAAAAGTTTTTGGTTTTATTTCAAGGATTGGACACAACCCATTCTCAGGTTCGTGTTCCTCTCGGTACTCTTTAATTTCTTCTGAATTTCTTAGCCATTTGCTTCTATCAAATTCAATATTAAATCTAACTGATTGTCTTCGTTTGTCTGCTTGTTTAACTTTCCGTTTGTAAGCCATTATCCCTCGTTTTCTGTAATTTCTGCTTGCATACTCAGTTTAATAAAAATGAAGTGTTCTTTTCCACAATCATTGCACACAGTATATGCTTTGGTATTTTCTCCAATCGACGGATATGATAAATAATCTCTGTCAAAATCAAATTCAATAACACTCCCGCATTCAGAGCATTCACTATGATAAATAAAACCTAAATATGTTCTCTTAGGAAGATCACAGTTTGTGATATCAAATCTTTTCATTTTATACTCCCCTTTATTCATCAAAAACTAAATAATTCTTACACCAAAGTTGCAATATCTCTTTGTGAAATTCTGTTGGTTTATTATTTGATAACCACATGACTTTATCGTACTTATCTTCTTCGAGATCAATCTTAGCAATTAAGTGATTTATGTTGCAGTAAATATACACATCATCAGCAACCCTGATCTCTCTTTTACTTTTAATTATAAGTGATGAGTCGAATGGTAGATGCATATCTTTGAACTGGGAAAGATTATCACAAACACATAATATTTCAGTCAACGATATTCTCCTTTATCAGTATCTTAATTCTTTCACGAAAATGTTCATCATTTTCTTCAATGGGAAGAAAATAATCATCCCAGTAACAATGATTATTTGGCTTATCCAATGGATCATATCCATATACCTCTCTATTTATTGGCCGGGTGTTGCAAATATCATCCAAGTTCATTTTATATTCTCCTTTATATACTTTAATCCCGCACAGAATGTGTCCGCGGCGTCTTCAACACCTTTGTTCTTCCCACTCTTAGTCAATCCATTGAACCATCCTTCTGGTGCTTGTGACTTAGCAGCTTCTATCATTAACTCTTTAGTCATCTTAACTTTCTTCCCATCCGGTGTCAATCTTTTTTCTTCTGGGAGAAGTTCCCTGGCAAAAGCCTTGATTGCTGTTGGTGAGTATGGAATAAATTCAATTTCTTTGTTTTCAAAATATGTCTTCAAATCTCCATATAAAACAAGGAGTTTGCCTAATGCCGAACCAAACGACCCTTGACTTGGTGACTCGATTGCTATCGTTTTAACATCATTTTCAACAACAATCTCATCTATCTTCTTGATTATATAGTCAATTTGTTCAATAACCAAATCAAAATATATAACACCATCAGTTTTTGTCTTAGAGTTCTGAGAACCT
>QKAS01000005.1 GCA_003246295.1 Clostridia bacterium | reverse complement strand
TTACAAAATTACAAAATATTTTTATTTTTTTAATTTATTTCGGATTTCATCGGCCATTTTCATGTCTTCAACCAACATATGTTCAAAAACCCACACCTGAATGTGATCCCTGATTAGTTTTAGCTGGCCTTCCGGATCCGCTTTCAATTTTGGCATATTTATGGACTCTATCTCAGCACTAAAGCTGTCATGCATTTTTTTATGTTGTTCATATCCTGAATATCCTGCATCCTTCATCAGTTTCTCTTCCTGATAAGAATGATATGCTGCATAGTCCCTAAGTTCACAAACTATTTTGAGTAATTGAATCTCTGTTACACCAATACATTTCATTCGAAGGAGCTGCTCAATGTCCCGACCGATCCGAAATAACTGCTGATGTTGCTGGTCCAATACTTCTATCTTCACTTCCATATCCGGTCGCCAGTCAAAATTGAAGTCAAACATTGTAATCCCTCTTTTCATAAGTGCTATCATAAAAATACTCTTTTAATATAATCATTATAACATAATAACCTTTGAATTTCTATCATTTATGACGAAAAAAGACCGGTAAATCCGGTCATTTTTCACAAAGAATTCTCATAAATCAGATAAATAAATTGACATTTGATTCTTCAGCATCTCCAAGATAGGATGCAACACCTGCCAGTTCAACCCCATCAATCAATTCTTCTTTGGTAATTCCCATGACATCCATTGACATAGTGCATGCTACAAGCTTAATACCACTTGCCATAGCTTGTTTCATCAATTCCTCAACTGAATTAACATTCTTATCTTTCATGACTTTTTTCATCATAAGGGTACCCATTCCGCCCATATTCAGTTTGGAAAGTTTTAATTTTTTGCTTCCTCTTGGCATCATCGCACCAAACATATAATCAAGAAATGGTTTTTTTACATCCACTTTTTCTTCTTTTCTCAGTGCGTTGAGTCCCCAGAATGTAAAAAACATCGTTACCGGTTTTCCCATGGATGCTGCACCATTTGCAATAATAAAAGAGGCAAGGACTTTGTCAAGATCACCACTGAATACAATAATTGTTTTGCCTTCTGCAGTTGTATGTTCTTTGATTCCAGGGTTTACACCACAAGCTTCTTGTCCCTTTTGAATCAATACGATATTCTCTTTGTTCTTTCTTTCTGTTTTTAATAAGGTGTTCCCTGTTGTTTTACACCATGCACCAATATCTCTGGTAAATCCCATATCCGTGGCTGATACCTGAAGAATTTCTCCCTCTTTCATTTCGCAGATAGAGTCGTGGACTTTCATGATTGGACCTGGGCACTGTAATCCACAGCAGTCTAATACCTTTATCTCTTTATTAATTGCAACATACTCTTTTTTATCATCCACTCTTTCCACTTCCTCTCTCTGTTCCTGATCGTAATGCATTGATTTATAGAAGGAGGTTCCTCCTGAAAGTATTCTTACTTGTTCGAAACCATTCTGCATTAAAATTCTTGCTGCATTATAAGATCTCACACCAATAGCACAGTACGGAATAATCAATTTATTCTGATCAAGCTCTTTGATTCTGTTTCTGATCTGTCCCAACGGTATATGGTAGGAGCCCGGAATACTGTATACCATACGTTCCATTTCTTCTGTTACATCCAGAATTACAAAGGTATCCTTTTTATCTGGATTTGCCAGAAGTGCGTCCACTTCATCCCATTCAATAAAAGAGGCGGTATGGCTCAATACATTTTCTGCAACAAATCCTGCCATATTTAATGGATCTTTTGCTGATGAAAATGGTGGTGCATATGCAAGTTCCATTTCAGTAAGGTCATATACAGACCCACCCAGACGCATAGCAACAGCAAGGGTATCGATTCGTTTGTCGATTCCATCCTGTCCTACAATCTGACCTCCCAAAATATTTCCTTCCTGGTCAAAAATCAATTTAAAATTCATAGGTGTTGCTTCTGGATAATATCCAGCATGTGATTTCTGATTGATCATAACACATTCATAATCCTGGTGTCTGACTTTGCCCATAGCCTGAAGCTGTTTTTCATTCAGACCTGTCGCTGCAACATTCAAATCAAATACTTTTGCAACTGATGTTCCCATGGTTCCATGATATTCTTTGAATGCCCCATGAATGTTGTCAGCACAGATTCGTGCCTGCTTATTTGCCGGTCCCGCAAGCGGTACCATCGTTTTTTGTTTTGTAACAAAATTTTCAACTTCTATCACATCACCAACAGCAAATATATCAGGTTCTGAGGTTTTTAAGTGGGAATCGACCCATACGCCACCTCTTTCATTTAATCTAAGTCCTGCCTCTTTTGCAAGTGTGCTATTTGGTCTGACTCCAATGGAAAGAAGTACCATATCTGCACTTACACTCTTTCCGCTTGAGAGTTCAATTCTGATACCTTCATCAGCTTTTTTAAACGCTTTTACTCCATCTCCAAGGATCAAATCTACCTGGTTCATGGTTATATTCTCATGCAATAACTGTGCCATTTCAAAATCAACCGGAGCCATGACTTGATTCTGCATTTCAATAATAGATACTTTGATTCCTGCTGCATGAAGATTTTCAGCCATTTCAAGACCAATAAAACCTCCGCCTATGACAGCCGCAGTTTTTGGTTTTTTCTCTAAAATATGCGCTTTAATACGATCCGTATCCGGAACTGTCCACAATGTATAAATTCCTTCCTGGTCAATCCCTTCAATTGGTGGTTTCAATGGTGATGAACCTGTTGCAATCACAAGCTGATCATAGTTTTCTTCATATACTTCCTGTGTTTTTAAATTTTTAACCGTAACTGATTTTGTTTTAGGATCAATTCTGGTCACTTCACTTGAAATCCTGATATCCAGATTGAATTTTTTATGCATAGCTTCAGGTGTCTGCAATAGTAACGCATCTCTGCTCTGAATGACATCTCCAATATAATAGGGAAGTCCACAATTGGCATAGGATATATACTCTCCTCTTTCAAACATTACAATTTCCATAGATTCGTCAAGTCTTCTAAGTCTTGCCGCCGTTGTAGCCCCACCTGCAACACCGCCTATAATTACTGTTTTTTTGCTCATAGTTTCTCCCTTCAATGCATGCAATGATCGTTTATTTATTATTTTTTAATTATCTAATTTAAGATTGATATATTTTTATCATACAGTGAACACGTTCTCCTCACAGTAACTTAGTCACATAAGTCATTCTACAAAAAAGCAACCCCTATAAGAGCAAATACCGCTTGCCTGTACGACAAGCTGTACTTTGTTCACATTGGGGTTGCCTGATTTAACGTTTAAACACTAAGCCCTGCAAGATATAGTTTTTTTATTTCCAATTCTTCAATAAAGCACTCGCCTTGAACGGCTTTTTGCTGCAGATGTGTCATGAATTCATCAAGTTTATAGTATCCTGTATTGAATCCATTTTTGTCTTTGATTAGTGATGTTACTTTAAGTTTCAATCTCATCTGCCGATACACAAAATAAGAACGATCAGTATTTTTTATTGTCAAAAGATGACCAGCAATTGTAGTTTCCAAAGATGTCTCCATTGAAAAAACGCGAAATGCTGCCTCCTTCATTTTCACAGGCATATCATCTTCATTTTGTAATTCTTCATAAGTATAATTTGCGCCAATATAAACCTTACTCAAATCTTGTATCACATATTTAAAATCATTCTGATTCATGATTAATCCCATCAATCTTTCCGCCTGCCATCTTAATACACTCCAATATGACCTCTTCTGATTCATCCATCTCTTTGGCTAACTCACTTACCAAGACTTCTCTTTCAAGATCCTGCGCCAACTCAAATGCTGTTTCAGCAATGCGATTCATTTTCTGCAGAAATGTCTCATCTTCCCGGTCACTTTGCGTTGCATTCCATATAAGCTGTTCCATGGCATTCATTACAGACTGTATCAGAATTTGTTCTGCTTCTTCAAAACTGACTGCTTCCCCCAGCATCTGCATACCCAGAGTTAAGGCCATATTTCCCTCACCAATTAAATCTTCCAATAAGACGCCCTGCCCGGTATAAAGCTTTGCAATATCTGCAACTCTTGGAAGGAAATGTCCAATCATCTTTTCAATCGCATTTGGATTCCCAGTAGATGATTCCAAGAACACAACTTGCTTTTCGGTTTCCATGATTTGTTTGATTCCCGAAATCTCTGTCAGATAACTTGTCAAATAGTCCTTCTCTTCTAAGGTAATATAATCATCGTAATTAACTGCTTCGTCAATTCCAACTTTATTCAGTTTCAGATATTCCCTGATTGCTTCCATCTGTTCCAATGATAGTTCTATCTCCGGAAAACTATTGTGTATCTGATCTTCTGAAACAACTCCACCCTGCTTTTTCGCCAAAGTCATTAACAGCTCTAATGATTTCTTAAAAGCCTCTTCTTTTTGTTCTATATGTTCCATTTTTTACTCCCGATATTTTCAGACTGCTTTTGATATTCAACAACATAAGTTGATGAAAAACATTAACTTCTTTTTACATGCTCATGTGTGAACAAATGATCCTGACAATATTCATAATTTCCATCACATTTTGAACAAAATCTAAATTCCAACTCCGGATTTGTCTCATCTGTTCTGCCGCAGATTGCGCATTTATGCTTCGTGACCGTTGCTGCTCTTCGAACCTGCCTCTTATAATCAGTTCTTCTTTTGATCTGTTTCGGTGTTAAATGTGAGAGATTCCTTCGTAGCAGGAAGGTAACAAGATAATTTAACAGAGAAGCTGCAATGACAAAACGGATAATATAATTACCAACAAAGAAATCATATACAAGCATAATACCATAAATCATCCCCAGCCATTTTACCTTGACCGGTATTACAAACATAAGAAGTACCTGAATCTCTGGAAATGTAGATGCAAATGCCAGAAAAATAGACATATTTACATAGTAAGTACTGAAATAATAGGCTGCCATGGAATAAAAATCATTCCCATAAAGAGCCAGTTCAGCACCACCCAGGATGCCCAGCTCGCAACTTGCAAACAATAAAAAACTTCCGATTACAGTAAAAATCATACCTGAAAAAATATAAACATTATAATAAAATGCACCCCAAGCCCGTTCCAGTGATGTTCCTAATGAATAGTAAAAAAATAACATAATCACAGTGAAAATACTAAAACCAGATGGCGGTACAATAAGCCAGGTCAATATTCTCCAGACCTGTCCATGTAAAATTGCTGATGGATTTAATGTTAGATAGTTTAAAAAATCAGAGTTCACAAAACTGATTGCATAACCAAAGCCATAACAGATGATCAAATATAGAGATAGATTATGAATTGCATACCTTCCCCATTTACGTTCCATTTTATTCAGTAAATTCATTCGTTTTTATCTTCCTCCTGTAAATAGATTGACAGACAACCGTATTATCAGATACGGCCATCTGTCAGTTTATTTAACCATGTTGTCCTGCGACATGATTCAGGGCATATTCTAATTCATTTCATTTATAAAGTCAGCCATGACAGCCAAAACCGTCATAGCTGACTGTGTTTCTAAAAGACTGTTATGCTTTCCAAAGACTATGAAGATTGCAATACTCATAAGCTGCAACAACTTCATCAGAATCCATCAGCATAAATTCAGCTTTTGGTTCTTCTCCAGCTTTCAGTTCTTTTCTTTGATGTCCTTCTTTTGTAAGAATAGAAATCCACTCAATATGATGTTCCGGAAGCATAGGATGTGCAACAGAACCAACTGTTACAGTAACCTTATTTCCATCAACAGCAATCACAGGTACGTGTTTCTCAGCTGCACCATCAGAAGTTCCGGGAATAATTTCACTCATTTTTTCTCCACAGCACATTACATCCACACCTGAACTTTTTACATAAGCAATTATGTTTCCACAGTGTTTACAAATATAATATTTCTGATCCATCCTTATTCTCCTTTTTTATTCAATGACTAAGCTTTTTCAAACTCATCTTTTCCTGCGCCACAAATGGGACATACATAATCTGCCGGAAGATCAGCAAATTTTGTTCCTGGTGCGATTCCGTTATCAGGTTCCCCCTTCGCTTCATCGTATTCATAGCCACAGACATTGCAAATATACTTCTCCATTTTAGTCTCTCCTTTCGTGTTTTTCATAGTTTTATTTAAAAACAATTCATTGAATTGTCTTTTTCCTTTTACTGCCTCTTCTACCAAAGAAGCCTTGGTTGTATCTCCAAGCAAAGCTGCTCCCACTACAGCATTTTGATCCAGATAATACAGTTCAAGTGAATCATTACTGTTATTATCTCCTGGAACAACATGAATGCCCTGTTCTGGAGTACCGCCATTATCACCGATTGCATATAATGTTGTGTTCATACCATGGAATGTAACAGGGTATAAATCTGACTGATATGTAAGCAGTTCTCCGCATGCATTTGCTCCTGCAACTTTTCCCATCTGCGTTGCTTCTGTCCAAAGTGCATAATTTATACCTTCAAATTCAGCACAGTCACCACATGCATAAATCTCATTATAATTTGTACGCATATTAGCATCCGTTAATACTGCTCTGCCTATTGCAATGCCTGCCTCTGCTGCAATTTCAGTATTTGCTCTGATTCCGCAGGAAACAACTACCATGTCAGCAGATAATAAAGTCCCATCTGCCAATTTGACTGCTTCTGCATGTGTCTCACCGGATATTTCCTCTACCGATGCGGCTGTTATGATTGTAATCCCTACGCTTTGCGCTATGTCTTTTAGCTTCTGTGACGTTTCTGGTCCAATCTGTCGTGGCATAATTCTTGGTGCCATTTCAACAACACAGACCTTACAACCAATCTTGTGAATCTCCCATGCTGTTTCAAGTCCAAGAATACCACCGCCTATGACGACTGCATTCATTGATTTCTGTGCCAGTTCTCTTACTTTTTTTGCATCCCGAATGCTTCTTACCGCTACTACTTCAGGTAACTGTGCTCCTTTGTAGGGCGGAATAAAACTTGTAGCACCGAGTGCATAAATGCACTTATCATACATAAATGCCATCCCATCCTGAAGCTGAATCTCTTTTTTATCAGGGTGAATCGCTAAAATTTTCTTGCCATTTAGTAACAGGATATTCTGCTCTTCGTACCATTGCCTGTCATGAATCACGATTGCCTCTTCCGAAATGCCTTTCGACATCCCTTTTGTAAGCATTGGGCGATTATATGGTAATTCGTTTTCCTCGCTAATCATTAGAATACCACAGGTCGAATTTCTTTCTCTGATCGCTGTTGCGGCACTCAATGCTGCAATCCCCTGTCCAAGTATAATGTAAACTTCTTTTGTATCTTTATGATATCGTGATGATTCAGGCTCATACGGCACAAACTTGTCAGGGCCTACTCCACAAACAGGACAGATCAGCGTGCCTTCTTCCATAATTTCACCGCAGACAATACATCGAACATATTTTTTCGTTAAAACGTTAGCTCCTGCTTCCATGTCTTACCCCCAAAGATAAAAAATTCTTCCTTTATCATACCAATAAACTGACAAATAAACAAGCCGTTACTTTTTAAATGATAAAGATAAAAACTGTCGTTAACCCGCATTGTTACTGGAGTTTATTTTTTATACATTTTTATTTTATACTTTTTTTCTGACTTTGTTTTCTTTTTTGTAAACTTGTTCGTTGCACTTTTTTTTGTGCTGACGTATAATATCTAAAGATTGCCACTCGTTATAATAAATAGGTAGAAAGGGCTTAAAATGGAACAAAATACATGTACTCTGGGAATTGATATCGGTTCCACTACAGTTAAAATCGCTATTTTAGATCAGAATAATAAGCTGCTGTTTTCAGATTATAAACGGCACTTTGCAAATATAAGAGAGACTTTATCCGATCTGCTACGTCTTGCCTATGCTGAACTTGGTAACGTTACACTATATCCTATGATCACCGGTTCTGGCGGGCTGACACTCGCACACCATCTGGAAGTTCCTTTCACACAGGAGGTCATTGCCGTAGCGACTGCATTGCAGGAAACTGCTCCAAAGACCGATGTTGCGATAGAACTTGGTGGAGAAGATGCCAAAATCATTTATTTTGAAGGCGGTAATGTTGAACAACGTATGAACGGGATCTGTGCCGGTGGTACAGGTTCTTTTATCGACCAAATGGCTTCTCTGCTTCAGACAGATGCGTCTGGATTAAATGACTTTGCCAAGGATTATAAATCTTTATATACAATTGCCGCAAGATGCGGTGTATTTGCCAAATCTGATATCCAGCCTCTGATTAATGAGGGGGCTACAAAAGAAGATCTTTCTGCTTCTATTTTTCAGGCTGTCGTAAATCAAACCATTAGTGGTCTCGCCTGCGGGAAGCCAATTCGCGGTCATGTTGCATTTCTTGGTGGACCTCTTCACTTTTTATCTGAGTTGAAGTCCTCCTTTATTCGTACTCTGAATCTGGATGAAGAACACATCATTGATCTTCCAAACTCACATCTGTTCGCAGCCATCGGATCTGCACTCCATGCTGACACTAAAGTGCAGATAAGCATGGATGAAATGGTCAAAAAACTGGACGCAGATATTAAAATGGAATTTGAAGTAGAGCGACTGGATCCATTGTTTATATCAGAAGATGACTATGATACGTTCCAGAAACGTCATGCATCACACTGTGTAAAAGCGGCTGAACTGACTGATTACCATGGAAAATGTTTCCTGGGAATTGATGCTGGAAGCACCACCACGAAAGTTGCACTTGTTGGAGAAGATGGTTCTCTTCTCTATTCTTTTTATAGTAATAATAATGGCAGTCCCTTAAAAACTGCTATTTCTTCCTTACAGGATATTTTTGATCTCTTACCTGAGGATGCAACCATTGTCCGTTCCTGTTCTACCGGATATGGAGAAGCTCTGATGAAGGCGGCTTTTTTACTCGATGATGGAGAAGTAGAGACGGTTGCACATTACTATGCTGCAGCATTTTTCAATCCTGAAGTTGACTGTATTCTCGATATCGGTGGGCAGGATATGAAATGTATCAAAATCAAAAATCAGACTGTAGACAGTGTTCAGCTCAACGAAGCTTGTTCTTCTGGTTGTGGTTCATTCATTGAAACTTTTGCAAAATCGTTGAATTTCAGCGTGCAGAATTTTGCAAAAGCTGCTTTATTTGCAAAACATCCTATAGATCTTGGAACCAGATGTACTGTCTTTATGAACTCTAAAGTAAAACAGGCACAAAAGGAAGGTGCTGAAGTTTCAGATATTTCAGCAGGCCTTGCTTACTCTGTCATTAAGAACGCATTATTTAAAGTTATTAAAGTCTCAGATGCTTCTCAGCTGGGTAAAAATATTGTTGTTCAAGGTGGTACCTTCTATAATGATGCCGTTCTTCGAAGTTTTGAAAAAATAGCCGGATGCGAAGCAATCCGCCCAGATATCGCCGGAATTATGGGGGCATTCGGTGCAGCCCTGATTGCAAGAGAGCGTTATCAGGAAGATTTTAAAACTACAATGTTATCTTCTGAAAAAATAGATGCGCTGGAATTCTCTACCAGTATGGCCAAATGTAAAGGTTGTACAAACAACTGCCGTCTCACCGTTAACAAATTCTCCGGAAACAGACAGTATATCTCCGGAAATCGTTGTGAGCGCGGACTTGGTAAAGTGAAAAACGAAAAAAATATTCCAAATCTTTACGACTATAAGCTGGATCGTTTTTTTAACTACGAATCTCTGCCTGATTTGGAAGCTCCACGTGGTGTCGTTGGCATTCCACGTGTACTAAATATGTATGAAAATTATCCATTCTGGCATACTTTCTTTACAAAGCTAGGATACCGTGTCATTCTGTCACCTGTTTCTACACATAAAATATACGAATTGGGAATTGAATCTATCCCGAGTGAATCTGAATGTTATCCAGCTAAACTAGCGCATGGACATGTTACATGGCTGATTCGTCAGGGACTGAAATTTATTTTTTATCCTTCCTTGTTTTATGAAAGAAATGAGTTTGAACAGGCAAATAATCATTATAACTGTCCTATTGTCACTTCCTATTCTGAAAACATAAAGAATAACATTGATGAACTAAAAGATTCTTCGATTCTTTTTTCAAACCCTTTTATGTCTTTCCGGGATGAAGGCACAATTTCGCTTGCTTTGATACGTGAATTTGCTTCTATACCAGCAGCTGAGATTAAAAATGCTGTGCATGCTGCATGGGTTGAATTAGAGCAGGCACATCAAGATATTCAGAAAAAAGGTGAAGAGGTCCTTGAGACATTAAAAGAAACAGGTCGTAGAGGAATTGTACTTGCAGGGCGTCCTTATCATATTGACCCTGAAATCAACCATGGCATTCCAGAACTAATTACTTCCTATGATATAGCAGTCCTGACCGAAGATTCCATCTCACATCTTGCTGCTCCTGAACGCCCCCTTATGGTTTCAGATCAGTGGATGTATCATTCAAGATTGTATTCTGCTGCAAGTTTTGTGAAAACGCAGGATAATTTGGATCTGATTCAGTTAAACTCCTTTGGCTGTGGACTGGATGCAGTTACAACAGATCAGGTAAATGATATTTTGACAGGATCAGATAAAATCTATACCTGCCTAAAAATAGATGAAGTGAATAATCTTGGTGCCGCAAGAATAAGAATTCGTTCCCTTCTTTCAGCGATTAGTGTCAAAGAGAAAAAAACAGATAAACGTGTGATACGTTCGGCCGCAATGAACCGAGTCCTTTTCACTGAACAGATGCGTCAGGATTATACCATTCTCTGTCCTCAGATGTCTCCTATTCACTTTGATATTCTTCAGCCTGCATTTAAGGCATGCGGATATCAATTTGAGGTATTAAACAATGATAACAGACAGGCAGTTGATATAGGCCTGAAATATGTGAATAACGATGCCTGCTATCCTTCTTTGATCGTAGTAGGTCAGATTATGGATGCTGTATTATCCGGTAAATATGACACAGACAGGCTTGCAATTATCATGTCACAGACAGGTGGTGGATGTCGTGCAACGAATTATATTGGTTTCATAAGACGTGCACTGGAAAAAGCCGGATATGCTCACATTCCTGTTATTTCGCTTTCCCTATCAAAACTAGAAATGAATCCTGGTTTTAAGATTACATCTGATCTTCTTCTTCGTGCTGTCTACGGTGCAATCTTTGGCGATATTTTTATGCGATGTGTATATCGTATGCGTCCTTATGAAAAAGTACCTGGATCAGTGAATGCAGTTCATGAGAAATGGAACACAGTATGTAAAGAATTTGTTTCTGCAAAAAAAATGTCTTACTGGAAATTCCGTAGAATGTGTAAAGAAATGATTGAAGAATTTGATCAGATTCCCCTTCTACCAATCAAAAAGCCTCGTGTAGGTGTGGTTGGTGAAATTCTGGTTAAGTTTTCACCCTTGGCAAATAATTCGCTCGTAACATTGCTTGAAGCTGAGGGCGCAGAAGCTGTTGTTCCTGATCTGATTGATTTTATGCTCTACTGCTTCTATAATCAGATTTATAAGGCCGATCAACTGGGAACCAGCAAAAAAACTGCATTTATTTCAAATCTTGGTATCAAAGCAATTGAACATTTCCGTTCAGCGGCACACAAAGCCTTTGAAGAAAGCAGACATTTTCATGCACCTGCTAAAATTACAGACCTGGTCAAATATGCACAGCCAATCGTTTCTATCGGAAATCAGACTGGCGAAGGCTGGTTTTTAACTGGTGAGATGATGGAACTGATTCATTCAGACGTTCCAAACATTGTTTGTACACAGCCCTTCGGTTGTCTTCCTAACCACGTTGTAGGAAAAGGTGTTATAAAAGAAATTCGTCACCAACATCCTCTTTCCAATATTGTGGCCATTGATTATGACCCAGGTGCAAGCGAGGTTAATCAGCTAAACAGAATCAAATTAATGCTTTCGACTGCAAACAAAAATCTTACTGCACAAAATAATTAAACAACCATCATAAATAAAAAAGGTACTGACCTGCTGTGGATTGTTCCCAGCGGTTCTAGTACCTTTTTATATTTGTCTTAATTAAAATTATATTGTGTTACAATAGGTTCTCTTTGCATTGTCATGTCATTGAAATACTCATAATAGGATAATCCAAGAAAACTACCAGTTATATTATAGACATTATCATATCCGAGATTCTGTAGTGCCATGACTGCATTATAGCTGCGTTGTCCAGTTCTACAATGCAGATACACAGGTCTGTTCCTTGGAATTTCGTTAATACGTTGTCTTAACTCGCTCAATGGTATAGAAAGAGAACCCTTGATATGACCCGCCTGATATTCATAACGTTCTCGAACATCAATAATGACTTCTCCTCTTTCTACCAGATCACGAACCTGTGTCACGCGTACCTGTCTGTATGTTCCACTCAGAAGATTACTTCCAATATATCCCGCATGATTGACAATGTCCTTTGCAGTAGAAAATGGTGGCGCATAGCATAATTCAAGATCTTTTAAATTCTCTAATGTACCGTTCATTTTAATCAATGTTGCAATGATATCAATTCTTTTTGTCACATCACCTCTGCCTATTGCCTGCGCACCAAGTATTCTGCCACCAGGAACTTCAAATAGGAGTTTAAAATGCATCGGTGCTGCATCAGGCATAATACCTACTTTATCCGATAAAATAATATGAACCACGTCATATTTAATTTCTAACTTCATTGCTTCAATCAGTGCTTCATTCAAACCTGTTGATGCACCGTTATAATCAAATACTTTAATTGCAGAAGAACCGATATACCCGTTATTGCTCTGCTTTTGACCATGAATATGATTCGCTACACTTCTTGCCTGTTTTAATGCCGGTCCTGCAAGCGATATTTTTGCCGGTTTTCCTGTCAGAACATTTCTAACCTCTATCGCATCTCCAACTGCATAAATATCAGGATCAGAAGTGAGATAATCGTCGTTCGTCCAAATGGCACCTGTCTCACCAATGCTAAGTTCCGCAGCTTTTGCAAGTTTTGTTTCTGGTGCTACTCCAATCGCCAAAACAACTGCATTGGCTTTTATCTCTTTTCCTGACGCCAGTATCACTGTGTTTTCTTCAAATCGCTCTACTTTATCACCTACAATCAGCTGAATTCCATGATCTGAGATTTCTTTATGTAAAATCTGTACCATATCATAATCAAATGGTCTCAAAATCTGATTCATTGCTTCAATCAGTGTGACCTGATACCCTGCTTCTCTCAAATTCTCAGCCACTTCAATTCCAATAAATCCGCCGCCGATGACAACAATTTCTTTTTCATGGATTGAAGAAACATATTGATGCAATCGATCAATATCTACTACATTTCTTACTGTAAAAATATTGACCTGCTCAAGTCCTGGTATTGGTGGAACAATTGGCGCTGCTCCGGGAGATAATATCAGTTTATCATAGGTTTCCTTATAAACTTCACCGTTTTGCAAATTTTTAACTTCAATTTCTTTTAACTTTCTGTCAATGGAAATTACCTCTGATTGCGTTCTTGCTTCAATATTATACTGACTTAAAAATAATTCAGGATTCATTAGAACCAGATCATCTGCTTCTTGAATGATACCACTTAAATGATATGGCAGGGAACAATTTGAAAAAGATACATGTGGACCTTTTTCAAACATAATAATCCTGTCTTCTTCACTTTGCCTTCTAAGTCTTGCAGCAGCAGATGCACCACCTGCAACGCCACCAACTATAAGAATTTTTTTACTCATTGATCCTACTCCCCTCAGATATTATTTTCTTTTCGTTCCCACATAAGAACCCATTCCACCTGCAACATTTACAACCTGATAACCAAGTTTTGAAAGCATTCTACAGGCGCCACTGCTTCTTCCACCAGACTGGCAAAGTATATAGTACTCTTTGTCTTTTTCAAGATACTGCTCCGGTGCATTTAAAAGATTTCCCATAGGAATGTTTTTAGCCGTTTTAAGACTTCCACTCTTATATTCATAAGGTTCTCTGATATCAATAATGGTAACTTTTCCAATCAACTGATCCATATCATTTACATGTACTGTTTTTCCTGATTCTTTTAACATAAATCCAAACATATGATTTCCTCCTGTAAGTTAAGTTTACAAGATGATTATATGCAGAATAAATAACCTTCTCTGTGACTAAATCACTGGAGCTGATCTAACACGTTTCTGGCACTTCTGATCTGTATTTCCAAAGTCTGCCAAATCTCATATTCACTAATACCCGGGAGTCCCATATTGATTCGATCGTTTCTATATACCATTCCACTTTCCAGTACCGTTTTCCCGGACATATGAAATGTATGGATTCCTGCAAGTTTGTGTAATTTTACGATAGATTCTGCATTCACTCCTGCCCCTGCCATAATCTGTATTCTTCCAGCTGCTTCTCCCTGCAATTCACGAAGTATTTCAAGGCCATGGGTAGCACTCTCTTCTCCACCTGATGTCAGTATGGTAGAGATTCCCAGTTCAATGGCTTCATAAAGTGATTCTCGCAAGTTTACCGACATATCAAACGCTCTGTGTAAAGTGACTGACATTCCATCAGCATAATGCATGAGTTCCTTCATTCTGGGTAAATCAAGCGTCCCGTCCTGCTTTAGCATTCCAATCACAATCCCCTGGGCACCTGAATGTTTCAAAGCTTCTATGTCATGACACATGATACTAAACTCATAGTCACTATACAAAAAATCACCGAATCTTGGGCGTATCAAAGCATGGATCGGAATCGAAACATTTTTCTTTACTTCCTGATATAGTGCAATACCAGGAGTCGTTCCACCAATGATTAAATTGGAACAAAGTTCCAGTCTGTCAGCACCTCCACGCTGTGCTGCAATTGCTGATTCTACAGAATCAACACATGCCTCTAAAAGCATTTTCTGATCCATAATGCATCCTTTCTCATCATTTTTTACTTACCATTAATAACGAATGAGAAATTTATCCTCTTTCACCATTTCTACCTGATTCATTTTCATATCAGTAATTCTGATGCTTTTACTATTCAGTAACTTTTCAATCATTCTGTCAATCTGCTCTTCGCTTCCCTGAATTTCCATTTCAACTTTACCGTCATAACAATTCATGATCCATCCCGTCAGGCCTATGGTATCTGCAAACATTTTTGCAGTAAACCGAAATCCTACTCCCTGAACCCTTCCATCAAACAAATAATTTCTTCTGCTTTTGTCCATGGCATATACCTCATCAGGCTCCCTCTGAAAGCCTGCATACAATCTCTTCACAAATTTCATGCGTCATTATACTGTCTGTATCCTCTTCAAGAAATCCCTGTTTTTTTCTGACATCTTTTAAAAATCTATCCGTAATTTGCTCAAAACCCCTTCTGTATAGAATTGGTGTCCAATCATCATATTTCTCATTCTGGCTGATACCGTCTTTATAGATGGTTAGTTTATCAAGGTCTTCCAAAATTCTCTTTTCTCCAGGGCAAATGAATTCTATTCGTTCTTCCGATTTGCCAGATTCACGGTTCATAATGCCAACAGCATACCCTTCTTTTCCCTGCAGCTGTATCATAACAGACACAAGCTGTCCTTCCTCAAGCTTTCCAGATACCTGTGTTAAACTGACTTCTCCACCGAGTAAATAACGAATGGTATCTACGACATGTATAAAGTCATCAAAAATATAATGGCGGATTTCTGCCGGTAAGTATTCCCTATTTTTTTGGTAAAGGATTAAATCAGGCGAGGCCAAGTGCTTCATATCCCTAATAAATGGCACTTTTCTTCTGTTAAAGCCTGTCCGGAAAATCAAATTATTATGTTTCGCTATCTCTATCAGTTCTTCCACTTCTGTTGCGTGATAAGACACCGGTTTATCAACATATACTGGTATTCCATGTTCCATCAGCCTTTTACAAATACTATAATGTGCTTCCGTTGCAGCATGAACAAATGCTGCCTCCACATTTTCTCTAAATAATGAATCCAGATCTGTCACATAGCGAATCCCTTGATACATTTCACATAACTCTTTGAGCAAAGACTCATTCCTGGAGCATAGAACGACTTCTACATCTTTTTTTACAGACATGACAGGCAGATATGCTTTTTGAGCGATATCCCCAATTCCAATCATTGCAACTTTCATAGCCTCTCTCCTTTTTCTTTGTTTACTTAGCTCAATTCCTGCATCTCTTTATTCACATATGTCTCACAATCACGCATGGAATCTATTGTTTTTTCAAATAATACATCTAATTCCCAGCCAAGCATATCTGCCCCCTGTGAGATGGTATCCCGAGAGCAGCCTGCTGCAAACCGTTTGTCCTTAAATTTTTTCTTTAGGCTTGAAAGTTCCAAATCCAATACACTTTTTGAAGGTCTCATCCTGACTGCAGCACCAATCAGACCCGTCAGTTCATCCACTGCAAATAATATCTTTTCCATTACATGAACCGGCTCAACATCACTGCAGATTCCATATCCATGACTACAGACAGCATGAATCAACGCTTCTGATGCTCCTATCTTGCTTAATAACTCAGGCGCCTTTTTACAATGTTCTTCTGGAAATACTTCAAAGTCTATATCATGTAATAGCCCTGCCAAAGCCCAGAATTCACTTTCTTTTTCATATCCCAACTCCTTTGCGAACCAACGCATACAGCCTTCCAGTGTCAGTGCATGTAAAATATGAAAACTATCTTTATTGTATTCGTTTAATAACTCTATTGCATCCTGTCTTGTACATCCTGCTTCCATTCTAATCTCTCCTCGTATATCTGCAAAATCTAACGTATTCTATGTTTTTATTCTATCACTAAATTCAATTTCTTTCATTAAAATTGATGAATTCTGATATAAAAAATAGCCTGCCAGTATATTATGCTGACAGACTACTCCTAGTTCTGAAATGATCAGATTTTTTCCCAACCTTTTTCAATTCTATCTTCCAATTCTTCTAATGGCTTCAGACCACTTAACGCATCATATGCACCCACACAGCAGGCACCTGTTGCTGCCGCCAGCTGTATACATCTTAAAGGATCTCTTCCCGACAACATTGCCGTCAAAAATGCAGCTATACTTGTATCTCCAGCGCCCGTTCCAGATCTGACTCTATCCGGTCGATAACTTTTTTCGAAGCCACAAAGGCCTGACCATTTTTCATAATCTAGTTCTGCTTTAATCCCAATATGACCAGTCTTATCGCTTCCGGCACTTCTATAGTACATACCTGGCCTTCCGCATTTTATTAAAATGAACTTTGCACCCATTTCCAATAATTGTTCTGCTAAAGGTTCAATGTCATTTTCTATGCTAAGAAAATTCGTGACATCTCCTCCATCTGCTTGTTTCATCCACTTCTGATAGGTCTCAGGCTGGAGCATACAGCAAAGTTCCTCAATACTTGGGACAAAAAAATCAACATATGGTATTACCTTGGCCAATACACTCTTCCAATCGACACAACCAGCATCACTATTTGGATCTACTGCTGCAAGATCCATTGAGGTAGACAGATTGTATTCTTTAACCTTTTTAAAAATTCTGATTAACTCTTCTCCATCATTTTCATATATTTTTTTCATGATGGATGGATAACCAAAGTGAAAATGATCTGCATTTTTCAGACCCTCAAAATCGATATCATCATAGCAGAATGTATTATTTGCACCGGGATCATGCAGAAAGATCCGATCTATTCCAGGAATTGCAAGAACAATCGAATAAGACGTATGATTGTCTTTCGAGAGAATCATATCCTTTTTTCCATCATAATGATTCTCATCCATAATATCCAGAATCAGTCTTCCAAACTCATCCTGTCCTATTTTGCCCATAAGTTTTACATCGCTACCCAGTTTTTTCATCGCCAGTCCGGTATTTGCAACACAACCTCCTGTATGAATATCAATTCCTTCCATACTAATCAGTTTCCCCGGTTTCAGAATATTCTCCAGCGCATTGATCTGTTTGCCTGGAAACACCGGTGTGACATCCAGACAGATATGACCTGCCACGACAGCTTTTTTTGACATGAATCATCCCTCCAATTCTACTTCTAGTATAATCTGAATCTCTCTTCAAAAATAGTATTAATTTGTTATTTGAGCCATCTTAATTTGCTTTTTATTCTAAATAAACATTATACCAATTATAGTTTTGCTAATAAACGGTTTGCTGATCATCGTTTTCCACTAAAAAAGACATGTCCCTTTCATAGTAATATGAGTAGGCCATGTCTTTTCTATTTTTATCAATCTATCATGTTGTTAGTGTACTTAAACTTATTCCAATTCTGATTTCTATCTTGTTTCTTCACAAATATTATTTTAGGAACAGATTATCTTATAATACTGCAAGAATAACAAAGTTCAATAAGAATAAGATGGATGCAACCCAGATAATAGGGTGAATTTCATTTGCTTTTTTCTTAGCAACCTTAACGATACAGTAGAAAATAAATCCTGCTGCGATACCATAAGAAATACTGTAGCAAAGAGCCATAAAAATCGCTGCGAAGAATGCAGGAATCGCATCTTCAAAACTATCCCATTTGATTTCTTTGAAGGAAGCAAGCATCATAACACCAACTGCAATGAGTGCAGGTGCAGAAGCCTGACCAGGTACGATTGCAACGATTGGTGAAAGAAACATACTGAGAACAAATAATACAGAAACTGTTACTGATGTAAGACCTGTACGTCCACCAGCACCAATTCCAGCTGCACTTTCAACATAAGTTGTTGTATTGGAAGTTCCAAATAAAGCACCAATTGAAGTTGCAATAGAATCAGCAAATAATGCTCTGTCCATTTTTGATTTGAATCCTGGCTGTTCCTGTAGAGATTTTTCATCTGCTTCATCAAAAATACCAGTTTTCTTACCTGTTCCAATAAATGTACCGATAGTATCAAAAGTATCTGATAAACTAAATGCAAATATTGTCATAAGAACAAGAGGAATTCTGGAAGCATCTGCAAATAATGCTCCAATTCCTGCTGAACCAAGTGCTGCACCAAATGTTGTTCCAAGTGCTGCAAAGTCATCAGCAAGACCTGCTGTTGCACCAACACCTGACAGATCAGTTACTCCCATTGGAATACCAATGACTGTAGTCACTGCGATACCAATTAAAATAGCTCCTTTTACATTTAAAACTAAAAGAACAAATGTAATTACGATTCCGATGATTGCAAGGAGGATACCTGCATTGTTGAATACTGCGATTCCAGGGATACCAGCATCAAAATTTACAAGTCCTACATTTACAATTCCAAGATAAGCAATAAAGATACCAATACCACCGCTGATTGCATTCTGAAGGCTTTCAGGAATAGCTTTGATAATGATTTTACGAATCTTAGTTACTGTAATCAGAATATTGATCAAACCACAGATAAATACCATTGCAAGTGCTTCCTGCCAGGTAAATCCAAGACCAAAACATACTGTGTACGTAAAGAATGCATTCAGACCCATTCCAGGTGCCAACGCATAAGGTACGTTTGCAAAGAGTCCCATAACAAGTGTTCCAACTGCAGATGCAATAATTGTTGCGAGGAAAACTGCTCCGTATGGTACTCCAGTCTCTGAAAGCATTGCCGGGTTTACAATGATAATGTAAGCCATTGCAAAAAATGTTGTTACACCTGCAATAATTTCTTTGGAGACGGATGTTCCATGTCCTTCAAGCTTAAAAAATTTGTCCATTAGTAATCTCCTTTGATAATATGATAGTAATGATAAAGTAATATTCCTTTGAAATTATACCTTAGCTTTTACCGTATTAAAAGGGGAAAGTGTTCTAAAATACATTTTCGTAAATTATTTCTTAATTTTATAAATAAATTCTTAATTTTTTTATAAGTATTGCTTACTTTTATCACTTTTATACAAAGAATTTAACGATGACTCATTGAGAAACTTTTGATCCGGTCATTCATCCAAATGAAAAAAACCTTTTTCTCCATCAAAATAATAATATAATATTTCTCCTGTAAACTGTAAAATGCAGTAAAGCGGCTCTTTTTTCATATCTTGTAACTGCTTGGTCCGTTCTGTAATCCAAAGTCGTCTCTTTTCTTCTGGATGTTCAATCACTTTTACATCACCAATCATGGAAATACAATCCTGGTTCAGGCAAACATTCAGTGCTGCCTTCGTGTTTTTTTTAAAATCACTGACCTTCCCTGAATAAATGCCTGTCGTAAAATAAACAGTTCTTATATTACTATTCGCCATAACTTCCATTTCAAAAATATGTGGATATCCATTAGGATCTATCCCTGCAAGTTCAACTGATTCTGTCTGTTTTAACAGTTCATCTGCCCTTTTTATAATTTTCTCAATTTCTGTCATTTGTGCCTCCTTATGATGATTCCGCCCTGTTTTCATTCTCTTGCGCGAAATCTTTCATTCTCTGTTTATTCAGATACATCATTTGATCTGCTTCACGGTAGGACTTATCTATCTCATGCGTTGCATCACTTTTTATCTTTGCAAACCCACCTGCTACAGTGAAATTGGTGCCGGCTTTTCTTCCTGTAAAATCTGCCTGTTCTGATACCATACTGATTTTACCTCTAATCATATCATCAGAAACCGTTTGCTGTGCTTCCACAATCACGCAAACTTCATCTCCTCCAATACGATAACAAATTCCCACTTCTTCAAAACATGCCTGAATAATCTTTGCAAATTCTGTGATTGCCTCGTCACCTCTGGCATGACCATATCTATCGTTGATTCGTTTTAAACCATTCATATCAAATGCCACAATGTATGTTCCCTGTGCCTCTTTTGGATTTAATCTGAAATAAGCCAGCTTTTCTTCGAATGCTGACCTGTTTTTCAGACCTGTCATCTGATCTGTATATGCAAGCGTCTCTAATATTCTCGTCTTTGCATTTTCTGCTATCACTTTTGACATGTTTATAATAATTTCAATTGCCCACATAAGTAAAAATACAAGCAGACCAAGTCTTGAAAAAAGACCTTCATCATGCCCTGTCGCAAAATAAAATCTAAATAAATCAACCGCAAGGAAGCAGACCAGTACAATAACTGTGAATACAAACATTTTAACTTCTTTTACAGCATCCTTTCTAAGCAATTCCAAGATCCCATCTGCCGCCAGATACAATATTGTACTGACCATCAAAATATGGGTCAGCCAGATTGTTTCCATATAATCAGCAATTTCAAGAAGCTGCATAATCTCTATCACAAAAAACATTGTAATAGAGATCCAGAACATAATTCTTACAAAATGTTTTTTCTCATAATATGAAAAAGCCTGTAAAAACCAAAGGAAGAAGGGTAATAATAATGTGAAAGCCAGAAATTCAAGACTGAGTAAAAAAAACACATTTCCAATATACAACTGTAAAATGTTTAAAATGCAGATACTCCATACACCTGTAATCATCGACAATGCTCCTAGTCTGAATAATGCAGCTGTTAGCCCTCCATTTTTCAAAATCAGTGCGATGATTATCATACTGATACCAAGTGTCAGAATAATGATACAGGCAATGGTGCTTGGCAGTCTGTCATTCAAAAGGTAGGCAATGACAGATGCTTTTCACCAAGGTATACTTCATTTATTTTCCCCGCATATTTATCATAAGCACCAACCACTTCTAACTGTAGCTCTTTTCCTGCCTGTTCTGATGAAATTGGCAAAATCATCCAGGAACAACCCGGTGTTTTCCCAAACAGATGTCTCTCTTGGTATCCGAATGCTGCTGCCTCTTGATGATCAATCATGATTTTTACATACTGGTGACTGGCCCGAAAGAAAAGCATATCATTTTCGTCAATTTCATCTGGCAGTTTTGTTGATATGATAAATGGTTCTCCTGCCTTCATTCCTTCTTCTTTAAAAGGTAACGTTAGGTCTGATTGATAACCTGCTTGTGTAACTGCATTCCATGTTCCGGAAAACTCTGTCAGATGATCCACTGAAATAATACTGTAATCAGCATCTGAAATATTAAACTCAGCTGTTACAATCATAATTCCAATCAACAGACTCACCCATAACAATATATATTTAAATTTATGATTTGTTGCCTTCAAATGTATCCTCCCAGCTAAGCAGGCGCTGTTCTCCTTCTAGCGCGCGCAGGGCTGTTATATCCTGTGTCATTTCAAGAGTGCCTCTATAAACGCCAATTTCATCCCTGATTGGAATATACTGAATATAAATAAATCTGCCTTTCATCTGTATCCAAAACTCTGCATGATCTTTTGTTCCTGCTTTAAATGCTTCCAGAATTTTCTCTACGACATGTACACTATCAGATGGGTGACAATTCCTGACATCTCTGCCTATGACAGCCGCTGATCTTGGAAACAATCTTTCCTTTGGCCTGGAAAAATATGCCACCTTGTCATTCTCATCTACAAGCGTAATATCCAGGGGAAGCGATCCTAATACCGCGTCCAGTTGAAACAGATCAAAATGACCCGTCTGCGTATGAAATAGCTTTGATGCCATTTCAAATAGAATAGGACTTACCGTCTGTTCCATCTTCTCTGGCTCTTCGATATACGGAAATCCATACTCAAAACTCTGTCGCTTCATTTCGTCCATTTCTTCCGTTGACAATTCATAGACTGCACATGGGAATAAAATCAGTTCCTGTTTCTGCATTAATCCATATATTTTGAAATATAGTTCACCTAACGCTTCATTTCTTTTTGCCTGATCTGTTAAGATATCGCTATCTGATAAAATCTTCTTTAAACTTTGACGGGTCTGATCATGAAGTGTCCATAGCACTTTTAATCCCTGATATCTATCATCTTTTTTCTCAAGAAATGGAAATAGAATATTCTCAAGTTTTAATAAGTGTTCCTGATATAATAAAACTTTATGGACAAAATCTTTTAATTCCTGAGGATTCCGTTCAAGCGTATCATCTTTTATCTTATCTTTGAATTGCTCCAGGATTGCCTTACAGCCTTCATTTTCGCGTAGTAAAGTTCCAATAAACGAATCAGGGTCTGGTCGTTTCCATGAAAATGAACTAAGCGGTTTATAAAACACATTAATGAGCTTATCCACATGTTTAAGTATGTTCTGATCAGATGTTCCTTCATGAATTTGATAATACTGGATCAGCATCAGATCACGTGGGGTTACCGTCATGATATCTTCCTTGTATTTCTGGTATAGTGTTCCACCGTCTTCTTTCGCTGCAATCCCTTTACAAAACTGTATCAGGCGATCGATTCTATCATCCATAATTATTCCCCCTTAAAGATTCTTCTGCGCTACATTTTCTTTGCGCCATAAAATGTATAGGATCCATATTTTGTTGTCCCGTCATATGGAATCTGGCTTAGATAATTACCGGACGCAGCACACTCAATGAGTTTCTTGGTCAGATCAGCAACGTCCTCTCTGGTAAGTGCTTCTTCAATATCCATCCACAGTACTTCACTGTTTTCTTTACCATCAGATACTGCATCACCACTGATATATTCTGCCAAAAATGCAATATACCAGTCTCGCTGATTAAACCTGATTCCAACGATTTCTCCAGGTCTGACCAAAATGCCAGTTTCCTCCATAACTTCCCTGACTACGGCATCCTGAGGACTTTCCCCAACATTCACATACCCACCCGGAACAATTAGTCTTCCTTTTCCAGCTCCATAGGTATGTCTGGCAAGAAGTACCTTTTTTTCTCTGATTACGATTCCTGTCACTGACTGACTCCAGTTTGTTGTTTGCTGTTCCTGATCCATGCTGCATTCTCCTTTGATGAAATAAGACTGAATACGAAGTATTTTATCAATTTTTATTGCATTCTGTCTGATATCTTATTCTGATATCTTTGTCTTATATCATACTCCCTCATGACCTTTTCATGCAAGTTTTCTTTGCATCCTGCCTTCTTTAATGCGAATGAAACAGCACCAAGTACACACGGGTATTCTAATCGTATCAGATCGTATGAATATGCACCAACAGTGATAAAATCATTCTCCAACTTACTTTTTATTGTAGAAATGCTGATTTCTGATTCCGCTTTCGTAAATTGTGATCCTGCCAGAATCAAAGGAATTTTCTTATTATGGTCAAACTGTAGTCTTTCCGTAACACCCAGAATCGTTTTTGCATAACACTCGCCTACCTCACTCAGAATATCAATTGCAACCGTATCTCCTTCCTTTGCTGCCTGATATAATATTTTGTTTACATTTAAGATCAGGTCCTCTTGATGCAACTCCTTCTGTTCCATCATTCTTTCGATAAAGTCCGATGCATCTGTGATTCCCAACAAGATAAATAACTTTTCTTTCAGTAAAGTTGCACATCCATGTTTGTATAATGAATCATATACATGAGAAACACATTGCTCAAATAAATATCCTCCTCCACCTTTATCACCTGTCAGCGGTCCAATGCCTCCCCCTTGCACGGCATTGCCTTCAGGATCCAGACCCGTAACACAAAATCCCGTTCCATTAATCGCGCAGATACCGGTATTATTTGTACTTCCAGCCATAATTCCAAGATATGCATCATTCAGTAAACTAAATTGTGTTAATCCATAATCTCTGATGATGTCACTCATTTTCTGATGTTGCTTCTTGGTATCTACGCCAGCCATCCCAAATACACTGTAAACAATCTGTTCTCTAAATATTTCACCTGTATTCAGCAGATCATCTAATATGTCAAATAGTTTCCGTCTGCACTCTTGAAACCCTTCTTGAAAATCTTCATGATTTGTTGGACCATATTGTTTTATTATATGCATATCCCCCTGAAGATCATATAATGCGCAGAGCGTTTTCGTTCCTCCTCCGTCTATGCCAAGTACATATTTTTTTATATCAATACTGTTCCTCATAATTTCAAACTCCTTTACCAAAAAACTGCGGAAGATACTCTTTGTTTGCTTCAAGCATTTCATCCAATGCAGATTTTGCTTTCCCATAATCGCCTACCAGTGGGTGTACAAGCAATGCTCTAAGTGCAGCTGTTCTATCTCCATTGAGACCAGCGACTACTGCAAGTTTTTCATAAGATTTTATAATCTTCATCAAACCTATCATATGTTCGTTCACAACTCCTGTGAACGGTATTGGTATCACACTATTTTTTCCTACCCTACATTTGCACTCGACCACATCATCCGGACCCATAAAAGAGAATGCGCCCATGTTTTTTGTATTCACTACATGAATTTCATTTTTATCATTTTCCATCGCATCAATGAGCGAAATCGCAGCCTCTGAATAAAGAGAACCTCCTCTTTTTTCAAGCTGTACAGGCTTTTCCATAATTGCACTGTCTTTATATTGTTCCAGTAATTCAAATTCGATTTTTTTACATTCTTCTCCTCTGGAAGTTTCCGATTCTGTCAATTTCTTCAACATGCTCTCTCTATGATAAAAATAACTCAGGTAAGCACATGGTAATCCTCCTGATGCCTGTAAAAGACTGTCTTCATATTCTATCTGAGGAATATTTTTTGCTGTGCTGACGGAAGCATTTGATTTTAATTGTTCCTGTAATATTTCAATTCCATCTGCATAAATTGCTGTCATCCAGGAAAGATGATTCAATCCTACATAATCATAGTCAAAATGTTTTGTTTGTTCTGGCAATCTCTTTTTTGCATCGCGAATCATGTTGACAGGATTATTACATAGCCCAATGGTTTTAACATTTGTATGATTTAACAATGTTTCAGCAAGTAGTCCTGATGGGTTTGAAAAATTGATCAACCACGCATCCGGTGCTAAGGTTTCAATTGTTTTTGCCAGATTCATCATGACGGGTATGGTTCTCATTGCTTTCATGAATCCACCAATGCCTGTTGTTTCCTGCCCAATTAGTCCGTATTTCAGGGGGATTTTTTCATCTCTGATTCTTGCATCCAACATACCGACCCTTATCTGTCCAAGAATATAGTCTGCGTCTTTCACAGCTTCTTCCAGGCTGTCTGTCAAAATTAGTTCTGCCTGAATCTGATGATGCGCTAACATTCTCTTTACCAGACTCCCAACAATTTCATTTTTTTCTTTGTTGATGTCCATCATGGTAATATTCTTCAACATAAGAGACTCTTTTCTGGCAATCAATCCCTCAATCAGTTCTGGTGTATAGGTACTTCCCGATCCAATAATTGCAATTTTAAGTTGTTTCATTTTACGATCTCCTTCCAATCTCTTCCTTAATCTAACCAAACCTTTTAGGTTTACTATTCTAGTTACATCATATCCCTAATCCTCAAACTTTTCTTATTATATTTTCATTTGCACTTGCAGTATCTTATGATTATTTGTTAATTTTCAAATACAGTTCCTTGCAAGTCATGGTAAAAATAAAGTACAATACATGTATCAGATTCAGATTCATCACTAAATTTTTTAATTTTATCTGAGGAGGTATCTTATGTCTAAAAGAACACATCATGAGATTGGAAGTCATTATTTTCCTTTCGAATGCAGTGACAGTATCGGTGTATCAGAAGACTTTCGTGAGCTTCATTGGCATGATGAACTAGAAATCTGTCGTATTAAACAGGGAAGTGGCCGTTATCTGATTAATGGAGTGGACTATTTGTTTCGCACTGGAGATCTGTTTTTAATTGGTCCTGACGATATTCATTTATGTTATGAAGACAAGAATCTCATCATGCAGGTAATCATGTTTGATTCCTCCTTTGTTTCTGGCTTTTCCGGCAGTTTATCTGACCATGATTATCTGCGTATTTTTCAGACATTTCAGCATACCGAATCATGGCGACATATCAAAAGTTCAATGCTCCCGCCTTCTTTATTAGATCTATTTGATCAAATCGAAATTGAATATCAAAGTCAATCTACTGGTTACGAACTTATGATAAAGGCACTCTTACTTCAGTTTCTGGCTCAACTGAATCGCATTATTTCTATGTGTCCAAATTCCGAAAAAAGTGGCGGCATCAATAAAACAGCTGCCTTAAAAATAAAGGCAGCTGCTGCATATATTGATACACATTATCAAGATCTTATCACATTGGACACCCTTTCGCAGATTACACAAATGAGTATTCCCTATTTTTCAAGTACTTTTAAGTCATTCTCTGGAATCTCTCCCATTGAGTATACCATCAGGAAGAGAATTGTAAAGGCAAAGGAACTGTTGCTTGAAACGGATCAATCTGTCTTGTCCATTTCCATGGCTTGTGGTTTTTCTTCTCTCTCAAACTTTAATCATCTTTTTAAGTCTTATACTGGTATATCACCCAGTACTTATCGAAAAAATTATTTGTAAATTATGCTTTTGATTTAAAAATCAATTTCATAATTGGGAAAAATACCCAGAAAGAAACTGCGCTATTAATCAGCATCGTAATAATATCTGCAACTGTTGTTCCTGTTACAACACCAAGGGAATTCATCATAAATTCATAGATTGGAACCTTATATAATCCTTGTAATGCTGATGCTCCTATTGAAATTATAACCCATGCAATAAAATACCATAATGCTGCTTTTGCTACGCTGGAATCTGACTTAAATGTTACATTTCTCTGTAAAAAGAAATTTATAATCTGTGCAATAAGCAGTGTGATCTCTACCGCAAGAAAATAAGCCAGACCGCCACCGCCACCGTCACTAATTGCACCTGCTGCATAATTAAAAACATAATAGATGCTTCCATCCAGGTTGTGTCCCGCTGCAAGTGTCTGAAACGGTGTGTCAACTAACATTGTAAAGCCAAATAAAAATTTGATAAATGGCATTAGAATCATCTGAAGCACAGTGACTCCGTTACTGATTAGAAAAAACATCAAAAACTCAACCAGTGCGGGGTGTTTTTCTTTAAAATGATTCCAGACCTGTTTAAAATAATTTGTTGATTTTGTTTCGCTCATTACACTTCCTCACTTCCATGGTTCTTATTCTTCCCAGCCATGGAAAGCTTTTGTGCCATTTCTTTTTTTGACTTTCCCATTCGAAAAAACCCACCAATCAGCTGTCCTATTCCTTTGAAAAAGTGTCCATTAATCATGGTCAGAAGGCCATCTACCATTTCCATATTCATGGCTCCGCCTGTCATTTTGGCAATACCACGAAACGGCATATTATAAATAAATAAAATATTCAGATTAGGTTTCCCTTTTGCTATGGATCTGTCCTTGATTCCTGTCAGAATATGATATGCAAACCGGGCAATTGGACTTTTTGCGTAAAACATCTGGGACAATGCGTCATTTCTCTCTAAAGGCTTACTGCGGTCCCAGTTTGCTGGTGGCAACGAATGCCCAAGAAGTGCCTCGAACTCCTGATTTTTTATATCCATGATTTTTCCCGAAAAATAATGTTCCATTAGATTTTTGTTGTAAATACCTTCTGTATTCTTTCCTTCGATATGAATACTGTCATGTAATTTAATGTCACGGCTTGATGCACCAACCATAATGGAATAATCACCGGTCTCTATTTCAAATTTTCCTGTTTTAATATCAAAATAACGAAATGTCTTATCATCAAATGATATTGTCACGCTCTTACTTTCACCTGGTAAAAGTTCTATTTTAACAAAGCCCTTCAACTCTTTTGCTGCTCTAAAAATGTGGCTTTTTTCAAGCCCGATATAAAGCTGCGCAATTTCAGACCCTTTCACTTTTCCAGTATTTGTTATTGTAAAGATCACGCCATCCTGATTCACTGATAAATCAGAATAAGAAAATTCTGTATAACTCAAACCATATCCAAATGGATATCTTACATTTGTTCCGACAGTATCATAATAACGGTAACCAATAAAAATACACTCTCTGTATTCCGCAGTGCATTCTTTTCCCGGATAATAATTTTTATTAGGAACATCCTCATAGGATAGTGGATAGGTTTCTCCCAGTTTTCCGCTTGGGCATACTTCTCCTGTCAGAATTCGCAACATTGCCATTGCTCCTGCCTGACCTGCCAGATAACCATGTAGAATGCCTTTGCAATAATCCTCCCATTGCATTTCGATTGCTGCACCACCACTTATAATTGCTACAATATTAGGATTTGCTCTATGTAGCGCAGATAACAATGCAACCTGATTGTCCGGAATGGTGAGATCCTCTCTATCAAGGCCTTCAGACTCACTGATTTCAGTTAATCCAACATAGACAAGTACGACCTCAGCCTTTTTAGCAAGTTCTACTGCTTCCTGAATCAATGCATCATTCATACTTCCAGACCTATCGTATCCTTGTGCATATCCTTCCAGATGCAATGGAGTTTGTCCAATACATCCCAATGTATTATCAAGTCTTGTACAATTAACTACGCTTGAGCCTGCGCCCTGATATCTTGGTGTTCTTGCAAAGTCCCCAATCACAGCTACTTTTGCTCCATTTTTCAGTGGCAGGATCTGTTCTTCATTTTTAAGAAGAACCGCAGATTGTTCTGCTGCTTCCTGCGCTGCATGATGGTGCATATGTTTATCAAAATCCTTCGTCTGCTTCTTTTTATAATTCTCTGAAAGTTCTAATACAACGCTTAGCAGTTCATCCACTCTTTGATCCAGTAAAGATTCACTGAGCTTACCGGCTCTGACTGCTTCTGCAAGTTCTCTGTCACTATCACCACCTGTGGTTGGCATTTCTAAATGTGCACCAGCAGCAACACCTTCAATATGATCATTGCTACCGCCCCAGTCAGACACAACAAATCCATCAAATCCCCACTCATCACGTAGAATTTTTTGAAGAAGTTCTTCATTCTCATTCGCGTAGATCCCATTGATTTTATTGTATGATGACATGATTCCTTTACTTTTTCCTTCTTTTATGGCAATTTCAAAGGCCGTCAGGTAAATTTCGCGGAAAGTTCGCTCATCAAGAACAGAATCACTTGCCATCCTTAGTAATTCCTGACTATTCGCTGCAAAGTGTTTTGGAGTTGTAGCTCCTCCCTTTGACTGAAATCCTCTGATAAAACCTGCCGCCATTTTTCCTGACAAGTAAGGGTCTTCGCTATAGTATTCAAAGTTTCGTCCACATAAAAGGGAACGTTTGATGTTTAATCCTGGTCCAAGCAATATCTGTACATCCTGCGCATTTGCTTCATCTCCAAGCAAAGCTCCTACTCGTTCTACCAGCGCCTCATCCCAGCTATTTGCCATAGTTGCTGCAGTTGGAAAACATGTTGCCGGGATACTCGCATTCAAACCAAGCTGATCACCTGATCCTGCCTGTTTTCTGAGGCCATGCGGTCCATCTGCCATAAAAACTCCCGGAATACCGAGTCTGTCGATTTCCTTTGTTTTCCAGAAATCGAATCCGGATAATAACGATGCTTTCTCTTCCAGAGTCATTTTGTTGATCAATTCCTGATGTTTCAAAAAGGTTCCTCCTTATATCATGAAAGGAAATCAGACTCTATGGTAATAAAGTCTGATTCCTTTTTTGATTCCCCCGCGTTTGTTTCCAGTTTCTTTATTTATGCCTCAGCAATTACTTCTGATGCTTCTTTTTTATATTTTTTAACCATTCTGATTTCAAGCGCTGCAAATCCAGCAAGAAGAATGATGTCGATTACGACTGCTACAATCTGCCAATTCTGTGGACCTGTCTGCATATTTTCAACATCGTATGCCCTGCTATTAACAACAGTATACATAATGTTTTTACAAGCCTGTCTCATAGCCTGGATGCTCGTAGCACTTTCCTGATCCGTTACATGGTTTGTTTCTGTATCGTAGGCAACAAGCATTGCATCATTGCCATTTCTGATCATTCTGTCTGCATCCTGATAACCATAAACACCAAAGTAATCTGTCAGAACGAAGCCTTTGAATCCCCATTCATCTCTCAGAACTGTATTCAGTAGTGCACTGGATGCGCCTGCTGGTTCTGTACCAATATAGTTGAATGCTGACATTACAGCTTTTGCGCCGCCTTCTTTTACTGCAAGTTCAAAAGGTTTTAAATAAATTTCACGGATTGCCTGCTCGTTTGACCAAGTCAGAAGCATATTTGTTCTATTTGTTTCCTGATCATTTAAAGCAAAGTGTTTGATATAAGCATAGACGCCGTACTTCTCTGCACCAATGATTGCTTTTGCTGCCATTTTACCTGAAAGAAGACCATCCTCTGAATAGTATTCAAAATTACGTCCTGCAAATGCTGATCTATGGATATTCATTGCTGGTGCATACCATCCTGATACTCCCATTTCATCTGCCATTTTACCAATGCTTTCACCAAATCTTTCAGCAATTGCCTGATTCCAAGTGCTTGCAATCATAACTGCTGATGGGAATCCAATTGAGCCTGTTCCTGTGAAATTATTATTAATGGATGCTGGTCCATCGCAATCAATGGTTGGAAGTTTTCCAACGCTAGTTGCTGCAGATGTCTGATATCCACCAATTGCGATCATAGTATCCATTTCACTTACTGTAAGCTGATCAAGCAGGCTTTCCCATCTTTCATCATCATACTCTGCGCCACGAAGTGCTTCAAGCTTCAGTCCATTGCTTGCACCTGTTACAGGCATTTCGTCATCTGCATTATTGTATGCAGCTGGATCATAGTTACTGTTGTTCATGAAAAGTGGTTTATAGTCATCCCCAAGTGTATAATTTTCTGGTGCTTTTGTACTGTCTGCATAATTTGCAAATTTATCTGCACGTGATAAATACGTTACCGTACCTGTTGCAAAGTCAAACTGATTTGTAGCTGTCAGTTCATCTGAAGCACGTCCGCTTTCATCACTGTAAATAACAGTTGCTGGAATATTATAAATTTGTTCTTTTACAATCGTATGAGAATCCGTACGAATAGAAATTCCATAATCTCCGGTTTCTAAAACATATGCTTTTGCAGTTTTATCATCATAAGAAGCCATATCTTCCACTGCGTAAGATATTGTAATTGTCTGTGATGCACCAGGTTCTAATAAGTTTGTTTTTTCAAAAGCAACAAGATTTGCAGATGCTTTTTCAATTCCACCATTTGTGTATGGTGGGTTGTAGTAAACCTCTACTACATCTTTACCTGCCACATTACCTGTATTGGTCACTGTTACATCGAATGTTATATTGCCATCTACTTCAGAGATCGCTCCCATTTCCTGCGTGAAACTTGTATAGGACATACCATATCCAAACGGATAAACAACTGTCTCATCATAGTTAATCAGACCTTCAGCTGCTGCAGTCTCATAGAAACGATATCCTTCATAAATACCTTCTACATAATTAACAAATCCTGGTGAACTAGCCAGTCCTGTGAACATATCTGTTGCACCAAATTCTGTCATATTGTCATAAGTAAAGGATCCAATGTTGTTGTAAACTGGTGTTGCTGTCAAATCAGCTGCAAAAGTATCGATTGTCTTACCTGAAGGATTTACTTCACCATCAAGAACACTTCCAAGTGCCATAAATCCTGATTGTCCTGCACCTGGACACCAGATTGCACTTTTAATCTGGCTGTATTCATTTACAAATCCAAGTTCCATTGCATTTGCACCATTGTATAAAAGAACAACGTTTTCAAAGTTATTGCAAACCAGATCAAGCATATTTTTTTCACTCTGGCTCAACTGGAGATAATGCTCTCCTGCTTCAAAATCTTTATATTCTGTGGAATTATCCGTATATGTTACTTTGCTCACATCTGTAGGAAGGTCAGCACCCTCGCCACCAACACGTGTAATTACAACAAGTGCTGTGTCAGAAAATGTTTTCGCATTGTTTAACATATCTTCTGTGTAAGTTTCAACTGTAGGTTCTGGAAGTGTCCAGTCCTGTGCCCACATACCAACTTCTGGTCTGTCTGCTCTGTAAGTTGTATAAAAGTCTGAAAGTTCAGTATTCAGTTTGAATCCTGCATTTTCAAGGCCCTGTAAAAGGGAAACTGTTTCATAAGCATCAGATAATGAACCCGAACCAGTACCACCATAGCATGGATTCGTTGAAGCCCATCCAAAAACATTCAGATTAGAATCTGCTGAAAGTGGCAGAAGACTTGAATCATTTTTTAATAATACGATTCCTTCATCTGCAATTTCTTCACAAAGTGCATTTGCCTCTGTTGATGTTTCTTCTGTAATCACTCCGTTGCCTGTTGCCAAGGAAATTAAACTCGACATAGGTCCGAAACAGATCATGTTGATTGTAATGACAAGTGCAAGTACAATTGCTACACCTGCCTGGGCACGAATCATTTTTTTCTTTGGTCTTGCCATCTTTTTGCACACAATCATTGTGATGATTGCGATTGCCAATACAACACCGAAAAAAATAAGATACGGTGCGCAGGATGACAATACGCCGATGACGTCACTCATGTTGATTTTTAACATTTTGTTCCTCCCTTTTCTAATACAGCAGTTGATATTTTTTGAGTATGTCTGCTGTCATGTAAATTCAGTTTACACTTATTTGACGTTTCTGCTCATTTTGCTCATGAATTGTATTTTTTTGAACATAATCTGCAATGATTCCTATGATTTTAACTAAAAACAGGCATATTGATTTGTATATTATTACCAATCATATGCCTGTTCATCATATCGTTTCCGATTCGTTTATTCTCATTTTGAATCTTGCCTTATTGGAATGAGAATGTTCAAAATAAACCAGTTATCCTTAACACTGACATCCACTTCTCCTTCATACTTATGTACTGTGTAGCGAATACTTTTAATTCCGAATCCATGGAATTCAGCCTGCTTTTTTGTTGTAACTGGCAGTCCATGCTCATATTGAAGTGTTCCTTCATAATAGTTTTCTACCCTTATGATTAGAAATTGTTTCTGAGAAGAAACCGACACATGAATCAATCGTTTTTCTTTTTCTTTGATTTTCTTTTCACATTCTATTGCATTATCCAGTGCATTACCAAAAATGGAACAGATATCCATAACATCCATAAAATCAAGCAAATTTCCATCTGCTACACAGGTAAATGAAATATCATTTTGAATACAATATAAATTTTTACTTGTAAGAAGTGTATCCAGAACTTGATTCCCTGTCTTGTTCTGCGCTTCATAGTTCATAATTTCTTCTTCCATTTTATCCAGATATTCATTTCTTTTTTGAGGATTGTTCTCAGCGCGAAGCGCAATAATATGATGCTTTAAATCATGATATCTGTAGTTTATCAGGTCGAGTGTTTCCTGTGATTGCTGATATTGAACATACTGGTTGTATAATATATTCCTTACACTATCTAGTTCATATCTGGTACGTAAGTCAAAAATCTTGATGTGATATGCGTAAAGAATTGCAACGCCTCCCAGATCAATCAACGTTCTGACATTAAAAATTTCCATCATATACTGTCCACTGAATGGTGTTTTCGAATAAACAAACCCCAGGTTACTCATCATAAAGACTGCAAGTCCAATTAATATGGCAGCCAGAAGTTCCTGGTTGGTAATGTTCATTTTGTCATTTCTAACCATATATTTTCTATAAATATATGCGATCAGTAAAAAAATACCTGCATAGACTGTCACCAATATAATAGACTGTAGGATTTTGTTGTTGAATCCTACAATATAGGTATAATAGCAATGAATCTGCCACTCGATTGAAGCTGCAAACTCTGCTACGATGAAGGCTCTGACACAGCAATATCCTGCATCCTTTTTATTAATATCGCAGCTATAGTAAATATAGAAAAACATAATAGAGATTGCAATGGCCATGCAAGGAAGCCACCAAAATGTGCCAGCATCTTTTGTCAAAATCAAAAACGCAGATAGGATAACGAGAATTCCAGCTGAAAGTACATTGAATTTCCAACCCTTTATGACTCGTCTCATTTCGAGAATACATTGTAGGCATGCCAGCCACTCCGCCAGCGCAGTATAAAATCTTGGGATATCAGGAAGCATTACATTCATTTTAAATCCCCCCAGTATTTTGTTAATTCCTGCATAAAGCTTGTTTTCTTATTTCTGCTCAGCATGAGTTTTTCACCATTTATAATTGCACAGTTATCCTGAATTCCTTCCACATGTTCCAGATTAATCAGATAACACTTATTTCCTCTGGAAAAATTCATATTTGCCAGAAGTTCTTCTGCTGATTTCATGGTAACACCTGATATATAATCCTGCTGCTTCGTATGAAAAATCAGGTTGTGTCCAAAACTTTCAACATAATAAATATCCGTTGTATCAATTCTCTGTACGCCACCTTTTACAGTTACAGTTATGAATCGATTTTTTCTTTTTTGCATTCTGGAAATTGCTTTACTCAGCTTTTGACTAAACGCAAAATATGTAACAGGTTTTATAATATAATCCAGCGCGTCTACTTCATAACCTCTGATCGCATATTGTGCCAGATTAGAAATGAAAATAATCGTTACTTCTGAATCCATTTTCCTGATTTCTTTTGCTGCAGTCATACCATCGACAAATTTCATCTGAATATCCATTAAAATAATGTCAAATCTTGCAGTATATTTTGAAGTGATCTCATCCCCATCATGAAATTCACTGATTGATATAATTTCATCTGTTTCTTTCTGAAATCTATCCAGATATTCTTTTAGCTGATTCACATAAGATTGTTCGTCTTCAACAATAGCTATCTTTAACATAACTCACCTCACAAATCGTTCAAATAGATATTATCATACTTTCTTTATTCCTTGAAGGCAAGAAAATATTATTTCAAGCTGGAATCCATCTATACTTTTTCACAACAATCATATAAAATGTAGTCAGAACTATCGTGTAATTTTTTTTAAATATCTGAAAAAAGCAGAAAGTGTCCATTCAAAAAGGACTCAGGTAACATGCTATGAATCTTACCATTAAAAAACATAATCATCTGCGTTATGAGCAATTTATAGTACTCGGATATCTTATTATCATTTTAACAGGCGGTATCCTCTTGAGCCTGCCGGTTTCCTCCCGCGCAGGTGTATGGACCCCTTTTTTGAATTCTGTTTTCACAGCAACATCTGCAACATGTGTCACCGGCTTGGTGGTATATGATACCTATACCTATTGGTCATTATTTGGGCAACTTGTTATTTTGATTCTGATACAGATTGGCGGCCTGGGATTTATGACTGTAATTACTCTTCTGTCTATCTTTTTAAAAAGAAATATTGGTCTTCATGAAAGAAAACTGCTCATGATGTCAGCTGGTAGTCCTGTGATCAGCGGTGTCGTTCGCCTGATTCGAAGAGTTGCTATTGGTACTTTTATTATTGAAAGTATAGGCGCACTTATTCTTGCTACACAGTTCTGCCCGCAGATGGGTCTGTTTGCAGGACTTTATAATGCTATGTTTCATTCTGTGTCGGCTTTTTGTAATGCCGGTTTTGATATTCTTGGAAAATACGGTCCGTTTTGTTCACTGACCGTTTATCAGAATAATCCGATTGTTTTATTAACCATTGCTTCCTTGATCGTAATTGGTGGAATTGGCTTTTTTGTATGGAACGATATTCTGATTCATAAATTTCATTTTCGCAGATATCAGCTTCACACCAAAATTGTTCTCAGCGTTACTGCATTTTTAATCATATCCGGTGCTTTTCTTTTATTTTTCTTTGAATATAAACACAGTTTTTTGAATTTGAGTTTCTCAGAAAAAGTTACTTCTGCAATATTTCAGTCTGTCACGCCAAGAACTGCTGGATTTAATAGTGTACCAATGGAAGAATTATCTGAAAGCGGACATCTTCTGACTATGATTCTAATGTTTATAGGTGGTAGTCCTGGTTCAACTGCAGGTGGTATCAAAGTAACGACGTTTGCCGTCCTTTTGCTTGGTGCTGTCGCATCTTCTAGAAATGAAAATCATATTACTACTTTCAAGCGAAGACTGGATGACGGCATCGTAAAGCAGGCAAGTGCTATTTTCTTTCTTTACCTTTCTCTTGTTATTGTATCTACACTATTGATATGCTCCAATCAATCTTTCGAGATGGAAGACGTTTTATTTGAGACAATCTCTGGGCTTGGTACTGTTGGACTCACAAGGGGAATCACAACATCGTTAAATCAATTTTCTAGAACTATTATTATTCTTCTAATGTTTGCAGGCAGAGTTGGTGGACTTACACTTGCTCTGGTACTTGCCGAAAAGAGAACTCACGCAATTTTAAATCGACCAGTTGAAAAAATAATGATTGGTTAAATAAATTTTAAATGCACCTCTTTGTTCTTGATGGAACAACAATAGACACGGAAAAGAAAGGCAGGGTAACACCTATATGAAATCAATCTTAGTAATTGGTATGGGACGTTTCGGTAAGCATCTTGCAAGAAAAATGACGGAACTAAATAATGATGTTATGATTGTAGACAAAGAAGAATCTATCATTGAGGAACTTGCTCCAAATTTTACAGATGCACATATCGGAGACTGTACAAGTGAAACGGTACTTTCAACACTCGGTGTCCGAAATTTTGATATCTGTTTTGTAGCGATTGGTAATAACTTTCAATCTTCTCTTGAAATCACTTCCCTGCTAAAGGAATTTGGTGCAAAGTATGTGGTTTCTAAAGCCAGTCGTGATATCCAGGCAAAATTCCTGCTACGAAATGGTGCAGATGAGGTGGTCTACCCAGAACGTGAAATGGCTGAAAAACTTGCAATCCGACTCAGTGCAAAAAGCATATTTGATTTTATTGAATTAACACCTGAATACGGTATTTTTGAAATTCCAATCAGAGAGATCTGGATTAATAAAAGTATCGCCCAGATAGATATTCGCAGGAAATATCACATCAATATTCTTGCAATTAAAACAAGAAACGATTTAAAACCACTTCCAGGCAGTGATTATACTTTTCAACGAAATGATCATATTGTTGTAATCGGGAAACCATCAGATGTTTTTAAGTTAGATGAAAAAAGTCTGTAACATCATAAAGAAATAGCAGCAGGCTATTTCTTTTCGCCTACTGCTTTTTCTAATAAATCCGCGATATCTTTGCGATATCGTTTCCCTATCCCTTCACGAATTCTCGTTATTGCCATTTCAGAAGACAATGCCTTTCTATAGGGGCGATTATTACACATAGAAAAATAATCACTTACCACCGATAAGACCAGCGTCTCTTTCTGAAGTTGTTGTTCTGTCAATCCTCTTGGATATCCTGATCCATCAATATTTTCATGGTGCTCTAATATAATTTCGGCAACATCTGCATATAGACTTAAGTTCTTTAGCATGTGATATCCTGCCATCGGATGTTTTCTGATTTCATCCCATTCCTTACTATTAAGTTCATCTTCTTTGCTGACAACAGATTGATCCAGTGTACTATAACCAATATTATAAATTGCTGCTGCCTTGAGCAATCTATTTAATTCTATTGGCGTAAAGTTAAGTTTTTCACCTATCACATTACAGAAAAACAGTACATTTCCGATCTCATCTGCCTGATTCCAGAACATATGCTTATTGTTATCTAAGATCGAATCAAGTATCGCCATTTTCACTGCTTCATTTTCTTTTAACTTATTTTTATACATAGCTTCATCAGCCTGCCTGAATGCTTCTTCAAATTGTGTTTCACTATTTTCACAAGTGTAGCATCCAAATGCAGCCGACAAAGGAATACTTCCAACATAAGTTCTGGCTAGAATTGATTTTACAGATTCAATAACCTCTAATCCTTCCTTTTTCTCCTTAAATGGAAGAAGCATGACAAACTCATCACCTCCAATTCTGAACAAATACTCCTGTTCTCTTGCAACACTTCGTAATACGTGCGCAAAGGATCGAATTAGTCTGTCACCTGTTGTATGACCAAACGCATCATTGGTAAGTTTTAACGCATTCACATCCGCTACAATAATAGTTAACGGATAAGCACTTTCTTGAACAAGTTCCTGGCATTTCAGATCAAAATATCTTCGATTATAAATACCCGTCAAAAGATCATGATAACTTAAAAACTCAATTTCATTTTTTTCTTTTTTCAGCTGTTCATTCGCAAATTCCTTCTCTTGAAAAGTACTAATTAAAGAATGCTTCATTTCATTTAATGAACGAAGTAGAAGTCCCAGTTCGTCTTTTCTTTTTAAATAATGTTCTGGTACAACCAGACCAAATTCACCTTCTGAAATTGACTTTGCATAAGTTGAAGAAAAAATAATCATTCTGACAAATTTTCTTGAAAAGATCAGAATGAATACCGTAACCACGCTAAAAAAACTGACAAGGAGAAGCAGATGCAGTATCATATTCCTCCTTAATTCTATTTGTTGTTCCTCCTGCTTTTGTATAATTTCCTGGTCAATATCATTGGTATAAATTCCGGTCCCTATCACCCAGCCAAATGGTTCATAGTAATTACTGTAGGCCCTTTTAGGCTGTGGCTGAGTCTCTCCAGCTTTTGGAAATACATAGTCAGTAAAGCCTCCTCCACGTAATCCGTTCTGAATAATCTCTCTGACAATATACTTTCCATTGAAATCCTGAAAATCATAGCGATTGGTTCCTTCTGTATCACTCCCATATAATACAATATTATATCCGTCTACAGTATCTGCCCAAAAATAACCATTCTCACCATATTTGATTTCCCTGATTACTTCCGCAATTTTCTCCTTGCTTTCGTCTTCTGAAATGCCATCTGTCTCATTTTGAATTCGCATCGTTTCTATTGTGGTAAATAAAGTCTCTATCTGCATTTTGATACTGGCATCATAATTCTCTCGGAGACTTGTTTCAAGCACTTTAAGAGATTCAGTATTTTTCCTATACTCATATACAAGATCCAACGATGCATTGATGAGCATGAGAACAAATGCAAGCATAACAATCATAATTAGTTTTTTCGATAAGCTTAATCGACTCAAATGCAGCGTTCCTCCAATCTTATATACTAATGCCCTTCTATTTTTGTTTAACTATGTAATCTTATTATATTATATTTTATTGATTTATTCTATCTATTTCAGTTATTCAGATTATATATTCTTTATTTACTATTATAAAGTTTCTTTTCTTCTATCTGTCTCGCATTATCGTATAATAAAGTATATTTCATTTTTATGAGCATATGCAATTAATTATTGTATAAACAATTTAACAATGTTAGAATTAATAAAAGGAGGGTTATCAAATGCAAAAATATGTATGTAGTATCTGCAATTTTATTTACGATGAGACGATCGGTCACCCTGAAAGCAGAATCGCTCCTGGAACTCCTTGGTCTGAGGTTCCGGATAATTGGGTCTGTCCGATCTGTGGTGCAACAAAATCTGATTTCCGTATTTCAGAAAACTATTCACGAAAACCAGTTGCAAGATCAGTTGAAACTGATGAACCTGAAATCCTTCGCGAACTATCTTCTTCTGAACTGTATGCTTTGTTTTCTAATCTTGCAAAGGGATGTGAAAAACAATACCGGCCAGATGATGCTGCTGTTTTTATGGAATTGTCGGAATATTATAAAAAACGCAGACCAGTCGAAGCAGTATCACGCCTTCAGGAATTAAAGCCATTGATTGAAAAAGAACTGGAAAACATGTATCCTGATGCATTTCAGATTGCTAGAACAAATGCTGACAGAGGTGCGCTTCGTGCCCTTACCTGGAGTGAAAAATGTACGCGTATTCTTTCTTCTCTTATTGGAAGATTCGAAAAACAGGGGATCCAACTTTTGGACAATACAAATATTTATGTCTGTGAGATTTGTGGATTTGTATATATTGGTGATCTTCCACCTGAAATTTGTCCTGTCTGTAAGGTACCAAGTTTTAAAATAACACCTGTACAAAAGGAGGTCGTCTAAATGCATGCAGTAAGAAATATTAGATTATGTACAAAAGATTGCCTGTGTCTCTATGTCTGTCCCACAGGTGCTACGGATACAGAAACCGGGCAGATTGATCCTGAAAAGTGTATCAGTGGATGCCGTTTGTGCGTGGATGCCTGTCCTTCCCATGCAATCTCGCTAACTCCTGACACATTTCCACCTCAACAGGAAAAAAAGAGCAGAACACAGAATGCATTGCTTAAGATGGCATCTCAAAAGACTGTACTTGAGAAAATGTCAGAACAGATTGCGCACGAAACAAATAATCCAGTTCTTAAACAACTTGCATCCGCTATCGCCAGATCCCATCATCTGATGGCGGAGGATCTAATCCGTGAATCAGGGTATATGCTCCCGCAAAGTGAGACTATAATAGAACTCTTAGAACAATTATGTGAATCTGAAAAAGATACTGATTTCCCTGCAGAATCTGTAAAGAAGTTGATTCATACTTTAAATAAGAACAATCAAATTTCATCTATATTAAACAAAAAGGAGAAACAAACTATGGAAAGATATCGTTGTACTGTCTGTGGCTACATTCACGAAGGAACACTTCCGGCAGATTTTAAATGTCCTGTCTGCAAACAACCTGCATCAGTCTTTGAAAAAATCGAAGAAAAAGCTATATCTGAAAACAAGTATGCCGGAACAAAGACAGAAAAAAATCTTATGGAAGCGTTTTCTGGGGAAAGTCAGGCTCGTAATAAGTATACATATTTTGCAAATATTGCTTCCAGAGAAGGTTATGATCAGATAAGTGAATTATTCCTGAAAACAGCACGCAATGAGCAGGAACATGCACGTCTTTGGTATGAAGAACTTGGCAACCTTGGCTCAACAGCAGAAAATCTTCTTCATGCAGCGGAAGGCGAACATTATGAGTGGACAGATATGTATGATGGCTTTGCCAAAGATGCAGAAGCAGAAGGATTTCCTGAACTTGCAGCAAGATTCCGGCGAGTCGCTGCGATTGAGAAAGCACATGAAGAAAGATACCGGACTCTTTTGAGTAATGTTGAAATGCAGCAGGTATTTGAAAAAGGGGAAGAAGCAATGTGGGAATGCCGTGTCTGCGGTCACCTGGTTATGGGTAAAAAAGCGCCAGAAGTTTGTCCTGTGTGTAAATACTCTCAGTCTTATTTCGAAGTACGAAAAGAAAATTATTAGTGTATTGTTCAATACGGATTGCCTTAAATTCAATCTATGAATGAAAGTCAAAAGTCTCCTGCTATAAAATATGCTTTGTAGCAGGAGACTTTAAAATTCCTTGATAGATTACAATTTTTAATAGCAGATCCTATTACGGCCTTGCTGCTTTGCTTCATAAAGTTTTTTATCCGCTCTGTCTATTACCTCCATAATGTTGTTACCATTATATACTGCAATACCTGCTGAAAAGGTAACTTTGCATTGCATCTGAATCTCTTTTCTCATTTCTTCCAACTGGCGAAATGCCGATTCCATGGTCGAATCTGGTATAAAGATTAAGAACTCTTCGCCTCCATATCTGCAATAAAGATTCCCCTTGAAATATTTTATAATCTGATTTCCAAAATATGTTAATACTTTATCCCCTTCAAAATGACCATGCTGATCATTTACTTTTTTAAAATGATCAATATCCAAAAGAGCAAAAGTACCTGAAATTTTATGCTCTTCCATCTTTTCCATGAAATATCTTCTATTATATAGACCCGTCAGACCATCTCTGGTTGCAAGCAGCTCTAATTGTTTTTTAGCCATTTCAGAATCGGTGATGTCTGTAATCACAAACACCCTGACTTTATTATTTTCCATTCTGCTGACCTTAATATGATAGACTTTGTCGTCAAGCTCATAATGAGCAGGCTGCTCCACAAAATCATACACTGCCCACTCTTTTATGTTCTCAATCAGCTCGCCTGCTTTGCTCTGAGCAAATGATGGGAAATATTCTCTACAGGCTCTGTTAAATCTTAAAACATGATCATGTTCATCAAGAACAAATACAGCTTCATCTACAGTCTGAAAAATCATTTCATAAGTTATCGGTGTCAAAGTGAAAATATCATGTCTGAATACACCAAAAAATAATACCAGCGCCATAATCAAAAATGAAAATGGCATGATATCGATATACTTGGGCCCAAGTTCAAATGTGTATAGTAAAACTGTAATTAGTGGTATTGACACTCCGAGCAAACCAAACTGAACCTTTTTCTTATACTCTCCCTGTGACTTTATATACCTGATATGAAATACGATAATACTATAAAGAATAGAAAACATGAGACAGGTAAGCTGAACATAATACCATGGTCCTTTTTCTAGTATAATGACTCTGAAACCAGGGTCTATACTTACACCAATCGATGAATAATAGAACCAATGGAACGAATTCGTCTGAACCAGTATAAATGTCGTTAATCCAAACGTAAAAATGACTGAAAGAAGCCCTCTGTTCGCTATTCTTTTTTCGTCTGTAAATTCACGTGCAAACCATAAAATTAAAAAGGGATACGCCGCAATCCCAATATATTCCATTCTGACTCGCTGGTACATAAAATCCAGCGAACCACCTGTCAATTCAAACGCATATCCTGCCGAATGAATCAGCATTGCAATGATTAGAAATGAAAAAGGAAGCATCCCCGGAATTTTCCTTCTTCTAATTGCATAAATAAACAAATTTCCAAGTAAAATAGATGATATCATCAGTAAGCTGCTTAATAAAATATGATTCACTTTTATTATCCCCTATGGCGGCGGCATTGTTTGCAGCACACTTTATCCAAACATCTGTCTTCGCAGATCACATTCCCCGAACCACAATCTGGACAGACATACGTTCCATTTTTCATTGCTTTTAAATTTTCAAAACTATCTTTCCATTCTTTTCCACAATCTTTGCACTGGATTGGACATATATTCAGGGTGAAATTGCCACCTTCAATTCGAATCATTTTCCCATTGATCAGACTGTCTGCAACTTTTTCTCTTGCAGATAGAAGTATCCTTTGAAATGTAGGTCTTGAAACCTCCATTTTTTCCGCGCATTCACTCTGCTCAAGTCCTACTAAATCTTTTAGTCTTATGGCTTCAAGTTCTTCTAATTTTAATATCGTTTCCTCAACCTGTACCGCCTCAGTTTCAGATGGTACAAAATACGGTATTGCTGGAATGTGCTCTATTTTTCTCCATTTGGTTGGCCTGGCCATCTCAAATCTCCTTGTTCACTCTATCTTGCTTATATCATATGTAGCCATACGTTACATAATCTTTTAGAATAAGATTGAATGATTCTTTCAGAATTATTTTATTCGTATTATAGCATAACTTTCGTTTTTTGTTTTATAAAATAATTCTATATTTTTTGTTTACTATGTTATTCAATAGTTATTGACATATGCCAAAAATAGTTTTAGTATAATAATTATCAAAACGAGTCTAAGGAGTTATAAAATGAAAATAGCATTACCATCTAGAAACGAAATGATTGACAGTCATTTTGGTCACTGTGAATATTTTACTGTGTTCACCATTGAAAACTCAAATATTATCGATCAGGAACTAATACCATCACCAGCTGGGTGCGGTTGTAAATCTAATATTGCGTCTGTTCTTGCTGCATCAGGTGTTTCTTTGATGCTTGCTGGCAATATGGGAGACGGCGCTGTCAATGTATTAAGTCAATCAGGAATAGATGTCATCCGTGGCTGCTCTGGTAATACAAAAGAAGTTACCCTTGCATGGATTGCAGGCAATTTAATCGATTCCGGAGATTCATGTCATGAACATGAATGTCACCACGAATCTTAAAACACGAATCCAACTGACTTAGTTATCCATAAAACACAAAAAACCGATTGTGAATTCACAGTCGGTTTTTTGTGTCCTAATATGGATTATTTTGTAGATATTCTTCCATTATTTCAGCCGCCATACCGACCAATTCCACACAAGGTCTTTTTTTATAATATTCTTTTGTCCTAAGTTCAGGCACCGGGCTGTCTGGTCCCGCTTCAAGCCCCAATAATTCTCTGCAAATGATGGAATGATTCCTGTTTTTGAATTCTCTTGCCAAATCCTGTATTCTTTCATAGTGTTTTGTCTTGGATTTATGGTCTTTTGGATCTGTATATCCATATAACATGCCTGCCACCATAAACATTCCACTTACCGCACCACACACTTCTCTCAATCGGCCCATCCCACCGCCAAAAGAAGAACTAATTCTAAGAGCTGTGTCCTGATCCATGGAATAAAAGTCTGAAAATGCCAGGAACACTGACTGTGAGCAGTTATATCCTTGTTTAAAATTCTCCATTGCTTTTTCTGAACATGATTTCATCACTGATGCTCTCCGCTTGTTAATTATTAGCATATGCTCTTTATATTGTAGCACGATTTTCTTTATGGCACAACACTGTACAATACGCCACCAATGATTCCTGCTGCCACCATAATAAGAAGTGGATTTATTTTCCATTTTCTAAGAATAAAAAATCCTGACATAAACAAAAGTACTGCAATCAGATCCAAGTTCGTAATCGTTAGAGATTTCTGCCCGAAGAAGGCCAAAATTGTTAGCGAAATACCCGCCGCAGTAATTAACGCTACCACTGCCGGTCTTAATCCACCCATAATGCCTTTCACAATACTTAAGTTTTTATATTTATAATAAACATATGCAAGGAATAAGGAAATGACTACGGAAGGCGTTACACATCCGATTGTTGCAATCACTGCCCCTAATGTTCCACCCATTTGTATCCCAACAAAAGTTGCAGCATTAATCGCTATTGGTCCAGGCGTCATCTGAGATATGGTAACCACATCTGCAAATGCTTGCATGCTAAGCCAGTGATTCATCGTAACGACCTGCTCTTGTATCAAAGGAATCGCCGCATACCCACCGCCAAAGCTAAAGAGTCCAATTTGGAAAAAGCTGATATATAACTGCAAATAAATCATTTTTTCACACCATCTTCCTTTCGGTCAGTGAATAACAAACAGCCCATAACACCACTGAGCAAAATAATGTAGATAGTATTTATTTTCAAGAAATAGACAGCTACAAACGAGAATAAAAACAATAAGATTGAAATTACTTTCTTTTCTTTTACAAGATCTCTGATCAATACATATACAACATCCATGATCACCGCCGCCACACCTGCCTGCATGCCGCGCAGAACAGCTTGTACCAAGAGATTATCACGGAATGATGCGTACGCGACAGAAATGACAGACAAAATCAGCAATGGTGGAAGCACCGTACCAATAAGTGTAATAAGCGCACCAGAAATGCCTGCTAATTTGTAGCCAACCAGTACCGCCGCATTCACGGCTATCGCACCTGGTGAAGACTGTGCGATTGCTGTCAGATCAAGCATTTCTTTCTCTTCTATCCATTTATATTGCTCTACAAACTTCTTGCGTATAAGTGGTACAATTACAAAACCTCCACCAAATGTAAATGCACTTAAGAAGAATGTGGATTTAAATAATTTCCAATAAAATTTCATATGTTCTCCATCACTATTAACATAACTTCTGTTTCTTTCATACCAAAAAAACTTACTTTTAAATAAGTTTATCACTCATATCACATAAAATCAAACCTATCGCCGTCTTAAAAAGAGACCATCTTTCATGATAGCATTTTTACAAAAAAAGAGCATGCCGTATAACCCGCGGTGCGGAATATGCGACACACTCTTCTATGTTTTGTTATAATCTTCACTTGATCATAGATAATAACGTCTGTTTTGACTGTACACCAACTGTACTTTGAACTACCTTGCCTTCTTTCATGACGACTAGCGTAGGAATACTCATTACACGAAACATCTGCGCTAATTCAGGTTCTTCGTCAACATTTACCTTACCTACCTTTGCAGTTCCTGTTGCTTCTTCTGCAACCTGTTCTACAATTGGTCCTACCATTTTACAAGGTCCGCACCAAGCCGCCCAGAAATCAAGTAATACAGGTTTGTCAGATTGTAACACTTCTTTTTCAAAATTATCTTTTGTGATTTTTAATGCACTCATTTTTATTCCTCCTAAGAATCAAATTATTTATTATTATATGTTTTTATCAATGACTATAATTTGATTATATACATTTTGGAGTTCTATTCTGTGACCTTATCACATTTAAAATTCATTTAAAAATAAATTCCAGTTCACATATCAGATCCTTGATGTCCTCAATTCCAACTGAAAGACGTAATATCTTATCTGTAATCCCATTTGATTCAAGATCCCGCTGTGATAAATCAGCATGTGTCTGCGTGATTGGATATGTGATTAATGTTTCCACGCCTCCTAGACTCTCTGCAAAATGTATTAGGCTAACTTTATTAAGGATTGATAGGGCAGTCTCCTTTGTGTTTACTTCAAATGTGATCATGCTTCCAAATCCTCTCGACTGTTTCTTGCATACTTCATATCCCAAATTATCTTTTAACCCAGGATAATATACCTTACTCACTTTCTTTTCTTTTTGTAGCCATTCCACAATACCTATTGCATTCTGCATGGATTTTTCCATTCTAAGTCCTAGTGTCTTGATTCCTCTTAAAATCAGCCAACTGTCAAACGGTGCCAGACCTGCTCCAGTTGTTTTTAGGATAAATCTTAGTTTCTGCGCTATCTCATCAGAATTGGTCACCGCAAATCCTGCCAATGTATCATTATGTCCACCTAAAAACTTTGTTCCACTATGAACTACAATATCTGCACCTAAACTGAGTGGATTCTGAAAATATGGTGACAAAAAAGTATTATCAACAATAAGCAATATACCGTACTTTTTTGCAATTTCTGCAGTTTTGTAAATATCAATTACACCCATCATTGGATTCGATGGCGTCTCAATCAATATTGCCTTCGTATGTTCAAGAATAAAATCTTCCAACATTTCCGTTTGAAAATCAATATGACTGAACTCAATTCCATTTTTTTCATTTATATTATGAAATAACCTTCTGCTACCTCCATACAGATCCTTATCCGTTATTATATGATCTCCGGGGTGAAATAATTCCATCACTGCACTAATCGCAGCCATTCCACTGGAGAAGGCAAACGCATCACTTCCTTGCTCCAACGAGGAAATTACATGTTCTAATTGTTGTCTTGTCGGATTCTGCATTCTGCTATAATCATAACCTGTTCCTTCTCCGACACCATAATGAGCAAATGTAGCGCTTTGATAAATAGGGAAACTTAAGGCTCCCGACTTATCACACTGTAATTTTTTTCCATTTCCATATAGACATTTTGTCAAAATACCATACTCCATAACATTCACCAACTCTTTCCGTTCTCAGATTATCTGCTTTCCAAATTATTATATTCGAAAATAGTCATTATAGTTATTACTATATTTTTATTATTCGCTATAGATTAATTCTATATCTTTTGCTTAGTTTTTAATTTTTTCATTCACATAAAACTCATTGAATACGTAAAATTCTTATGATATAGTAAGCACAATATCATAAACTTATCGCAAGAAATGAGGAGATCGTATGAAAATTTCAACTCGCGGAAGATATGCACTGCGCCTTATGATTGATTTGGCCAGACAAACCGAAAAAGGATATATCACATTGCATGACATATCCCTGCGTTTACATATTTCTAAAAAGTATTTGGAACAAATCATCCCTCAACTAACACGAAATGGTTTGTTACTTGCAAATCGAGGTGCACAGGGCGGATATCGATTATCACGTATGCCTGAACAAATAACTGTAGAAGAAATTCTGACCAGTGCCGAAGGCGATTTATTTCCTGTGAATTGTATGAAAAATGATCCAAATTTGTGTGAACTTCAGTCGGAATGCACCACGCTTCCAATATGGGAAGGATTACATGAAGTCATTACCAATTATTTAAAAGAAATTACCTTACAAGATATTTTAAATCAATCTGCATCTTTAGATGAACGAGACTCAATTAATAATTTATAAGATCTTTAATCACTTCTCCAGCTATAATTAGTCCTGCAACGGAAGGAACAAAAGCTACGCTGCCTGGAATATCTCGTCTGTCTGTACATTTATGCTGAGATCCAGGTGGGCAGACACAGTTTGTCTTGCAACCAACTACTGCATCCTCACTCGGTCTTATAGGTTGTTCCGTGGAGTACACAACTTTCAACTTCTTCACTCTTCTTTTTCTCAACTCTCTTCTCATAACTTTTGCAAGAGGACAAACCTTTGTCTTATAAATATCAGCCACTTCAAACTTCGTTGGGTCCAGTTTATTTCCTGCTCCCATGCAACTAATTACAGGAACATTCATATCTTGTGCGCGTAACACAAGTTCAATTTTAGCAGTTACAGTGTCCACTGCATCAATCACATAGTCATACTCAGTAAAATCAAATTCTTCCGCCGTTTCAGGCAGAAAAAAATTCTTTTTTACTTCTACTTCTGCTGAGGGATTAATTTCAAGAATTCTTTCTTTCATTACTTCAGCTTTGTATTTTCCAATTGATTTTCGGGTCGCCATAATTTGTCTGTTTAAATTAGTCAGACATATTTTATCGTCATCAACCAATACAAACGAACCAATACCACTACGTACCAGTGCTTCCACAGCAAATCCTCCAACACCTCCAATTCCAAATACAGCCACCTTCTTATTGGAAAGTGTTGTGATAGACTCTGCTCCAAGTAATAACTGTGTCCTGTCAAACTGATTCATTTAAATTCTCCTTAACTTTATTACCTACCTTTTTAGTAGGCTATTATTCAAAATAAAAAATGCCACCAGGCATTTTCTATTTTTGTTTTCTATTTACTTATATCATATCTCTCCTACTCGCTCAACCTTTTTGAAACGATTTAACTGTTGATTCAGTTCACGAACAATTCCCTCATTTTTTTCTGCTTCTATAGTTGTACTAGTAACCGAATCAAGAAGTTCTAGCGTGTCCTCTCCTGAATGTATCACAACAGAAACGCTATCCTCTACAGCAGAAGTTATCCCTTGAATACCGGAAGCTATATCTTCCGATATCTTGCGAAGCTGAGATGCATTCTTATTAAATGTGTTCAGTAACTGATTCATTGTATCTGTGTCTTTTTTATAATCCCCAGCTAACATTACAAAGCTATCATAATCATTCAAAACATTATGATCCATGTATTCCATAATACCCTCGGCATTTTTAACCAGTTCCTCTACTGCTGCTGTAACAAGATGACTTATATTTTGAATATCACTTGCTGTCTCTTTTGTATTTTCTGCTAATTTTCGAATTTCATCAGCAACAACAGAAAAACCTTTCCCTGCTGCACCTGCACGCGCTGCTTCAATCGATGCATTCAGGGCCAGTAAATTCGTCTGTGCTGATATTCCAAGAATATTTTCTGTTAATGCATTGATTCTTTCCACAGAACGACTGCTTCTTATGGCTTCTCCCATAGATTCACGTATCGTCCCAATTATCTGGATTGTTTCTTCTTTGCTATCCCGCGTCTTCTCATATAACTGATCTGCATGTGCCGCAATGGTTTGAATTCTTTCCGAGTTCTTCATAGACTGCTCTTCCATCTGATTTGAAGAAACAAATACCTTCTGCGATCCTGAATCTATCGTAGTAAGGGTACCTGATATTTCCTCCATACTGGCAGATAATTCATTTAAAGAAGAAGAAATCCTTGATGAAAGATCCTTTGACTGGTTCATATGCTCATAGATTACTTCTGATGATTCGTGAATTGTTGCCGAACCAGATTTAATAGATATCATGGCATTTTGAAGTGTTTCCAGAAAACGATTGATTCCTTCCACCATCTGACCAATCTCATCCTCAGAATATTTCTTAAGACGCACTGTCAAATCGCCCTGTTCTTCTTCCAGTGCCTTGATTATTTTACCAAAGTCCTGATTTGCACATTTCAAAGGTCTGATGATCGTCTTCATACTCAGGGCAAACGATACCGCTGCCGCTATCATAAATAAAAGTGCCATCCCCCATATGATAATGGTCGAACGGTTCACCCTTCCATGAACAAGTGATATTTCATGGGCAATACTTTCATCCAGAACCTTTTGAAATTCTTGTTCAGCATTACTCATATCTTCATAGGAAGCTGCAAGTTGGTCATTCTCATTTGTGGCAGAAGCCTCGCTTGATTCTATGACCTGGTCCAAATAATTTTTCAAATTCTGATAATAAGTAAGATAAGCTTTTTCAAGAGTCTGATTCATAGCCTTGTTTGAAAAGTCTTTACAAATCTGCGCGATTGCTTCCTGTGCACCTCGTGCATTTTCTACTGCTGTTTTCAATGCATCAGCTCTGCTCACCTCTCCATTTTGCTCCTGATTCTCATCAGACATAAGAAGAATCCGAATATTACTTATTTCTTTATTCATCTGTATCTGTTGGTATTCAAGCTGAATAAATGAATCGGAAATTAGATCTGCTGAAAGTTGAACCTGTGAATTGGTCACTCCACTTAATACTGTATTTAATGTAAATAAAAATGTTAAAATAAAGAGAATCATAAAGATTCGAACTGCTATTGATTTATGCATAGTACCTTCCTCCCATTTAAGTGCTTCGTGTTGCACATTTGAGTACTATGGTACTATAACAAGCCACGTATAAATTCTGCCCGACGTAAATGGTTGCTTTTTTTACATAATCTGTTGCCTTCTATGATATTTTCACATTATTTTACTTGATAATATTCACTTCTCACGACATACTTAAAATAGGAGGTGTTTTATGAAAACTAACAAATCTACATTTTTAAAAGATGTTTTCATTTGTTCTCTTGGCGCGTACGGTGGCCCTGAGGCACATTATGGTGTTTTTACAGAACAACTCGTCCTAAAAAAGAAATATCTTTCAGAAGAAGAACTGATTGAGCTGATTGCTCTGACTGGAATTCTTCCAGGGCCAAGTAGTACACAGACTATTGTGGCTATTGGTTATAAATTAGGCGGTCCGGTTCTTGCATTATTAACGATGCTTGTGTGGTCTGTCCCAGTATTGCTCTTTATGACATTTTTATCATTTATTAGTCAGATTTTTTCTGTCATACATGTAACAAATGATATCTTAAAGTTCATAGGTCCGATGGCAGTAGCTTTTATACTAACGGCTGCTTACCATATTGGTAGAAAAGTAATGAAAGACACCTTTACCATATTATTATTTGTTTTTGGTTGTGTCACGACTTATTTTATACACGAACCCTGGATCTATCCTCTTGTCCTTTTAAGCGGCGGTGTTATAAGCATCTTTGTATCAAAGGAAAAAAATATATGGAATCATGTAAAAATGAGTCCTCCATGGCATTATCTTGTTTTATTTTTCTTATTTGCTGGTGGAAGTCTTATTCTTAGTTCTCTATGGAACAGTCAAATCCTTCTTTTATTTGAACACTTTTACCGGTACGGCTATCTCGTTATTGGCGGTGGACAAGTCGTCGTTCCTCTCATGTATAGTGAATTAGTAGAAATCAGCAAGGTCATGACCAATCAGGAATTTCTTACCGGATATGGACTAGTGCAAGGACTTCCAGGTCCAATGTTCAGCTTTGCAGCATATGCAGGCGGGATGTCGGCACGTGGCCATGGTATCATTTATCAGATTCTTGGAGCTCTTGCCGGCGGTGTTGGGATTTTTCTTCCTGGTATTCTTCTAATATTCTTTGTGTATCCTGTTTGGGAACAATTGAAGCAAATCAAAGGAATCAAACTGTCATTAAAAGGGATCACATCTGTGGCTGGTGGATTGATCGCCGCCTCAGGTTTACTACTCTTACAAAAAAATGGGCTTACTGTTACTTCTCTTGCCTATACCCTTTTTGTATGCGTCCTGATTCTGACACGAAAAATTCCTGCGCCTATGATTGTGATCCTTACATTAATCTGTGGAATACTATTATAAATCTAGGTTGTTTCTCTCTCCACAAGTACAACTGGAAGTACGGTTCTGCTTGGTGTAACTTCCCCTTCGGATGCCTTAATTAAAAGTTCTACCGCTGTACGTGCCATCTCTTTGATTGGCTGATGTATGGTCGTAATTCTGGGAGTTGTCAGTGATGCTACATTCACATCGTCAAAACCCACTATTTTCATCTGTTCCGGTATTTTGATTCCCTTTTTTGCACATACCTGAATGAGCTGCGCAGCGATTAAATCGCTACTTGCAAAAATACCGTCTGTTTCAGGATGTTCCTTTAGTACCTTTTCTATATAATCATGATATTCCAGTGCATTATATTCGTTGACACTTGTACCGATTGCATCATGAGAGACCTGTTTTTGTTTACAGACATCCTCAAAACCGGCTGCTCTCTGGTCTGCCGGCATTGCAGTTTCCCTGACACCACTAAAATGAATCAGGTGTCTGCATCCTTTCTCAATTAAATGTCTGGCTGCAAGCTTTCCGCCCTGGTAATTATCGCATTCCACCATAGCTGTACCATTTTCAAGATATCGTTCTATCGTAATAAGCGGAACATTCAGTTCTTTAAATTCTTTCATTTGAATATTACCACTACAAATAATAATTCCTGTCACACGATTTCTGGTGCACATATCAAGATATTCTTTCTCTCTCTCATCTTTCTCCTGAGAGTTGAATAGCAATATCTTGTATTTTCTATGATATGCTTCATTTTCAAGATTACTGATTAGTTCAGCGAAGTAAGGGTGTCTGATATGAGGAACAATGACCCCGATCGTATAAGTGGATTTCTTGGATAATGATCTGGCTAGTTCGTTCGGATGATAATTTAAGCGTTCCATCGCTGCATAAACATTCTTTCTTGTCTCTTCACTGATGTACCCTCTATTGTTCAAAACTCTGGAAACTGTACTTACTGTAAGTCCTGTTTCTTTTGCCACGTCCTTTAAAGTTGCCATATCTGCTCCTATCCGTAATTGAACCACGTGATTTATGCTTACCTATTCTGACCACTACACTTAATGTTAGCAAATTTCCAATTCTTTCTGTCACTGGATTTTATTAAAATCTCATTGCTTTTTCTGGTCATATAGAATGCTCCTGTTATTATACCATGGTTTGCTGTCACTTCAAATACAACATCATCCAATAGAAATGAAAAATCTTTGCATTTCTCTCCAATATAATACTTCTGTTCGTCATATTTCAGCATGCCTTCTTCTGATGAATAGCTTATCAGATTTCCAAAAAAATCTACTGTAAAATCATAATTCTCTTCATTCTCTTCTATCATTCTTTCAAGCAATAACGGCTTAGGGCCTATTTGATCTGTCAGTTCAATCCACCTAGCGTTATCCCATAACTCGCGTACATAGTTTTGCGAAATCCGAAATCCCACCTCCGATTCGTATAATGTAAGTTCACGTGGAATCCCCATCGCACCTGTGTAATATCTACTATCTTTATGTTCTTTATTGTCTTGCTGTGCTTTATTTCCATACTGCTCACTATTCTCCTGGTAAAACTCTAGTCTCAGCCATGGTATGGATATGATTCTGTCCGTTATGCCTGAAATTGTCTGTGCTGCATATGGAATCTGATTCATATAAGCCTGGTGTCTTACGCCATCCCAGCAAAAAGTATACCCGTCAAAGGTTCCAAAGTAGTAATAACCATCGGCTGACCAAAAGACCCAGTGCTCTTCTCCATTCGCATCCTTTAAACAAAACAAATCCGGACATTCCCATGCCTGGTCAAGTGAAAATCGATGCGAAATTTCAAATTTTTTAAGATCCACAGATCTTAGTATTGCAAACTCATTCTCTTTTAACCAAAGACACATAATAAAACTCTTTGTTTTTTCATGCCAGAACACTTTTGGATCTCGATTTTCCTGCTCAATACATGCAACAACTCCAGTTTCCGTTTTCGTTAATGTATTTCCACCATCCAGGCTATATGCAATCCGTTGTGTTGAGGGTTTACCAAAGGACCATGGTGTAATCCCTCCTGCCGCTGTATAAAAAAATATTGATGCATCCTCCGGGAGCCCTAAACAACCTCTCTCATTTATAATTGCGCATCCCGAAAACATCATTCCATTTTCATCCGGAAATAGCACGGCATCCTGTTCTTTCCAATGAAGCAAATCCCGACTCGTAGCGTGCCCCCAGCTCATATTGTTCCACTTGATATGAAACGGATTATATTGATAATATAAATGATACATTCCGTCCCTAAAATGAAGCCCATTGGGATCATTGATCCAGGAATGCCTTGCTGTAAAATGGATGGAGGGGCGCTCCGGAGATGCTTCAATGTTGTCATCTTTTTCCTGAATGGCATTTAAAAACACTTCCGGAACCTCTCCTGTTAGGATGATAGTTTTATCGGTAAATTTCTTTACCGGAAAACGGGCATAATAATCAAACGGATACACAGATTGTGAATCCGTCTGTAAAACAGGAATCTTAAACTCAAATAGCTTCTTCCTGCCATGATGCTCATGAAGGTGGATTTCTATTAAATTCTCTTCCCCCAGAATATTGATTGGTATGAATAATTCATTTGTTTTAATTATTTTTTGTATTCCTGACATTCTATAACTCCAATGTAGTCATGTGTGTTGCATTAGGCTCAGAGTACTGAATTCTTAAATCAAGTGTCTTAAAGTCAGCCCATAACTCAGATTTGTCTTCGCCATAAGTACGTATGATATGTAATGTACTCTCTTTTTGTTCAATCTCAAACTCTCCCGCAAAGGAAGGATGAATGTTTCGAAACTCCATGAGCTTAATCAGCTTTTGTACGACACTCGTCTGAACCTGCTCTTTGATTTCCTCTAAAGAATAATAATGTCTGTTAATATTTCTGCCGATTTTTGTTTCTTCCAGCAACTGAAGATCATTCTTTCCTGCCAGTAGGCCTACATAATAAACCTGTGGTATTCCTGGTGCAAAAAATTGAATTGCTCTAGCAAACAGATAGGCATCTTCATTATCTCCTAGTGCTGAAAAATAGGAACAATTCACCTGATAAATATCCAGATTATTGTATGCTGCTGTATTATAGATTTTTTTAACATTCGCTCCAAACTTGAAGATGTCTTCCTTCGTCTTCTCGATCTCTTCCTCTGGGAGAAGATCTTTTACATCCACCACACCAATTCCATCATGTGTGTCCAATGTTGTAAACTGCTTTCTTGGACATATTTCCAACCAGTTTTTCAGGTATTTCACTTCTTTGTAATAAATAGCATGCAGCAATAAAAATGGAAGCGCAAAGTCATACACATAATAATCTTTCTGTGCAATTCTTAGTTGCATGGAATAATGCTCATGAATTTCCGGAAGGAGTTGTGCTCCATATGGTTCCACAATCTGCTCGCATTCCTTTAAAAAGTCCCAAACATCTGGCTCGATAAAAAAGCAACTGCTTCCTGCTTTTTTGGTTGCATACGCAAAAGCATCCAGCCTGATTAAAGAGGCGCCGTGTTCACAAAGTGTTGTAAGATTATCTTTAATAAATTCTTTGGCCGTTTCACTTTTACAATTAATATCAATCTGTTCTTCATCAAAAGTACACCATACTTTTTCACTTGTGCCATCAGCAAAATATGCTATGGTATAAGGTGCTCTTGGTTTTCTTTTATAGATTACATCCACCTGCTCCGGTGTAGGTTCTCCCTGTTCCCAGAAATCTTTGAATCTGATAAATAAGTCTTTGTATTTTGAAGCATCCTTATTCTGCAAAAAGTCTTTATAATATTCACTCTGAGCAGAAATATGATTGATCATATAATCGAACATGAGGTAATAATTTTCCGAAAGAGCTTCTATATCCTTCCAGTCTCCAAACTCAGGCTCCACTTTGTGATAGTCCATAGGTGCAAATCCTCTGTCACCTGAAGACGGAAAAAAAGGTAGGATATGAACACCGCCAATTGCCTTTGAGAAATAAAGATCAAGAACAGTCTGCAGGTCTTTTAGATGATTCCCCATGGAATCCGAATATGTAATCAGCATGCATTTATTTTCAATATTTTTTTTCATTTGTTTATTCTGGACTAAAGTCCTTCCTTTCAAGACGATTAAATAATTCCCCCTACGTTCCCATTATGACTTCACAGCACCTGCAATGACTCCACTTATAATCTGCTTTTGTAAAAATAAATAAAGGATGAGAACCGGTGCTACAATCATTACGAGTGCAGCCATAATAACTCCATAATCTGCAGAATATGTTCCATAAAATGCATAGGTTGATAATGGCAATGTAAAGATTTGCTTTCTTCCAAGTACAAGCGACGGAAGTAGATAATCATTCCAAAATGCGAGTACATTCAAAATGACTAATGTTGTCGTTGTTGGCTTTAACAGAGGAAATACAACACGGAAAAAGGTCTGTGTCTTGGTGCATCCATCAATACAGGCTGCTTCTTCCAGCGAAATTGGTATATTACTTTTTATAAATCCATGATAAATAAAAACAGACATACTCATCGCAAATCCTGTGTGCATAAAAATCAAGGTAAACCTGCTGTTAAGCGCATGAAGCCCAGCTCCATATATCGATACAAGTGGTATCATGATTGCCTGAAATGGAATGATCATAGAAGCTGCCATCAGTGAGAACATAATTGTTGAAAACAGATTCTTAGACCGCGTGAAATAATATGCTACCATGGCTGCAAGGATAATGACTGCGATGGTGCTTAGCCCTGTTACCATAAGCGAATTTCCAAATGCCTTGATAAAATCCATTTTTTCAAATGCCTTTATGTAATTTTCCAGACTGTAACCTTTTTTTGCATAAAATGAAAATGGATTTGTAATGATATCCCGTTTCATTTTAAATGAGTTTAGAAGAATCAAGGCGAATGGAACCATGTAAATTATAAATAAGAAGGCTGTCATGATTAAGGCAGCACCTTCTAAAAAAAATCGTTTTACACCGCCAACTTTTTTGCTCTTTTCCATTATGCCTCAACCTCCTTCCTCTTGCCAAAATAGATTTGTAAGCCACTAATACATGCTACTATCAAGAAAAGAAATAATGCTTCTGCCTGACCCACACCATAATTTCTTGATGTAAAAGCCTTTTCATATACATGCATTGCAACCAGCCTTGTTGTTCCATATGGTTCACCACCAGTTAAAGTCAGGTTAACATCATATACCATGAAGGCTCTTGAAAGAGTTAAAAACATACAAATGACAAAAGAAGGAACCATAAGCGGTATCATAACGCTTTTCATCTTCTGTAGTCCTGTTGCACCATCAATACTTGCTGCTTCGAGTACATCTGTAGATAAAGTCGTAAACCCGGCTATATAGATCAACATCATATATCCTGACAGCTGCCAGACTGTTACAATGACGAGTGACCAGAATGCTTTCCCTGGATCTGAAAGCCAGGATGACGAAAAGATACCCCATCCGGTTGCTTCTCCAACATTTACAAGAACTCTTGAAAATACGAACTGCCAGATAAATCCCAATACAACACCACCAATTAAATTCGGTGTGAAAAATCCTGTTCTAAAAAAGTTCTGCCCTTTTAAACCATTTGTGAGTATATAAGCTAATAGAAACGCCAGAAGATTGACCAGTATGACTGAAAAAAAGACATATTTTAAAGTAAGTCCCATGGAGGACCAGAATTGAGCATCCTGAAATACAGCAAGATAGTTGTTTGCTCCTACAACATTTTTCACTTTACTTACACCATCCCAGTCTGTCAGTGTCAGATAAAATCCATATAGAAACGGAATCATAACTACTGCACAGAATGTAGCACAGCCAGGCAATGCAAAAATCAGAAGATTCTTTATTTTTTCACCCTTTTTTCTTCCCATACTACCCATCTTCGTACCTCTCTTCTTACATTCAAATCAGAAAATCTTATTTTTGGGCGCTTGTTAAAGCGCCCATGTTTCAATCTGTACTTTATTTCTGTGCTGTCCAGTAGGCATCGATTTCTGTTGCAAGACCTGCTTTGTCAGTCTCTCCTGCAATATACTTCTGCATGGATGCGCCAAGTACGCTCCAGTGATCAGAAGGTGCAATAAAGGAGGATGAAAATACTTTGCCTGATTCCAGTCTACTCTGAATATCTTTTCCCAATGGATCAAGTGCTGCGTAAGCATTATTTGAGCAAGCAGGGATAATTGCTGCTGTTTCTACCAGCATCTTTTGCCCGCTGTCTTCATATACAATCCAGTTGAGGAATGCTTTCGCTGCCTCGCGCTGTACATCTGTTGCCTGTACTGCATCAATCATGACCTGTTTTGATGCTGATGCCTGGATCCCATTATTGGCAAAATCTGAAGTGTCATTTCCAAGTACAAATGGTAAAAATCCATATTCGTCTTCAGCTGTTGCACCAGCTTCAGCAATATTTGGCCATGCCCAACATCCATTTGCCCAGATTGCTGCATCCCCATCTGCAAGGAAGATAGGATCCTGTTCATATAATGCACCAAGTGGATCTTCTCCATTAATATTATATTCAAGAAGTAAATCCAGTGTGGTAATGAACTGGTTGAATCTTTCGTAATCTTCCACTTTCTGTGATCCATCTTTCAGTTTTGCAATCAGTTCTGAACTTCCTGCAGTTGTTCCATCATACGTATCATAAATAAAGCCTAACTGATGTGCCGCAAGTGACCAATCTTCTTTTGAAATAACAACTGGACTTTCCATCCCTGCAGCTCTTAAATCTTCAAGCAACTTCTTCAAAGAATCATAAGAATTGATGGATGTTGGATCAAAGGTTGTACCAAGTGTTTCTTCAATTGCTGCTTTATTATAAATCAGCCCTCTTCCTTCAACACAAAATGGGAAGCTATATACTTTATCATCAATTTTAGTGACCTGACCTTCACATTCACTGACCCATTTTTCTGAAGATAAGTCGAGTGCATATTCTTTTGCAAGTGCAACCACATCTGTAGTATCAAGCATCGCCATCGTTGGTGCTGTTCCAGAATTATAAGCACTTGTAATCTTGGTATAAGGTGATTCGCCTGCACCACATGCTATAATTTCAACACTGATTCCTGTTTCTTCTTCAAAAGTCACTGCCATTTCTTCAAGTGCTGCCTGAATTTCACCCTTACTGTTTAGAAATGAAATTTCCGTTCCAGCAAGATCAGTAGTAGCTTCTCCTGTTGTCTCTGCTTCTGTGGCTGTCTGCTCTTCTTCTGTTGCCACATCCTGTACTGCTTCTTCTGTTTTTTCTGCTGGTGCTGCATCTGTTGCCTGTGATGCATCATTACTTCCACATCCAGCAGTCATTCCCATAATCATACTTGCAACTGCAATGATTGCTATTACTTTCTTAAATTTCATGTGATACCTCCAAATAAACGATTTCAATTGTTACATTCCCTTTTCCCGATAAATCCATCCTGATTACAACTGCGCATTGTTGTAATTTCAAGATATCACTCCATGATTTATATGTCAACCGGTTGATATATATTCATTACATTTATACAAATATCGGCTCCTGTTTTTTGTGCATATTTTATATCTTTTTTACGATTTAGCAGCATTATATCAAAAAAGCACAGCCCTTTTGATAAAAGAGTTGTGCTTATCATTGTTTTCGATATGTCAATCGATTGATATTTTTAACTTCCTGTTTCTTTTAAATATATTATTCTAAAACCCGGATTCCTGCCTGTCTTCTGGCATCATCCAATATCTTCATTACAATCAATGACTGCTTTAGCTTTTCCTGTGTCTGTAACATATCCTGCTGTTCAATCATTTGCCGGAAAGCCTCCAGCTCATAATAAAATCGATCCGGGATATGATTTAGGGCATAATATGCTTTCCTACCATCATTGCCATGATAGGAAACATCATGCATCACATTCGTAGGTGATGTTGAGTAAAGATATCCCTGATCGCCCTGTATGCTCATGCTGACAGGTGCTTCACAATCTTTTGCCGCAATACAGACACACTGAAATGTTGGATATTCCATAATCAGAATCCCTGACGTATCTATATTTTGTTCTATATTAGCATGATACGCTACCTTTATTGGTTCACCAAACAATCCAACGACCAGATGAATATTATATACATTTAAATCCATCAATGCACCACCCGACTTATCTGGGTCAAACACCGGTAAAATCACACCCTGCTTAAATTGGTCATAACGTTTAGAGTATTGCGTATAGTTCATCTGTACTATTTTTACATCACCCAGATCCGGAAGATGTTCCTTCATTTTGATGAAGTTTGGGTAGTATTGGTTGGTGATCGCTTCAAATATCGTAATGTTCTCCCTCATCGAAAGTTCTGCGAGCTCACATGCCTGCTTATGATTTGATGTAAAAGGTTTTTCTAAAATAACATGTTTATGTTTCAATAACGCCTTCTTTGCATACTCAAAATGTACATGGTTTGGTACTGCGATATAAACCGCATCAATTTCTGTGTCATGCAACATTTCATCATAATCCATATATATTTTTTTAATTTTATACTCTCTGGCCAACTGATTTAATTTGTCCTTGCTGCTCACTCTTCCACTGATTGCAATTACATCAAAATTCTCAATTCTCTGAGCGGCCTTTAAAAATTCCGGGATAATACTACCCGCCCCAGCAATTCCTATTTTCATACTCATCTGCCCTTCTTATAAAAATTTTTCAAGCCCTTTTAATAGTGATGGAACCCACACATGATAATGATCCAATCCATCATAAATTTCATACTCTATCTGAAGTCCTTTGTAACTTCTTTCGTTCAGAGTCTCTACAAATTTCCAAATTGGAACCAGGAAATGACTGCCTGATTCTTCTCCGCCTACTGTCATATATATATTAACATTCAGCGTGTCTGTTCTTTTCGAAAATTCTTCTTCATACTCAAACAAATTCTTTCCATCTGTACTTTCAAAAAATGTTGGACTAGCGAGAACATAATTTTTAAACATATCTTTCGTAATGCCATCGCTTTGCAATAAAGAATAAATCATAAAATAACCACCAAAAGATGCACCACAAAAGGTTCGGTTTTCTACATCGATTGGATAAGTTTCCTCCACATAAGGAAGGACTCCCTCCATAATCATCTTAAGAAATTCATCCGGTTGTCGTAAAAGATCCCTCTCCCTGATCGTGTCAAAATCATAGTCGTCCGGATATCCGATTCCCACCAGAATAAACTCTTCTGATTTTCCCGACTCATACAATTCTTTTATCGCTTTATAATCTCCCCTTCTCCAGTAACAATCAGTCAGATAAACTACCGGATATTTCTTATTCTCATCCAACTGGTCCGGCAGACAGATGTCAATCACAAAGGTATCATCTATATTTTCCGGAAATACTTCTGTCTGTGTCCATAATTCTTTTTGTACAGTATCTCCAATCTTCATCTGAAATGAATCAGAGATTGTTTCCGGTGTTGTTTCTGGAGCAGTATCTGTCATCGTTTCTGCGCCAATTTCATTTGTTAATTGCTGCGGATAAATTAAAATACTGGAATTTGCAAGATAATTCATATCTTCTGCAATCTCTCCATATTCCATTTTTCCAAGACCACAGGCACTAATCACCTCGCCAATTGTTGCATTTTCTTGATCTGACACCTGGTAACGCGTTTTATACATCCATCTTGCTTCCTGATATCCCGGAATCACTTTGGAAGCCTCTATAAAGGTATCCTCTGGCTTTGCAATAAACCTCTGGTATGCACGTTTCAACCCACCCATAGGAATCATTGAGAAGTATTCATCAACCACTGCCTGATTCTGTATCATTGGTAGTGAACTAATTTCAAGATTAAATTCCCTGGCAATCTCGATTCTGGCTTGAAAACCTTCCTCTGAGTATACGGACATATATTTCGCAAACTCATATGCTTCTTTGGGATATTTGCTGCCTTTTGCTATAAATAAAAAATCAGGCACAATACAGGTTCTTCCTCCAGGTAGCCCCATGAAATCTATCTGTTTAGATATTTTTATATTATTGCTTGTTGCCCATGTTCCATCAAATTTGAATCCAACTCTGCCCTGATTCCAAGCATCCCAGTCTCCTTGCGACTGCAAGGATTCCTTTTCACTTTCATCAAGCAGTGCAAATGTATATTTTCCTACATTTAATTCTCTGGTTAATGCCATCGCTGATTTAAACTCTTCCGAATCAAGATTCAGTTTTCCACCATCCCAGGAAAACCATCCCATTTCCGGATTTAAAGCTGCTGGATACCACTCACAGATGCTGCCTGCTTCAGCAAGACCTATCTTTCCTTCTTTCAGATTTGTACTTTTTTTAACATATGAAACAAATTCTTCTAGTGTCATGGTTTCTTTTGAAGGATCAAACCCTGATTTTTCAATGACATCACGATTATAATAATAGCCATAAAGATATAATGCCGATGGAATTGCAATAACCTTACCTTTGATATAGGTTGCATCAGTAAGAACTTTAGGAATTTGCTCCCAGTCCTGATCTTTTTTAACAATTTCTGTCAGATCCATACACCAGTCGTTCTCTGCAACCTTTGCATTTCCACTATACATAAACACATCCGGTATTGTGTCCTTATCAGTTGCTGCTTTCATCGCTTCATCATAGTTTGACACAAATGCTTCTTCAATTACAATTTTGATATCCGGGTGTTCTTTCTGAAAGGATGCAATCAATTTCCTTTCCATTCCAGGTTCCTCGGCTGTGCCAAGGTTCCATGCAGCATAATGTAACACGACTTTTGGCCGATTCCATATAATAATCATAGCCAGCAGAGCAATGACCAGAATTGTTAAAAACAAAAATACTATTTTATTCTTCGTTTTCATCTGGAAGGGATTCAAATATCTCATAGATCTCACCTATATTTTCCATAAGTACGTCTACTACTTCAGGCGCAAATTGTTTACCTTTTTCTTTTTCCATATAAGATATCGTATCTTCAAAACTCCATTTTGGTTTATAGCAACGCTTGGAAAGAAGTGCATCAAACACATCAGCTACTGCAACAATTTCACATTCTCGTGGAATTTCGCCTGCTTGTTTTCCTTCTGGATATCCATTTCCGTCATTTCGTTCATGATGATATAATGCAATTTTAGCTGCAAGTTTGAGTACTGGTAATTTGGAATCTTTGAAAATGTTATAACCTATGACTGTATGTTCTTTGATGTTTTCAAATTCTTCCTGTGTTAATTTACCGGGCTTCAACAAAATTGCATCGGAGATTCCTATTTTACCCACATCATGCATAATACTTGCCAATGAAATCGCCTGTACCATATCCTGATTAAATCCCATTTTCTCTGCAATACAGGAGGAAATCTTTGAGACACGTTTTAAATGATTTGCTGTCGAGTCACAACGATTTTCAACAATTTCACTAATTCTGAATATGATCTCTTTCTGTGTTTCATTTGCATTCATATTCAGTATAAAATTATCAATTGCAAGTGAAAAATTAGTCAGAAATAATTTGATTAATTCAATGTTTTCATTGCTGATATCTGCTTCCAAAACAATATAGTTTTTTACCAATTTATCTAGATTCTGTTTGTAAATTCCAAGGTAGTTTCCTTCTCTGATCACAAGTTCCGGTTCATCTGATACTTCAAAACGCTCTACAAGCTTTTTTAAATGTATCGGACAATGATCCAGATCCAGCGTCTGTCCTATAAGCTGCTCATATTTACCAGTTCCTGCCAGAACCTGTGCAGACTCCATAATTTTAATAAAGGCCATTCCGTTCATGGAATATTTGTCATCTCTTACATAGAATGAGTCGACTTCAACATCATAAAGTGCAATGACCTGATGAAGCATTCCATTTAAAAACTCAGTAAAGGAGTGATATTTGAACAAATCCTGAGATGCATGAATGACTCTGTTAAGTCCTTCCTTATGTCGATCTAATGCTTTAATATTCTTATGTGCTCTTAAACATACATACATGGTACTGATCAGCTTTTGAACTGTAAGCTCAGCCTTTGATTTGTAATCATCAATTTCATAATCAACAATAATACGTTCTTCTGGTGCAACACCAGGCTGACCTGTTCTTAGAATAATACGTGTCAGATTATTTTTCATTTCTTCACGCATGAACTTTACAACTCTCAATCCGGATTCATTATCTTCCATAACAACGTCTAGTAAAATAATCGCTGTATCAGGATTATCCTTCAGCACCTCAATGGTCTCTTTCTCTGAATAAGCATCAAGAAATGTAAGTCCAATACCTTCCATCTGAAAACCCTTCAGAACGAGTTTGGTCATTCTGTGTACTTCTTCATCATCATCAGAAATAATAATTTTATAAGGTTGCTTTTTTAATTCTGTATGTTCTGTTTCTAAAATATCATCCTGCAAATCCATGAAATCAAGTTTCATGTTATCCTGATTCAGTTCAACAAAATCTTTTTTATCCATGCATGCTGTCCTCCTGTAGTGGTATGATAATCGTAAACTTAATTCCATGTCCCTTTTCGCTATCTACTTCTATTTTTCCATCCAGTTTTTGTGTCACCAGATTATATACGATACTCAGACCAAGACCACTACCACCCAACTGTTTATTCGTGGTATAAAACGGAGTAAAGATTAGCTTCTTTTGTTCTTCTTCAATTCCACATCCATCATCCTCATAGATTAAATACAGATTTTCGGTCTGTTTATAAGCTTTGATGGTCATCATACCATCACTTCTATCTTTGAATGCATGTGTCAATGAATTCAGTATGAAATTTGTTAAAATCTGTGCAATTGCTCCCGGATAACTTCTGACAATCAGTGCCTCATCACATATAATCTGTATCTGATGCCCTGTGTTTTTATATTCATGTACCAGACTTGTTACAACATCCTGCACGCATTGTTTCAGATAAAAATCCTCAATATTCTCAGATATCTGATTGACTGCAATCTTTTTAAAACTCTGTATGATATTACTTCCACGTTCTAGATTGTATTGCAGCAGATCCAGACTTTCATTCATTGTTTCCATATACTCTAAAAGCTTTTGTTTGGTAAAGTTTCCTTCAATCAGTGCTTTTCTGCAATCATAATTCAGCTTTTGCATATAGGTAGATGTGGTTACACCAATTCCAAGAGGCGTGTTGATTTCATGCGCCACACCAGCAACAAGCGTTCCAAGTGCTGCCATTTTTTCCCGTTCATCAAGTCTTTGTTGCTGTATTTTTAACGATTCCACCATTTTATTGATATCCGATGCCAATGCTCCAATTTCATTTTGCTCTGGAATATCTATTTTTACATCCGTTGATCCTGCAACGATTTTTTCCATATCTTTTTGAATTTTTATTACAGGGCTCAATACCTGATGATTGATCTGCCGAAATGTTATAACAATACAAAGCGATATTAAAGCTACAAATAAGACTGTTAAAATGACGATACTGCTATAATCTGTCTGTTTTTGAAACACAATAACTGACCAGTCTTGTGATTCACCTGGTAAATCAATCGGCTGATATGCGCATACTATAATTTGATTGTTTTCTTTGAACTGAAATGACTGTGTTTTCATGTTAAGGGCATTTGAAATAATCGTTTCCATTGAATGTGACAGATTGATTTTTTCAACAGATGTAACAATCCGCCCTTGTTGATCCAGCTTGTAATTGCCATCCTTATCTAACACAACAGATCTTTTGGTTCGCTCGATGTAATTGATATATTCTCCTGGTTTCATGTCGGAACCAGTGATCACGGTTCCTTTGCTATCAAGAACCAGATACGAAATATCGTCATTCCAATACTCTCCAATTTTTTCTTGTATGGATGATAAGGTCATATCTGCACCATAGATTCCCGAAAACACATCCTCATCATAGATTGGCAGAAATACAGAAGTTACCAGATTTTGATCATTGACTGAAATATAAGCATCACTTACAAAGCCTGCAGGTGATTCAATCATTTGCCTAAACCACCATCTATCAGACCTGTCAGCAAGTTTTCCACTTGAACGTATTGTCTGTTGTCCACTCAGATTTTGAATATAAATATGCGTAAACTGTGGAAACTGCTCCACTGCCCTTTCAAGAACTTCCTGTCCTTCATCATTTCCTTTCACTACATCATTGTTCTGTGACATAAGAAGAGAATTCCGATAAGCTCCGTTTACAAATTCGTTTACATTTGTAGCAATTGACACTGAGAGTGCTTCTGTTGTATAAATAGTTTTTTCTTTTAACTTACTGTATACCAGAAGGCTGTTTGATAGCTGTAATATGGCGAATGGAGTACTGATTAGAAGTATTACTGTTAGAATAATCCTTGCTCTTAGAGAATGTAATAAATGCTGTGTCATAATTTTTCCTGTTTTGCATCACATTTTGATAATTCCAGTCAATATATTTTTATATTCTTTCTATTCAGTATATGCTTTTCTTCTTTTTGATACAATTGTTTTTTACTTCCAGTTTTTCCAGACTTCAGGCTGAAATCCAACAGTTGCAAGTTTTCCATTACGAACAATTGGTGTCAACAGCACGTGCTGATTTTCCATCACTTTTTCTTCCCTGTCTTCTTCTGCCAGGTATTTGATCAGATTGATGGTTTCCTGATCCTTACAATTCATATGAATCATTTTTTCAAGCCCCCCTACGGACTGTCTCACACTGGTAAACTCACCTTTACTCATTTCCTTCTCTTTGAGATCTATCAATTGAAATTTTATATTTCTTTCTTTAAAATAACGCTGTGCTTTTTTTGTTTCAAAGCATTTTGTTGTTCCAAAAATCTGAATATTCATATGTATTACCTTTCTTCTTTGTATTAACATAATTATAGCTGATAATTCATTTCATAGAAAGTTAAAAAAGTGCTTCTTTCAATTTCGAAAAAAGCACTTACCATTTTTACATTTATTGTTTTAGGAAGAATGCAGTCTCTTCATCATTACAAATCTTCGCATCCGTTGTTTTTATATTGCAATGAAACACATGAGGAAGCGGATCGTCATTTGTTCCATATATCTTATATTCATAAGATACCCCAAGCGCATCAAGTTTATCTGCAAGAACCGGTGCCTGATTCAGGAGAAAATCTCCTGTGGATGTCATAAGATAGACTGGTGGAAACTCTTTTGTTAAATAGGCAATTGGATTGGCATTGACTGCATTTTCATGGAATTTTTTCCCTAAAAAATCCCTCATCAGCCGTTTCATCATACCCATAGCATTATCATTTATCGCCATAAAAATATCATATACACCACAATTCAAACCAATCGCCTTTGGCACAAATGACTCAGGTGTCTGAAAGGAATATAATTTTGCATAAGAAGGATTGGTACAGATACAGGTATATAGTGCCAGCATATGTGCCCCAGCCGAATCACCGACTGCAAAAATACGGTCCTTATCCATCCCATATTCCTTTGCATGTTCGAGCACCCAGGCAAACACCTGATTGGTATCTTCGATTGGAGCAGGATACTTAAACTTTGGTGCAAGTCTGTAAGTAAAATTCACGACCATAAAACCTCGTTGTGCAAGACTCATACAATACCACTGGTATACTTCTTTGCTCCCATAGACCCATCCACCTCCATGAACACTTATGATAACAGGTAGTTTCTCATGACGTTCTTTTGGGCAATAGAGATCCAGAAGGTTCCATGTTGCATCAGCCCCATACTGAATATGATCATAACGTTTTATATCATCCGGCGTTGTCAGCCCTGCATCCCTAATCGTATCTCCTTTATGAAAAGACCTGTTAACCATATAGCTTGTAAGCGACATTGAAATCTCCTTCTTTCTATTCTTTTATACCATGATACGGTAAAGACCATGCTGATTGCAATACAGATATAAAAATCCATGTCCTTTTTTTGCAAATCGACATTCCGCATTCTGCTCTGGATATAATTTCACAAGCTCAACCCTATTTGACGTTACATAAGCTATAAAAGATATATAGTGTTCTTTTGTCATAGGATGTTCTACGTTGATGTAGAGTTCATTATCAATGATTTCAATAGGGAGCACATGTGATTCATCGGCTTCCTCTACTTCTGCAACCGGTAACAAAATACCACAGCAATGATAGGCTCCACTTCCTACTGCCTGAATCACATTACCACAGACTGGGCAGACATAGAATTGTGTTTTTTTCATGTTTGCTGATGGATTTTGATTCACAATCTGTTCTCCCATCAATAGTTCTGCAACAGATACGCCCAAAATTGCTGCAAGCGGACCAATAAATGAAATATCGGGCAGTCCTCTGTCTGTTTCCCACTTAGATATTGTTTTATCACTTAATAAAAGTTTTTCAGCCAGCTCTTTTTGCGTTAAATGCTTTTTCTCGCGTAAATTTTTTATAATACTTCCTGTAACATACATACTTTTTCTACCTTTCTTTGAACCCTATAATATCAATTAACGTCTTTCTTTACGATACCTCGGTTCAGTCAAATATCCAACCTACGAATCGTAGAGAAATTTTCACACTTTCATTATACTTTCATTATACTTTCATAATGCTTTCTTTATTGATTCCTGTCCGTGTTAGCTTTATACTGATTTTATATTTCGAAAGGAGTTATGCCTATGAAGAATACCGATTTTTATTTTGACTATATCTGTCCTTTTTGTTATCAGAGTTTTATAGAGTTGTCAGAATACAAACTGCTTCACCCTGAACTTACCATTGAATTTCATCCGTTTGAAATCCATCCCAGACCTGAAAGTTTTGGAAAACATACCGACTTATGTATTCGTGGTATGTTTCTTGCAAAAGAACTAGGTGTTGATCTGTGGGCTTATAATACTGCGATTTTCAATGCACGGTTTCAACAACGTGCTGATATCGAAAATATTGATGTACTTTCCGATATTGTAAAAGACCTGATCGATCCCCAGGTATTCAGGAATACAATCAGGTCTGGACAGTATCAAAATAATCTGGATAATGCAAATCAGACTGCCTACCACACATTAAAAATCATGGTCGTTCCCCACTATATTACCGAGAACGAAGTCCTTGAATCTATTGAAGGTATTGGTATCTCTAAAGAGGCTCTGTTTCAGTTTTTAGACTCCAATACACATTAGATCTTTACCAATATAAGATTTGTTTCGCCTGTTCATCCTGGGCATGTGTAATAAAACTTATGCCAGTCTCTTTCTCAACTTCGCGGGTAACAGAAAATAAGTCATCACGAGAAATCTCTTGGATAGAAAATTTTCTTGCACCCGCCACATCACCACGATTAACAGTTCCCAATACATCTTTCGTCTTTACATATGACATATGATACCCCCTTACCCTTAAGGTAACTCGCTTACGGTTATCAGTACTGTATTGTGCCCTAGTCTTCAGTTTGGTATTATTGTATCATATTTTTATAGATGACACACATTTGATGGGATGGTTCTAAAACTTCTGTCTTATCCAGGTATTTCAATGCTTCTTCTCTATTCCCAAGCCCTATATTCCCTAATGCAATTAAATAATTGCAATGTGCCTGATTCCTTTTTTGATAATCTTCCTCATAAATTAAAAAATCAGGTAGTGAAACTGCGAAATACTCAATTTTGACCTCTTTTTCCAGATTCCTTTCTCCAAAATCTATGAGCCGATAGAAACATGCTTTCGCTTTTGTTAATTCACCTAGTTTCAAATATGCCATTCCCTGATATAGTATCATGTCTGCTGGCTGGTCATTGTAATACATAATACCGGATGGTTCGTCCGTTTTCGCGGTCGCTTTCTGGAAGCTTAATTCTGCTGCTTTCTGGTCTCCCTTTATTTCATGGATGATGCCAAGATAGTAATGAATATGATTGTCCTTCGTTCCTTCCAACTTTCCTTCTCCAAGATTTTCCGGGTATGTAAATGCATTTCTTAAATAGTCCTCAGCATGATCATAATTGCCTTTTATCATTTCTGATTTAGCCATTTCAACAAGTGCGATTTTATATTGTGTTGTTACTTTTCCTTCGCCACCTTCCCATGGATGGAAATGATGGTTCCTTAAACACTGATAGGCATCCTCAAATCTTTGGCAACTATTTAAAAGCGTAATATATTCAATATAAAGGTCATCTCTTTGTTTTATTATGTCTTGATTCTTCTCATATTCTGTCAGTCTTGATGAATTATCCCAATTTAATTTCTTATAAAGTTGATCAAGTTCTAAGAAAATCCTTGCATTTTCTGGTTCCAGTTTCAATGCAAGTTCCATTTCTTTCTTTGCCATTTCCTGATTGCCCAGTTTATTATAATAAGCAAGTGAGAGATTTCTGTGAACAATTGCAAAATTTGCATCATTTTTTGCTGACAATTCCCAGTTTTCTATCGCTTCCTGCCATTGCATTTTATCGTAGAAGAGATTTCCAAGATAATAAGGCGCTCTTTTTTCACAACCATAACTCATTGCAAACTTTAAAACTTCAATATCTTCAAGTTTATTTGGAAAACAATAGTCTGAGGAGTGATTTTCTGCCAGAACCAAGGTTTCTTTAAAATCCGATCTCAATTTATTCTGATAGAACGCTTTATAATAAAATATCATTGGTGACTTAACAGGACAGTCATCCAGTAGTTCAACTGCTTCTTCATATGCGCCAAACTCCGCATAATCCTTGGCCGCCATTAAGTAATTCTCGTGAAAATCTCTCATCTTATTTTTAAGAACGAACCATGTTTCCTTACTGTGAACTATTTTTATTTCTTCATAACCTGAGACAAAATCAAATGGATCTAACGTCAGATTTTCTCTTATTAAAATGAATGCTTGCTGTTGTTTTCCCATTCTTCTTAATAACCATGCTTTTAAAGCTCTTGCTTTGATGTTATGGCTATTTTTAATCAATGCTTTTTCAACATGTTCAAGACTCTTATCTAACTTACCACTGCGTGCATCGATTGCTGCGATATAATAAAAAGCCATTTCCTGTTGTTCATTACTCCATGATGCCTTGTAAAAATAATCATATGCATCTTCTATACGGTTTTGATAAAACATGCATACTCCAAGTAAATAAAAAGTTTCTCCATGATAAGGGTTAGGATTTCTTTCTGTCAGTCTTTCAAGTGCTTTTAATAAATAGGCTTCAGCGAGATCAAATCTTCCTCTTCTCATTAATAGTGAACCATACGCATTGTTGATTCTGATATCTCCAGAATCTCTTTTTAAGCCCTCCAGATAATAATCATCTGGCTGATAAGTAGCATGTCTGTATTGTTCAATATGAAGCCCCGTCAGATATAGTTCTTCTATTGTCAATATCTTTGAAGGTTCTGTTGCTGGTTTTGCTGGTTCTGGTACCTGTGTAATTTTTTTCTTTTCAGGATGATATTTGACCAGACAGTCGCCTTGTGCAGACAGCACTTGTAACTCTAGTTCTTCTTCTGTCAAATCCACCATCCCGTAATCATGTTTATAGACCTGTGTTGGTGATATGGTAGCAGATTCCTGGAATACGGTTTCTCCTTTATGATGAAGGATCACCGTAGCATTTTCATATAATGCGGTTGTATAGACAACAATTGATACCTTGTTATCTGTGCACTCCAGCTTACATGCTGCTTCTTTAGTTGCATTTTTGACCTGCCTCACTTCTTTATAAGGCATGAAATATTGTTTGAATGTTTTTTCTTCAAATGGTTTTAGCCATGTAAAATCCGGCTGATTATCAGTAAACACGCCCGTCATTAATTCAATGTAAGGTCCATCTTCATCAGTCAGATTTCTATCCCATGCTTTACCGAAATCACCGCATCCCCAAGTCCACTGTTTTTTTCCAGGTGAAATATGATGATCTGCAACGTGAAGGATTCCGGCTTCTTTTGCATAATCGTATCCACCTACAAAATCATAGTTTGATTTCTCCGCCATATAGGAAGTTGGAACCGGAATATTTTTGTAACGTGAAATATCTACCCCTTCGCTGTAATCATGCTTGTAGTAAACACCTGTTGCAATTGGGAATCTTGAAACATCGCGTTTTCCATGATCCATGACTGCATGCACATCAGGAGGAAAAATAGATTGCGTATTTTCATTGACAGCAACAGCAGGATTGGCCCACCATAAAAAAGTTTGTGCATATGGTGTTCTGTTATAAAGCTGTCCTGTAATCTCAATATAAGCTTTCCCCGGATAAAGTGTGAATTTTGCGATTCCTTTGGTTCCATACATCTGATCAACATCATGAACAAGAACTGATTTACTTCCATCTTCCGCTTCGTCCAATACATAATCTACCGGTAAAAATGTAGTTGGTCTGTGATGCTGTGGCCAGTTAAATTCTATTCCTCCAGAAATCCAAGGTCCTGTAAGCCCTACAAGTGCAGGTTTAATCACTTGGTTATAATATACGAAATCATAATCATTTGTTTTGTCATAAGCACGTTGTATTCTGCCCCCAAGTTCAGGCAGCACCATAACTTTAATATACTCATTTTCCAGGTATACTGCTGTGTATTCCTTGTCTTTTTTCTGATCACTGATTGTTTCAATTGTTGCATAAGGGTATACTTTACCGCTGCTTCCCTGATATACCCTTTTTTCTAAAAACATTGGTGTTTTTTCTGCTTCTCCAATTTCATAAGTAGGTATTGTTACTTTTTCTACCCAGACCTTTGCTTCACTCATTTGAACTCCTCCTTATATCCTTCTACTTACTATGAATATAAGTCAAAATTCTAAATATTTCATTCTATATAATTGCTGTGTTATTTCAATTAATTGCTCTCTGTATTCCCGAGCCTATTCTTCGTACCCAATTCCTGCGGCCATAACATTTGCAGGATCAAATGCATGACATGGTGTGACACCAAATACCATGCCGCAGACAGGACATCTGTCCTCAAATTTTTCCATATCAAAGCGTTCACCACATTCACACTCTATTGGAAGTGGTACTGGCATATACTGCTCTGAAAATCCCATCATTCTAATTTTATCTACTACCTGTTTCCCATCCTGAAAACTTCCTGAACATCCTTCATGCATACTAAAAATCTCCTTTTACATATTCTCCTGCACGCAGATCGGCACGCAGCGACTGAATTTTTTCATCCATCTCTTCTAATTTTATCAGAATCTTTTTTTCTTCCTCTGATGTCTCAATTATTTTTGAAATACCACCATTTTTAATTACAATTCTTTTCTTCGCCATAAGTGCAAGTGTTGGATCATGGGTTGCCATTAATACGATTTTTTCTTCACCAACCAGTAATTTTAATGCTTTTTTTCGATCGATACCTGCATTCTCAATTTCATCAATTAAAACAATTGGAGAAGTGCTTAAGATTGCAGTATCTGCTATCATGAGTGCTCTTGATTGTCCACCGCTAAGTGAAGTAACAGGCGTATCATATTTAAATTTTTCTCCTGCAAGATAATTGGCTGCTTCAACGATTCTTTTTACAACCTGTTCTGGATTTTCTACCAGACGGCTTTTTGCATGCAGTTCGATAAACTCTCCAACGGTCAGGTCAATGACAAAGTTCATATTCTGTGACAACTGCGCCACCAGTTTGTTGCTCCCTGAAAAACGCCATTTGTTATCCGCTTCCTGTCCATTGATCAGAATGCTTCTTCCTGTTGGTGTATCTCCTTTTGCCGTCCATTCAATATCAGCAAGCAAACGTGATTTCCCAGAACCGGTAGGCCCTACGATTGCAATAATATCGCTCTTTTGAATCACGAATTCCTGAAATGTTTCAGGTATTCCAGTTTTATCTTTTCCCGGAAGTATGGTTAGTGAGGATACACTTTGTTCTTGCTCTTCTCCTAAAAACGAAAGCATTTGATTGATATATTCAGCCAGCTCCTCTTCAAGTTTTGAAAGATCAATTGCCCATTCTTCCAGCTCATGCTCCTCAAACTGTTCCTTATACTCCTGTACTTTTTTATTCTCGTGTCCAGTGATATTAAGTTTATTATTTTCAAAATAGCTTAATACAAATGGGTATTTTGAATATAGTTCAAGAATCGTCATCTGCTCTACTATTGATTTTGTAATCATATTAATCCCCTATCTCTATCTTTCTGACATTTCCCATCTGATACTCTTCCCCAATTCTTTTTTCACCCAGGCAATAGGAGCAGAGTGCTGAAGGCATTGAAAATCTCAGTTCCAGTCCTTTCACAGAATTAATTTGCTGTTCCTTCTCTTCCAGTAATGTACTAAGTTCGAATGCACCCTGACCCGTCAGTCCGTTCACATGCATCACAATTGCCTTTGCATTGACAGAGCTGACTCTGGATGAGAATACTTCACGTTCTGCCTGTGACACAATATCACCTTTCGTAATTACCACAATGTCAGCTGCTTTTAACATCGGGCCTATTTTTTTTGGGGTATTCATGCCACTTAAATTATCAATAACACATACCGCCTTAATGTCTTTAATATGCGGTGAACATCGATTACACAAGCCAGCACTCTCTGTAATGAGTATATCTAATTGATTCTGGATACCCCACTGCACAACTTCTTCAATATTACTGACAAAAAAATGATCTGGACATAACGCACCTGATAATCCTTTTTTTACAGGAACACCTGCTTTTTCATATAAAATATCATCTTCTGTATAGAGACAATCAAACTTCACCACACCAACTTTTTGTCCCTTTTGTCTGATTGCCTGAATTGTTTTCAAAATGACTGAGGTCTTACCAGAGGATGGTGGCCCCGAAAATGTAACAAGATTCATACTAATCCTCCTTGCTTGTGTGGAATATTTCTTCCAATTCCTTAATCATAGGTCCTATATCATGGCTTTCGATATAATCCCACCCCAACCACATGTACTGATTCTCTTTTTCCATCAGGTTATCAACTTCCGGATGTACGCTTGGAAATAATCCCTGATGAGATAAAATTTCCCCTATTTCTTTTGATGCAAAAAAATCTACAAATGGTTTTATTTTCTCACTGGAAGCGTCTTTTGATAGCATAAAGATCGGCGAAATAATTGCCCCATCCTTCGGCCAGACCGCCTTCATGGGCCCACCTTTTTTCGTCATCTTCGTAAAGAAATATGGCATAATTGTTACTGCAGGTTTATTTGCCTTTTTAATATGTGATTTGACCATTTCTGCCGGATGCATGCTCTGTAACAAACTGCGTCCCAATTTTCTAATACCATCTTCCCCATATTTTTTATAAATATTAAGTAAAATAGCATTAAACAGATCAAAATCTCCAATGGGAAGTGATACTGAATTTTCAAATTCTGGTTTTAACAAATCTTCCCAACTTACAGGAACCGCTCTGTCTCCGAGTTCATCTGTATTGACAAGAAAGACTGCTGCAACCACAGCAAGCATAGAGTATTGTCCTTTCGGATCGCGTAACTGTATCCGCTCATTTTCAAAATCTGTATGATACTGCCTAATTCCTGTAAGATCCTTAAAAATACCCTGTTCTTTAAATTTACCGATAAGTTCTTTGTCAAAAAACAGATCAAACCCTGCTGAAATAAATAAATCTGCAAGGATATCCTCTGAATCTGATGCTTTCACTTGATCTTTCATCCAGTCTACTCCCATAGATGCAGCCTGTAGCTGATAGTCAAGATCTGCTTTTACAGCGTCCTCCTGCTCTAAGAGCCATTTTTCAAATCCTTCCAGAAGCGGAATTCTGATAGGACAAGGTAAAACTCCCTGAATAGAAACTCTGGCGTTTTGTTTCTTGTTTTTTTCAAGAAGTGCTGAATCGGTTTCACTTTTTGACTGATTGATTGCTTCAACTAAACGTTCTTCAAAGGAATTTATATCCATTTTCTTCATAGTAAGTGCTTGTTCCAATGTAATTGTTTTGCCCAAGCTCTCACGCATAGCAGCATTTTGCATGTTTTCAAACCCGTTACTTACTAAGATGGCAATTGTCTCTGGATAAGCCTGTGTCAGTTCATATATTGTATCATTGCTTTTAAAATACTGATTCATTTTTCATGATCCTTTCATTGTGAAATAAAACTGTTGACCTTGTCATTTCAGTCTACTATGATGAAAATAGAAAATCCGTTGTTTTCACAACGGATAGGAGGAGTTTATGGAAAAAAATTATGATGCTATACTAAATCAGATGGATTTATTTCGAGGAATAGAAACATTACAGATTCCACGATTACTTAACTGCCTTTCTACCGGCACCAATACCTTTCAAAAAAATGAATTTATTTTTTCATTACACCAGACGATTAAAAAAATTGGTATCATGTTATCCGGAAAAGCACAAATTGTTCAGGACGATTTTCTTGGTAACCGGACGATCTTATCCGATCTACAGTCTGGTGATCTGTTTGGCGAATCTTTTGCATTTTCACAAATGCCGATTTCTTCATTCAGTGTCATGGCAATCACGGATTGTACTGTTTTATTTATTGATCCAGACAAATTAGCTACACCGTGTTTTACAGGATGTGATTTCCACCATACACTCATTCAAAACATGTTAAAAATAGTCTCTCTTAAAAATATTCAATTGACTGAAAAAATAGAAGTCCTGTCAAAGCGTAGTCTTCGAGAAAAGATACTAAGTTATCTTTCCTTGATGTCTGCAAAGTATTCATGCTTTGAATTTTCAATTCCATTTGACAGACAGGCGCTCGCAGATTATCTGTGTGCTGATAGAAGTGCGCTTTCTGCTGAACTTTCCCGTCTGAAACGAGAAGGCTATCTTGATTACCATAAAAACCAATTTGTCCTTCATTATCATAAAAACGAATAACAATTATCCAATCATATATTTTTCAAAAAATGGAATCCTTTTTTCTTCTTTTTTATCAATTAAAATTCGATTGCTGCTGATACCAGATTGTATCAGTCGGTCAATCATATCCACAAGAAATACATCACTGCCAACAATATAATAGATAGGCTTCTTGGCACCCTCAATTGTATTAAGGTCAGCTCTTACCAATTGATTTATTTCATTTTTAAACTGTTCTCTGTTATCAGGCCACAATAACTTTATGCCTTCGATTTGCCTTGCTTCTATTTCATCACGATAAATATGCTCATTGGCTTTGGCGATATGAACCGATGTCAAATGCTTCCTACCTGTTAAATTCTGATATTGTAATATCATCTGATAAAATGAAGTCATTCCAATTCCCATTGATAAAAAAACCATAGGAATATCAACTTCCTGCAATTTCATAATAGAATGTATTTTAAAGATAGTAAGTCGATCTCCCTCTTCCATTGCAGACAACTGGCTTTTAAAAGTTGAACATGACTCTGGGATTCTTGTAGTGAATCCAATCACTCCCTGTTGGGGTGTCGTAACAATCGACATATGCCTTACCAATTCTTTGTCTGACGGATCTCTATCCATAAAACCCGGAAGCCCAACGTGCATATGTCCACCAGGCTCCCAGCTTAGACCTTCCGGTTTTTCAAGGATAAATGTAAAAACATCATTTGAAACAGATATGATATCCAGTATTTTAACTTCATAAAGTTCCATTGTATCCCCCTCTCATTGAAGACACATTACTTGAGTTCACCAACAACTTCAAGCCGATCTAACATAGAAGTTCCATGTGGTGCGTTTTCCATGATTCCTGTAACATCGGTACCCGCCACCTGTCCATTGTGCTTTCCATTTTTCCACTGTGGAATATCTGTCACGTCATATACAAGTCCATCGTATGCGATATAAGCTTTGTTTCCGTTCTCACCATTATAGGTAGCCAGTTCCTCCAGTGTAAATGTCTGTAGCTGTGCTGCTTCGTTTCCTTCTGCTTTTGATCCCGGTGTGTTTTGTCCTGTCAATGCATTCAGCGAATATGGTAACGTCAAGTGCAGAATTACTGCTAATACAATCAGTACTGCTATTGAGCGATGTAATACAAACCAGGCACCCTTCCTTGGTTTTTTATTCTTATTTGCATTCCAACCAAGTATGACCTGAATCAATAACAATCCTGCTGCAAGACCTCCTGTTAAATTAAGACCATAGGTAAAGAATTGTATTAAGAAATGAATCATTAATAAGATCACTGCAGCCAATCCAAAATACCTGTGATTACGAACAAATATCGTCATCAGAATTTTCATGCATTTCTTAAAGAGTGAATCAGGACCTGCATTTTTTCCAAACTGTCTGTTTACAAATTTAACGCAGTAATTCATTATGGTACCCACTAGTGAGATTATTAATAACCAGCCAAATACTTCACCAAAATTTATGTTCATAGCTTGCCCTCCAATCAAATCAGTAATTATTCCTATCATTGTTATATATGAATACTATACCTTTTTTTATTAAATTGCAAGCAATTTATTTGACAGGTTTACAAATTTATTCTGAGGTTACCATGTTGTTATTTCTGGAAGTATTCTCATCAGGCAGATATCATCTCCAGCTTTTATACTTTTTAATAATTCCACTTCAACCTGACATCCAAATGCCTTTTCAAATAATACTTTGCTATACCCGGCAGTACATTGACACCACGTCATTGTGTCAAGTTTTTTAACATCCATTAGCATAGGACATGGGCAGAATCCAAACTTTAGATATAACGAACCATCCCGATAGAACAAGCCTGCCTCCTGCGCCTTCTGCATGCCTGCAAATTCTTCCAAATTTGAAGACGAAGCTAACAGATCTTTTAGCAGTTCCAGTCTTTCATCTATTCCATAACCACACTGGCATTTCATTCTGATTTCTTTCACCGTAGCTGCATCAAATTGTTTTTCAAGACGACTCATTGTTGAATTTACCCATTCTTCATTCCCCTGTTCTCCAATAATTTCTGTTTCCCTACATACGATTTTTTCTGCTGTCTCCTCATTGCTCATACTTTCTATTGCTTTGTAGAGTGTGTCTTTTTGCATTTGTCTGATACTGTCCATATCATTTTCTCCCTATCTGTATACTACATACATTAATAAAACCTTTCGTTACCCAGACAAATATTAACACAGCTTGTATCATTAAACTTCTGAATTCCTGCTCTATTTTATAGGAATGCAGAGATCCATGACAACAAACTGTGACTCTATATCAATAGAACGGTAAATGTGCAAACCAAAACGTTCATCCATTTCAAACCCACTGGATGGGAGCCAGACAGAAAAAATTCCCTGTACAGTACCAAAAATACCATCAATTTTACCTTCGTAACGATATACTGCGAATTTACCTCCTTTTAAAACTGATCTATTCGTAAATGTACCGCATTCAATGAATGTTGCACACAAGTCACACACACAATGATTGGGGTCTGTAATCGTTGGATCATCGAAAAATCGCTCTATCAGTATCGTATTGTTTTTTATATGCTCTTTGTACTTTTCAAGAAACTCCATCCATTTATCTTTTAGGTCATAATATGTTCCAAACACACGCTCATAAATCACATCATAATCTGGTAGTGTTTCAATCGTCATATGGTTATGATACTCACTAAAAGATTTAAATATTTCTATGTTTTCTGTTCCAAATGGACTTTTCATCTGATAACAATCGATTTTCTTTCGAAACTCAGATGGTGTGATTTTGTGTTGAGTCTTGAATACAGAGCTATAATTTGAAGCAGTGTATCCATAATCAAGTCCAATTTCAGTAATCGACTTATCTCTTTTCAGTTTAATATCAATTGCGCTCTGATTCATTTTTAATTGTTTTAGATATGCATAAACACTATCTCCAGTGACTGACTTAAATACTCTGCTAAAATAAAACTCAGAATAATGAAAATAATCCGCAACCTCTTTCACGGTAAGTTCATCTGACATATGTTGAATCATATAATCAATACTTTGATTGACTAGTTCTGTCTTGTTGATATTCTTCGTTTCATTACTACTTTTCAACTTACTCATTCAAGTACACCTTCGATCATTCTCATGAAAAGATCCAAATCTGTCAGATGAATATAATGACCACTCTGTTCTGCTGTGATATGCTCAGCATGATTAGACAGCGTAAGATAGCGTTTCATGACTTCCTGCCATATCTGTTCTGTTCTTTCTGCTGATTCTGGTTTCAAATTGCCATAATACTGAAGTTCCTTTATCATTTTCTCACTGGAATGAGTCATCAATATGATCTTCAGATGTTGTAGCTTCGATGATTCAATCGCTTGCACCATATGCTCTGTACACTCATGATGATGTGAATATTTATACTCTTCAAGTGCAGTCAGATAATTATTTTTTTGACATAATGAATGGAGCAAATATTTTTCGGCGTCCTTCGCAAAGGAATAATAGTAAAACGGGGGGGATTTTTTCAACAAAGTTTTTAGTAAGAAACCAAGTTTACATTTTGTTAAATAATATGCCAGCTTTAAAGAAGCAGTTTTATCCACACCACTTCCCTTATACTCCTCTTGTGATAGTTCACTTTTAAACGTATCATCAAAGGGTGTTGCCGGATCCAAAAGGAGCAGTGCTTTTATTTTTTCTGGATAGTAAAGTGCATACTCAGCACAATAGTATCCCCCTTGAGAATGTCCAATCATTACAATCTTATCTTCAATTTTAAGTTTTTGCAGCAGTGTATTTAACTCTGCCGCCTGATTTTGTGGTGTTCTTGGAAGTGTCGAAACTGTACTTTTACCATAACCGGGTCTGTCAAACAATAATACTTTTCCCTTTTCACTTAAAAGTTCTCCAATATGCCACCACTCTGCGCTGCAAGAATTCAGACATGTGTCTATTACAAAAGTGATATCTCCAGATCCAATGCTTCTATACGCGATCACTGCGCTGTCTATATTACAATATTCCATACCATCATCCCTTAACTTTCTATTGGTGTAACAAATCCTGTCACTATTTTATCAATCAGATCCATAAAAATTTCTCTTTCTTCGTAGGTATCAAGTTTTTCCAGGATTGCTTCAAAATAACTTCTTTCAAATGCCAAATGTAGTTGTTGAATCTCCCATCCTTGTTCCGTAAGTTCCAGAGAAAATGAACGACGATCTCGCATGCTGATCAATCTTCTTACAAGGTTTTTCTTCTCTAGTCTGTTGATTGAACTCGTTAACGTACTATTTGGTACTGATAAAATTGCAGCTATTTCTCTCACAATGATGTCCTTATTTTCTGCAACGAGATTAACCACCGAAATATCTATCGTAGAAAGGCTGGATAATTCCTTTGGATATTGCAGTTTTTTACTTGCATTTGACATTAGCAATTTATGATAGAGCTTATTAAGTCGTGTAATTTCTGTTTCTTTTACATTTATACTCATATTGTCACCTCACTCACAATATTACGACCTTCGTACTATTATGTCAATCGTAATTTATTCAAATATATTTTTCATAGAAAACAGCCTCATTTCTGAGGCTGTTTCAATTTAAATATATGTTATTATTCCTTCGTTCCAAGTCTGGCAATACTATCGGTGCAATCACCTGATGACGTTGTTTTCTGTTACCGTTTTATGAATAAAATCCATGTGGTATCGCACCGCACCATGATCTTTTATTACAGTTGCATATGTAATCCGGATTGCTAAAATACTGCAATTTTCATTTTGCTCATTATTTGCTATATCATACCATTCAGAAAAAGTTTTTCGAAGTTTTACATTTTAAGATTTATTATCATATTTATTGTGTAATCCTGATAGTACAACTTCGATTGCCTCTGAAAATTCTTTTTTTACCTGATCATAATTACTCAGTGCTCTTCCAAGTTCCAGTGTTACGTATCCGTGTATCACTCCCATGAGTAATTTTAGTGCCTCATCTTTATATTTTGGTTGCCATCCACAAGAAAGTATCAGTTTTACAAGTAGTGCTTTATATGCATCAAATATCATTTTGGTATCATCATTCTCATGCCAATGAACCCATTGAATTACTTCATAAACACCTGGATGCCTGGTAACATATTCAAGATATGCAATACCCACTGATTTTATTGCAGCATCACCAGTATATCCAATCGCTGACTGCGTCATTTGTTCATTCATACTTCTCATTCCATTGTGAGCAACTTCCCGCAGAAGTTCCTCCAGACTTAAAATATGATTATATAAAGAGGGTGTACGAATATTGAGTTTTTCTGCAACCACTTTTAAAGATAACTTATTAAGGCCCTCTGTATCCGCAATTTCCGAGGCAACCTCAATGACTCTTTCTTTACTTACACGCATGATTATAAACCTTTCTTGAAAACATGATATAGCTCCTAACATCAGCATAATTAATCTGATTCGTATCGTCAATACAATGCTTCTAATAAATACAATTGCTGTTATTATATCCCTTGACGAAAAGAATGGATTATTATATTATACTAATGATATTAGTATATGTATTACTGTTATTAGTTTTTATATTGCCGTTATTATTTTAATCAGTTGGGAGATGTATAAATTTATGAAAAAAGAATATTTAAAAATCGAGCAAATTCCTTCTATTCTCTGGGGTGATACATCACAGAAATTATATCTTTTTATTCACGGAAAAGACGGAAGTAAAGAAGATGCCAAAACTTTTGCCAACATTGCTACCCAGTATGGCTGGCAAGTTCTGAGCGTAGATTTGCCAGAACATGGCGAACGCAACCTTGAGACAAATAGTTTTGACCCATGGCATGTAGTTCCTGAGTTACTTACCATTATGAATTATGCGAAATCAAACTGGAAACGATTTGGATTACGCGCAAATAGTATTGGTGCCTGGTTTAGCCTGTTGTGTTTTACTGATGAGTCATTTGAAACTTGCCAATTCGTCTCACCAATCCTTGATATGCACCAATTAATATGTAATATGATGCAGTGGGCAAGTGTTACAGAATCTCAGTTACAAACAGAAAAAACGATTGAAACCTCTTTTGGACAGACCCTTTCTCTGGATTATCTAACCTATGCCAAAGAACACCACATTACAAAGTGGCCCTTCCTAACATACATACTCTATGCTGAGCATGACAATCTCACAGATTATATTGTAGTTGATCAGTTTACAAAAAATTTCAGATGCAAACTGACCATTATGGAACATGGAGAGCATTGGTTTCATACTCCCGAGCAGTTAAAATTCATGGAGCAGTGGACAATTGCGACATTTGAAGATCAGATTAATTCTTTCCAATAAGCAATGCAAGATATCCCCAATCCCATACGAATGCTTCAAAACTTTTTTCCAGATATTCATAAATATCCTCGTGGTCATATCCCATCATCCGTGATATGACTACGATGTAGTCACGCACGTCAGAATACGTCAGCGATTTCTGTTCTTCCAGTAGCCATTTAAGAAACAATGTATGTCTGATGATTATATATTCCATCGCAATCCATTGAAACATTACAACTATATTTTCTAAAGTTGATTCAGGCATCAGGCTATTCGTATAGATATCCATAACAATATAATTACGAAGTAATTTTTCAAACATTTTAAATTGTCCTTCGAATTGTTGTAAATGTGTCGTTATTTTATATTCATCATACTCTGATGATAAATTTTCTGCTAACATTGCAATTGGCTCCAGATATCCAGTATACAAATCCTGCTTTCTATAATTCTCGACCATATCTAAGAAAAGTTCATTGTTCTCTTCAAAAGTATCTAAGGTTTTAAACTGCATCTTGTTTATGGCTTCTGATAATTCTTTTAAAACGCTCTCCTGCATATATTTATCTATATCATTTTTTGATATGATTTTTTTCTGATTGAGTTCTAAAAGAATATAGAATAGCATCATCACACAATTCGAGATAGAAAACTGTTGATTTTGCATGATTGCAATCATCATTGTCCGTATCTGAAACAAAACATCCTCATCCATCTCTAACAGATTCATTGTAAATCGAATGGCATCCTGTTGATTCATAAAGTCTATGACTTCTGGACAGCAAGACACCAAGGAATACTCTTTTCTATCTTTGAATTCATGGACTTGTCTTGGAAAACTTGAACAGGTTTCAGACAGCACATCATCCCCAAATGCTAAAACCAGATTACACAATTTCTGTTCGTTTAAAAAAGGACACTGCTTGTGTTCATTTAGTGCTATCACACGATTGCCATCTTTCTGCATGACATATTGATTTAAAGAAGTATTCGTCTGTTTATCCAGGCTTAAACATTTCCATTTTGAATAAGTGGCATCATCCACTGCAATCTTCCATTCCTGGCAACAGGTAAACGAACATCTATCTGCAATGCATACAAATGTATCATAAAATTGTGTCTTAATTTCTTTTTTCACGCTATTCTCCTAAAGTGAAACACTTTTTATTAAAACAATCTTCTTCCATTCGAAATATCAATCGCTAGTTCTTTTGCCAGACTGTTTTGCTTAAATGGGTTTACCTTCTCTACTACTTCATCACGTTTGAAAAGTGATCCTGTATTCTTAAACCAAAATGTTTTATTTGCATTTTTACACTGCTCACGTATATTTAACACCCAGTTATAATCACATTCACGTGCGTCTCTCCCCGTTTCTCCTCCTACCGTAACATGATCAACTCCATGGAGATAAGGTGTCAAGTCAATCTCTTCCAAGAGCGGTGCACATGCAATAAAACGCCGCTTGATTGGGTAAGATAAAAATAATGGAAGCCTGTCATCTGCCAACTTCTGGTTTTCAACGGTACATCCAATATTAACATTGTCATAACCTTCGTCCCAGTCTTTTGGAAGTGATACCAGAAATCGATCAATTCTCTTTGTTAAAATTAAAAATTCAATATCTGATCTTTCTTTTATCATAGCCCATATTTCTTTACGCCACTCATCTGCTTCCGGAAGAAAAAAGTCGGTTGCAAAACAAGTAGCAAGAATTTTATTTCCTTTGATGTTGTATTCACCTTTTGAATTTTTCCTTATTGGCCAGTCAAATTTATCTGTTTTTTCTATCACGTTTTGTCCATATCTTTTTGCATATGGTCCGTAAAAATAACAATTGGTACAACCATCACTTACTTTATAACAACCAGTCCATGGTTCCCAGTTCATGTCATCCTCCTACTATGTTTCTAGATCTTTTGTATCAAATTACAAGCGCGAGACTTATATCTTCTTTCATTCTACCAAAAAACATCAATCATTCAAACAAAAAAATCTCAGTATCAGTGTTCCTGCCACGATACTGAGATTTTATGTAAAGTTATCAAATACATTTAAGAGTCAAAGCTGTTTATAATTTTAATTATAACAACCCTTTATCCGTTTTCTTAACATGTTTAAAGACTTCCTCAAATCTGTTCAGCGCTTCATCAATAATTTCAGGTGTATCTGCAAGAGATGTATAAAGTCTGCTGCCGGCAAGTGTCACAATTCCATTTGCCATATAAGCTGCTCCCATCTTCTCCATTGAGTCTTTTCGTACATACATCATCTTCTTATGCTTTAATAAACCAAGTGCCGATTTTACAAATGACATAGATGAAAAGTCAAAACTCATTGCACCCGTACATTCCAAGTGTACAATCGAGCCCTGATTATACGCTACAAATGGTAACCCAAATCGGTCGATCAATTCTACCAATCCATCATTCAGGCGATCTCCCATCTGTCCCGCGATCTCACAGGCATTTGTCCTTTCAATTTCCTGAATTGCAGTATAGCCAGCCAGGCAGGAAAGTGGATTGGCTGCAAGTGTTCCTCCAACATAGGCTCTGTGTTTTCCAGTTGCAAGTCCTGCTGCCATAAGCTGTGCATATTCTTTTTTGCCACCAACACCACCTGCCGCAGGATATCCACCTGCAACAATCTTACCAAAAATTGTAAGATCTGGCGCTACATCGAAATATCCTTGTGCACCACCGAGTGCAACACGGAATCCCGTCACTACTTCATCAAAAATTAACAATGCTCCATATTTATCGCAAAGCGCGCGTACTGCCTTATTATATTCTTTTGCAATCGGTCTTGTTCCACTTTCTGGACCAACTGGTTCAAGAAGAATCGCAGCAGTTCCTCCTGACAAGCGATTCCTTTTTAACATTTTCTCCAGCATATTCAAATCATTCGGTCGTACCTCATCGGTATAACGATAAGCGCCTGAAGGTATTCCATGGGATTCCAGTAACGCTCTGCTTCCAGGAATTTTAAGTCCATAGACCATTTGATCTGACCATCCATGATACGCCCCACCTATTTTGATTATATGCTTATTCCCTGTTGCAATTCTTGCGATACGAAGGGATGCCATAACTGCTTCTGTTCCTGAACCAAGCATACGGAACATTTCTACATTTGGCATATGCTTGTTAATTTCCCGTGCAATCATGAGTTCCGCTTCATGCAGTAGTCCTGTAACAGGACCGCATTCATTCAAAAGCTCTATTACTTTTTCTCTGACTACAGGATAGTTACTTCCAAGTATCGTTGGCCCTCCTGCCTGTAAAAAGTCAATGTACTCATTTCCATCTTTGTCATATAGATATGCACCGTCTGCCTTTGATATACACATCGGAAATGGCTTATTGAATGCCAGATTATGCTGCACGCCTCCTGGAATATAATTTTTTGATTCCTCATAAACAGCTTTTGAAATACCGCATTTTTCTTCAAAGTATTTCATGACAACATTGTTATAATAGTTATCATCAACCTCCCAGATTACCTGATCTGTAAGTTTTTTTAGCTTTGCATTGATTATTGAGGGATCATCCCATCTGCTTATACCGCAATTTTTCATTTATTTGTCCTCCTTTTATTGATTGTCTTGATTGTGTTCTGCTCTGTGATTGGTATCAATTGTTTTTCCAAATACAAAAAATCTATCGTAAATATATTCTGTCGTGAGATTAAGCGCCATGTTAATTGCAGTTACCAAGTATGCATTCCACAACAAATTCTCTACCAGAAAATTCCCAAGCAGTGTTGTGACGGGTGTGAAAATACAGTAAAAGACTGCAATCTTTATCATCGCAACGGGAACATTAGATGCCGATTGAAACGTAAAATTTCTATTTAAAGTAAAATTCCAGAGCACCGATAATGTCAACGCGATCAGATAACTTGGCCAATATGGCCATTTTGTCAGTTCATTGAGCAATGCGAATGTGACCATCTCTATCACGCCTGCCGAAACTGAAAATAGAAAAAATTTTACAATACGTATCGTTTCTTTTTTCTTATCCATATTCATGGTTCTCCTAAACTTTTTGTTTTGAATACTTCTTTTGATAAACAAATTTCATTAAAGCCGTATGGATGATATTCACTCTTGCTTTTACATGGAATGCTGTTGTATGGAGATTACAAACTGCCGCCTTCTCTACCAACAATTCTAGCGCTGCCATATCATCTTCCGTCTCTGATGTCACAACCACTCCAATTCCAGGGACAAGAACCGAATTTACTTTTTCAAGGACTTTGATCACTTCTTTCGTTTTTCCGGAAGTTATGGGGATTTTCCTGCCAATCATCTGTGCCATATCATCTACTTGCGCATAAATTGGTTTTCCACTGTTCGCACAAGCTAGAGCTGACGGTGTTTGTACCAGAGATGCGTAGCGATATTTTTCTTTCACCGCTTTCATTAATTGCTCAGCCTCTTGTGCTGAATTTTTATTCTTCTCTTCAAGATTTCCCTTAATATTACGTTTGCAGATTTTTTCTAAAAGAATTGCCTTATTCATTGTTTCTTCTTGCGAACTTCCACAAATAAGCGCACCGTGGTGAATCATAAGCACGACTTTGGCGCCTGTTTTAAGAGCTGCCTGTACCGCATTTGTCAGTTTTTTCATCCCGGGAAGGCCATACTCTGCCAGCATAATACCACCCAGCATTTCCTTTTCTTCTTTCGTGATATCTAGCGCTTGAAACCCAGCAAGCCCCAACGCTGTTGCATAGGTCTGATGTGTATGAATCACAAAATTCACCTCTGGGAACACCTCATATGCTGCGATGTGTACCCTTCTTTCACCAGAAGGTTTATGGATTCCCTGATGCTCTCCTGAAGTCAAACTCATCTTTACAATGTCTTCTTCTTTTGTCTTTTTATAATCGAGACCACTTGGCGTAATCACAATATTGTCATGATCCAGTCTGCAACTTACATTTCCCCAGGTTCTTGCCACAAGTCCTGTTTCAAGCAGTTCTTTTCCTGTATCCACCAACAACTTTCTAGCATTCTTTTCTTCCATTTTTCATACCCGTCTTTCGTAACCATTCATCAGCGCAAAATTCTTTTTATTTGTTTGATATAATCTTTTAAAAATCTGGTAATTCTTATCATATATCCTTTTATGATTCAAGTCTGGCAGATATCTTTTCTTAACAGATATATAGTCTTTAATTGAAGCTACATCCGGCAGGCTTTTGTTTCCAACTGCTACTAACATGGCTGCGCCTACCGCACCAGCATCTTTTGTATCTTCAATCGTCTCAATGACTCTGCCCGTAATATCTGAAAGGATCTGACAGGTAACGCTCGATAATGCACCCCCACCGACAAACCGTATCGTCTGGGAAGTTTTAATTTTTTTATCCTGACATTCTAACATCCAACGAAGGTGAAAGCAGATACCTTCAAGTACGGCCCTGATTAATTCTGTCTTACCCGTTTCAAGTTTTACATTGAAGAAGATTCCAGCTGCATCCGGATCTTCAAATGGGCACCGGTTCCCATGCATCCAAGGTGTAAATATAACACCGCCTGCGCCCGGTCCTATTTTAGATATCGTATCTGACATATAATCATAAAGGCTTTCGTATACACTTTCTGTACTCTCAGCAATATTAGTCTTCTTCAGGTAGATTCCAATCTCATCCAGAACCAGATGTTCCTTTACCCATTCAAAGCATTTGCCCGCTGTTTCCATTTCTGCAAAATAATTATACTTTCCAGATTCCACACCAATAATACTGGCAATCATTGAAAAAATATCTACAACCTGTCTATCGATTACTGTATTGACCCAGCCCGATGTTCCACAATAAATATGCGTATCACCGACTTGAACACAACCGGCACCAACACCAATCAGTGTTGCATCACCGCCACCGCCATAAACTGGAATTCCTGGGGATAGCCCTAACTCTTGTGCCGCTTTTGTAGTAAGAATACCTGCTTGATCCGAACACTCTATTACTTTAGGAAGGTGCTGTGGATTTACACCATACATTTTGCAAAGTTCCTTGTTCCAACCCCATTTTCCAGGCCTGGTATCATAGAGAAAAGTGGCATAAGCAGAATCCTTCGTCATGACAAATTGATCTGTGCATCGACAAATTAAATACTCCTTTACATCCAGCCATTTATGAACCTTTGAAAAAAGTGCCGGTTCATGGTTTTGAACCCATTTATATTTCCAAACAGGATCTTTTACACTGGTTGATGCGGCATGTGTAATGATTAAGCTTTTTAACAGTTTGTTGATACTGACACCGGAAATGGTCAGACCATGTTTCTGGCACTCTTTCATTTCCACTGAAGCTCTTTGATCCATATAACTCATTGGTCTTCTAAGCGCATTGCCTTTATCATCCACAAGTACAAGACCCTGCATCTGGGAGCAGAATGAAATTCCACAAATCTGATCGGGTGCAATGCCAGTTTTTTGAAAAAGTCCGCGTGTTGTTGTACACATCGCATTCCACCACTCATCAGCATCCTGCTCGGCACCACCATTCTCCATAATATATAATTCATATACCTCATACTCGCTGGCGATCAATTTCAACGTTTCACCAATACTGAACAGACAGGATTTTACTCCAGTCGTTCCAAAATCATAAGAAATTACATATAGCAAAGCATACTCCTTTCCAGATTTCATTATTGGTTCAATCACGGCAGTCCAATGCATTACCGATAAACCTAATGAACTCTTCAGCAATCTTTTCGTCCTGTTCCAGTGCATCTTCTCCACAGAATATTTTCATTCTTTCTCTGTAGTAATCACAACTATAGGAAAATTGCATCATCATTAACATGTTGTCAAAGAAGAATGCAAGCATATGAGAATCAATATGACTTCTTACTTTTCCTGACTGTTTTGCTTTTTCTATTAACTTCTCATACGCCACTGCTGTGCTCTTTTCTATTTCTTCTGCTAAGACAGCAGCATACCGTTTACAGCTTCCTGATGTAATTTCGTTGTACATCACATTATAGTTTTTATGATTTTTAGAGTGGTCCAGCAACGCATAAACAACGCTTCTGATACAAGTCATCACATCTGTTTCCTCTGTAACAGTATCCCTTAAAACCTGTTCTAAAACTTTCAGACTGTGACGTACACAGGCTAAAAAGAAATTATCCTTATCTCCATAATACTTATAAATTACACCTACACTGACTCCTGATTTTTTAGCGATGATATTAATATTTGCACGATCCAGACCGTTTTCAGCAAACTCATCAATTCCAGTTTCCAGTATTTTACTCATCATTTCTTCATCTAGTTTTTTATACATTTTTACACCTTATTATATAATTTTATGTGACGTGAGCCACCGCTCACACATTGAAATTATTATACTACTTTTTAAATGCATAATCAACAATAATATCAAAAAATAATAAATTTATTAGTACATTTTGTACAATATAGCGTCCATTTTGTTTTTTCATACTAAAAAAGGCACTAAAAAAAGGTTTTCAGCATCGGCTATTCTTACCGATTTGCTGAAAACCTTTGAAAGCATTATTTACTTATAGGCTATTTATCTGTTTTTCCATGAAATCATTTGTATTCTAAATATATTTACATTAGACGCTATCACTTACTTTTTATTTTTAAAATATATATTTCCTGTAGCAAAGACCAAAGCACAAAAAGCAATAAAGATACCAACATAAAATGGATTTCTGATAAATCCACCAACAAATATTATTGTGGCACCTGCGATTGCAAAAACCGGACATATCCATCCTCTGAAAATTCCTTTAATCTCTCCAGCTCGTTTCATTTTCATAACTTTAATATAAAGTATGATATAACATGCATAACTAAATACAATTGCAATTTCACTGATATCTCCACCACGAAGCAGATTAAATTTTTGTGTGACATAATGAATTGCAAACCAAATAATCGATGTTGCAAAACTAACTTGAAGTGATGGAACAGAAACCTGTAATCGTTCATGAATGGTACCTATCTTCGTTGCAGCAGGCATCATGTTCTTACTCGCTAATGCTTGTGGCATTCGTATACCACCTAAGACAAGACCATTTACAACGCCTAATACAGATATGACAATGAAAATCAAAATAATTTTTATTCCATAAGTTCCAAGCAACAGTTCCCCAACCTTATTGATTGCCTGATCTTTCGTAGACAAAATATAATTGACACCTAATATTTTGGTTAGCCCAAGATAGAAAGTTAAATAGACACCAAGTACAACAATCGGTCCACAGATTAACGCTAATGTCATATTTTTCTTGGGATTTTTTACTTCATTCGTTATATTGGTTGCAATAATCCATCCATCAAAGGAATATGCAATTGGAACCAATGCTGCAAGCCATGCAAGTCCAACATTTTGAGTGGTGACAAGTTTAACACCTTCCTCCAGCTCGGGATGCGGTTGTCCCCAAAAAAATCCTGCGATTGCAATCACTAACAATGGAATCAGCTTGATCAGTGTCGTGGCATTTTGAAAATACCCACCAATCTTGACTGAAATTAAATTGATTCCATAAAAAAATAATAAGTATAGAAATCCCAATAAAGACTGCATTTCTAAGGTATTATTAAAGCCAAACAAGGAACATGTATATATTCCAGATACCCATGCTAATACTACGATTAAGGTCGGAAAGTATACAAATGTCTGGAACCACCCAAAACCACATGCTATTTTTTTAGATATAAAAGCTTCAAAATATCCCACGACTCCACCATTGTTGGAAGTTCTGATCGATAATTCTGTGATCGAAAGACTTCCAAAAATGATTCCCCATGCACCAATACAAAAAACCAATACACCCAGCCATACATTTCCACCTGTATATGCTAAAATATCGTCACTTTTAAAAAAGATACCAGATCCGATTACAATACCAATTATCATAGTTGTTGCTGTCATAAAACCATAATGCTGTTTTATCGCTGCATTATTTTGTGTTGTTCCATTTAGATCAGATTCGTTCGTTCCTTTATTCCATTTATGATCCATTGATTACTCCTTGTAATTTTTATTATTTAAAACAGTAATACTATTATAGTGTAAAGAATAAACTTTGGCATTATATTTTTATTGGAAAACGCTACTTTTATATTAGTTGTAAAAGCAAGTATATTATGCTATATTTATGTAGTTGCTTTTACAACTATATAAAGGAGTATGAACGTGTTATACAAGGAAATCGGACGAAATATTCTCATCATCGACAAATATTTTAAACTATATCTAAAAACGGCTTTAAAACAATATGACCTGAATACCGCTGAAGGAATGGTCTTATTAACACTCTATGAGCAAACCGGAAATACAAGTGTACAAATATTAAAAAATTCTCATCCAGAGAATTTCTATGCAACGCAAAACCAGCTGATTGATGAATTACACTATGACAAAGGCGTCATGACTAGAATCATCCAAAACTTAGTGCAAAAGGGGTTTGTGCAAAGAACCGATCATCCATTAGATAGTCGATCGAATCTTTTAAATGTGACGGATAAAGCACTTGATTTTAAACCTGTCCTTATCAGTATTTTAAAAAAATGGAATGATCTTTTCTTAACCGGATTTGATGAAGCCTCTTTAGATATGCTTAACAAATCACTTATTACAATGGCAGAAAATGCTGCAGTTGCAACGAAAGAAGAGGATATCCTATGAACACAAAAAGAATAGAATTACTCAGCAAAGAACCAGTTACCAAAGCAATTTTAACCATGTCTATTCCCGTTGTAATGGGAATGATGATACAGGTTTTATATAATTTAGTGGACACTTTTTTTATTGGCATACTAGGCGATCCCAATCAATTAGCCGCAGTCAATATTACTACACCCATCTTTATGCTTATGATGGCAATTGCTGGGATTGTTGGTACAGGCGCATCTTCGTATATATCACGATGCTTAGGGGAAAAGGATTATGAAAAGGCAAATAAAACACTTTCAACAGGGATTGCGATTTGTATTGGTCTTGGTATCATCGTCATGATTGTTGGCAGCATTTATATTACTTCTATTGCAAAATCATTGGGTGCAAGTGAAGCAACTTTTCCTTTTGTTCTTGCATATTCAATGATTCTTTTCTTAGGTGCTATCCCAATTATGTGCAATTTTGCTATCGGTCAACTATTACGAAGCGAAGGTGCTGCAATGGGCGCGATGATGGGAATGCTGATTGGAACAGTTGGTAATATCATCCTGGATCCAATTTTTATATTTGGATTTGATATGGGGATTCAAGGAGCTGCAATTGCTACAGTTTTAGGGAATGCCATGGGGCTTGTATATTATATCTACTACATCGCAAGTGGTAAAACATTTGTTAAATTTAAAATTAAAAGTATTTCCCTCGACCAACAAATTTGGAATCAGATATTTGTCATTGGAACACCTGCCACAATCAGTCAGATTCTAATGGGTGCTGCCATGGTTCTATGCAATAACCTTGCGGTGCAATATGGAGATGTTGTCGTTGCAGGTATGGGTGTTGCTGCAAAAATTATGACAATTGGAACTTTTGTATTTATGGGTTTTGCTGCGGGTTGTCAGCCTATTGTTGGTTATAATTATGGTGCAAAAAACTTTCCCCGTATGAAAGAAGTTATTATAAAAGGTATGCTGATGACATCAGGAATTGGTATTGTTTTAACGATTCTTTTCGGTATCTTTGCAAGAAACTTAATCAGCATTTTCACTCCCCTGAATGACGTCGTTTTGCAGGGAACAACCATTCTCTCGGCACTTATATGGTCACTCCCATTTTTAGGTGCACAAATGATAGCAAATACAACGGTTCAATCCATGGGAAAAGCAGGTGCTTCCCTGTTTTTATCTATCACACGGCAAGGTGTATTCTACATTCCTCTGCTCCTTACACTAAACCATTTATTTGAATTCAAAGGTCTTATCTATGCACAGCCTGTATCTGATATTATGACACTTACACTTTCAATTACTGTTTTAACTATAATTATTAAAAACAGTATCACACAAATGAATCGTGATACTGTTCTGAATATGGAAAATCAATCTTCTATTTTAAGTACTGATACAATATAAAATATAACACGATCGGGGAACTGTATGAAAAAAATTGTAGCGTTATTAGGTACCAAACGAAAAATCAATACCTACAAATTGCTTTTAAACATAAAAGACTTGTTAGCTGATCATGACATAGAACTCGAAATAATAGAACTTTACAACTATGACATAAAAGATTGTATCGGCTGTGAAACATGCATTCTCACAGGAAAATGCGTACTACAGGATGATACTGCTTCTATCATGGACAGAGTATTAAAAGCTGATGGAATCATCCTGGCATCCCCAGTCTATTTACAACAAGTGAGTGGAAAGATGAAAACTTTCTTCGACCGCACCTGTAGTTGGTATCATAGACCGGTCTTTACAGCCAAACCTGTGCTCTGCGTTGCAACCACCAAAGGCTCTGGTTTAAAAGCAACACTTACTTACCTTGAAAATATTACTTCCCAGTGGGGCGCAATTTCAGCTGGCTCCATTGGAAGGAAAATTTATAATATACAAAACCCTGTTACCTTAAAGGAAATATCCAAATTCTTATTTCTTTTAAATACTCCGCAAAACTATTCACCTTCACTCAATGAGCTCATCGGTTTTGAAGTTCAAAAATCGTTAGCAGCATATCTGGGCGGTTTAGATGCAGAATATTGGCAAAAGATGAACTGGATGACTCGTTCTTACTTCTATCCGTGTAAAATCAACCCTGTGAAACGAATAATTAGTGGTCTGATAGGGTATTCAATGCGCAAGAGCATGGCCAAGAAAAGCCTTAACAGAATGTCATGAGCTTATTTTCCCATTCACTCAGATACCTTTCCCTGAATCTCTTACTTCTACCAGCTCAAGAGGATATGGTGTGAAAATTTTTTGGTCCATTAAATAATCCTGTTCAAAGCGAATTACCCAGGCTCTAAGGATTGCCATAACCGTAGATTGTGGAATTTGATGATTGCGGTATTGTTCCATGGCATCTAAAAAGTAGGCTTTCTCTTTCACATTCAGATCTTTCGAAAAATATCCAAACAAATGTAGCATCACATTTATCATACGCATCGTGTTTGGTGCTGTAGCCAGTAACTTATTCATTGCCTCTTCATATGCAGCATATACATCTGGGATACTGTTTTTCTGATGATTTGCAACAATCTTACCCAGACTATTTAAGTGATTCGGATGATATGCCATAAATAAATACTTATGCTGGCTATGAAATCTGACAAGTTCACCCATATTGGGTGTTTTTTTGAGTTCTTGAAACGCTGCATGGGTATAGATTCTGGTGCAAAAATGTTCTCGAATCTCATAATTTAGTAACCGGCCTTCATCTTCAATCGCAAGCTGACCAAACTCCTGTGTTACTGCTTTACCAAAAAAACCTTTTGTTTTTCTTGGCAAAGAAGATGATTTTCCATATGTTTTATAAACCTTTACATCCTTCATTCCACAGGAAGGTGAACGACTTTTTAAAATAAATCCATCCACATGAGAAGACTTCAACTCATTCATCTTTTTCTTCGCATACACTTCCATTGGTGCGGTCAAGGACTCTCCTGTTTGTGAAAAAATTAATTCCTCACCTTCACCCTGTTCAATGATTCTCAACGCTTGTCTGGGAGACGGTAATCCAATCTCCATTTCCGGACACAATGGAATAAAATCTACGTAATTTTTGAGTTTTCTCACAAATAGATCGCCAATCATGGAGCCATCATAGCGACAATGCTCAAACTCCAAACATTTACTAACAACGATTGTTGGTCTTACAAATTGTTCCATCATGTTTCCTCCATTGTTAAACTTTTGTTATTTGACAGTTTTATTAAACAGCGCTGTTAACAAATACGGTTCATAGAATGAAATACAACTATATGAAGAATTACCATTTATTATGTACTTTTTCTGCGAAACCAAGAAAATCTTTAAATTCGACAACTGTTTGGTCATCCAGAATCGCTTTCCCATGAAAGTACCCAAACACCTGATGTTGATCACTTTCAAGAACTGCTATCTTTGTTTTGGCGAAACGATCTAAAATTGGATCAAAACTTGCTTCAAACCGTCCATCATTGGACGTAAATGTCCACCTCTTTAAGTAATCAGGCTGTTCATCAGGCAGATTTGGTATCATGAACTGAACACGGTCTAGTTTATGTGCCTTTCCTTTATAAAAAATCATATTCTCACTTGCACTAGAGGTATCTCCAAATCCATATCCCAAATTAAACCCAAAGAGTGCATCTCCTACTTTTCCATTTGCTGCACTCCAATACCAGGTGTTTTCATACGTCCAGACACCCCGTCCCCAGTCTAGAATTCCATAAGAATTCTCAGGCTTAAATTCGTAGACCTTATCATTGATATGAACCGTTCCTTCTGCTTTCATTCCGACAATTTTCTGATTGTAGTAGAATGCTTTTGGACTCTCTCGATATGGAGTCGCAATTACCATGGTGTCATCATACATTTCCGTTAAAAGAATGTCTGCTTTCAACGATTCCCGCTTATAAAAGTCAGGGATAAAAACCTGAAGATGACGACTGTTGTTTTCATGGCAGATATGTATTTCCATCTTAGGTGTTTTTACATAGATATCCCCTGATACAGAGCTAGAAGGTAATCCCAGCTTACCCATCGGGAAAAGTGATATTGGGCTAAATGTCTGTTCTGTCTTTGCATTAAAATCCAGAAATGAAGCACTTAGTAAACTCATATAACTGTTATCAGCAACAGTGAGTGCTAAGCCAAATGAATCGTTCGTGATTAAGTAATAATCCCATTCTTTGATTCTTAAAGGGTTTGCTTTGATCGCATTCCGATGATATTCTTTGACCAATTGACAGGCATAACCCGCCTGATTTAGTTTTCCATGATGATCCAGCAATTCCCCTGATGTTAAGAAATTTTGCTTCATTATGCACCCCTGACTTTCTTTTAAAAACACCTGTGAAAAGTTCTTTCTTGCTTATGTAAAAATCATATCCTATATTTGATAAGGCGTAAATGCATTTAGCATTAATACTATAAATTTGAATATTTGAATATACATTTTTATGTCTAATTATTATATTAATTCTTCAATAATGATCTTTTTCATTTGTAATATTTTCTCCCATGCCCCGGGATTTAACATTAGTTCTTCGATGTTTTTCGGGTTAATCTGCCAAGACAAACCATACTTATCCTTACACCACCCACAAACACTTTCTTCCCCACCATTTTTTGTCAGAGAATCCCAGTAGTAATCTATTTCCTTCTGGTTTTCACATGCTATGTTAAATGAAACTGCTTCATTAAAAGTGAATTCGTCTCCAGCATTAATTGCTGTATATTGCTGTCCAAATAGTTCAAAATAGATTGCCAAAACTTTACCTGCAAACGGCTTTTGAAAATCCAGAAGACCATCCGTTGGATAGTATGATTTGGCAGTAATTTTCCCATCCGTAAAAATAGATAGATAATAAGCTACGGCTTCCTCAGCATTTCCTTTAAACCATAAATTCGGTGTTATCTTATTCATAGTAAATCCTCCTTTGAATTTGTATCATAAAAAGGCTAAACTTATGATCATGAAATGACCTGCGCTTAGCCTTAATCAACTGAATTTTTATTGAAATATCTATATATTCATAGTCAAATTATATCGTAATGCGACTATGTAAACAAGTGATTTTCATTGTTATTTGAACGTAAAGTTGTATGTAATGAATGTTCTAAAAACAGACATGCCCCATCTTTTTTTCGAAACAGAAAAAATAAGCAGATAGCCTGTAATAATTCGTTTTCTGAAAAATTCAATACACTCCTGCTCTTTTCCTTCAGGAATAATAAACCCTTTTCCGAATAAAAAGCAAGTCTGTAGGTTTTAAGTCAACCTAAGACTTACCGTTTGATTCAAAATTATTAAGTTCTGTTTTATTATTTTACCCTTTTGTACATTTGATGATTTTGATTAAACTGAACTAAATCCCACAAATTTCCGTACAGATCCTTAAATACTGCTACAATCCCGTAATCTTGCTCCTTCGGTTCTCTAACAAACTCAATTCCTTTTGTTATCATTTCATTATAGTCTCTCCAGAAATCATCTGTTCCAAGAAATAGAAAAATCCTTCCACCAGCCTGATTCCCAACGAATGGCTCTTGTTCAGGTTTCGATGCTCTTGCTAATAATATAGTCGTTCCAGATGTTCCTGGTGGAGATATAACCACCCATCTTTTGTCCTGTTCAGGTTGGTATGTATCTTCAATTAATGTGAAATGAAGTTTATTTGTATAAAATTCAATTGCTTCATCATAATCCTTTACTACTAATGCTATGTGAATAATTGATTGTATCATTTAAATACCTTCTTTCTTAAAAAATATTATTAGTTCATGTAATAACAAAACAATGAACTAACTTATTAGTACCCAAAAACAAGTCTGAAATAAAACTAGTTTTAATGTGAATTTAAGATGTCATCTATATTTTAGCCCTTTTTTAGGGGTCAAACCCTGCTTTTTCGTTTCCGAACCACTACGCTTCATCAGAATTATCGCTTCTACATGCCTTAAAGCGGCAATAATGATGTCGTAGCGTCTAGTAATTCCTTGTTGGAAGTCATATCATCGACTTGATTGATTTAACTTAATTATATCGTACAGTCTTTTGTTCTGATAGATTCTCTCTTTCCCTATTTTTTCTGAAGTAAGAAAACCTTCTTTTTCAAGTGAAACAAGGTAATTAGCCGCAGTTTTCCTTGTTACTGACAAACCCTTTTCAATATATATAATTTTTGTGTAAAACTCATAAAACAGCAGATCAATCAATTCCTTTGAATAGATCTTAGGTAATCTTTCTTTAATCTCCATACTCATGATTTCAACTTCAAGATTAATTTTTTTTACCAATTTCAATGTCTCTTCTGACATTTCTTCAATACCTGTTAGAATATAGACTATCCATTCTTCCCATTTTCCTGAAGTACGTACTTCTTGAAGTAGCCTATAATACGCTGATTTGTTTCTGATGATATAACTGCTAAGATATAAAATGGGGCTGTCTAGTAACCCTTTTAATACTAAATATAATATATTTATGATTCTGCCTGTTCTTCCATTGCCATCATAAAAAGGATGAATACTCTCAAACTGATAATGGATAACTGCCAATTTTATTAAGGGATCAATATCATCATAGTCTTCATTGATGTATTTTTCTATGTTACTTAATAGCAATCTGATATCTTCTTCTCCTTCTGGTGGAATATAAACGGTTTCACCAGTGCTTTCATTACGAAGAACTGTACCGGGCAATTTTCTTATACCAGCACGATTTTTCTCAATCACACCTTGAATTTCTATAATCATATTTGTTGTGAGCATTTCACGCTCTTTAACAAGTTCATATCCATGCCACAGCGCCGTTCTGTAACTAACAACTTCCTTTGCTGCTGGGCTTGCACCACTTACATTACTCATTGCTTGATACAAATCATCATGAGTTGTTATAATGTTCTCAATTGCTGAGCTGTCCTTGGATTCATTAATCATAACTGCATTAATGAGGATATTTTTATTGGGAATTGTATCTGCATATCCTTTTAATTCTGCTAATGCACGATTGGCTCTTGCCAGTTGCTTTAGTACTGCCTTTGTTTCCAGTTCAGAACTTGGTGGCAACATAGGTAATTTTTGCTCATACATTTAAACACCTCCAATTCAAAGGTATTTTATCACTGTTCTTTACCTATGTCAATTTTATATGCGTAAATTTTAAAACAAATTACCCATGTCGATTCAAGGTGAGTAATTTATTCGTTTTCTTATATATATGCACAACATCTTAAATTCGTTGCAAAAGGACTATAGATCCCTTTCATGTACTTCCACTTTCTTAATCTTCAAGTTTCTCACCTTCTTTCTGATATGAAATAAGCCGCTAAGGAGAAAATATCTCCCTAACGGCTAGGTATCTTAATTAATGTTCAATTTTTCTTTACTTACTATAATTATATTTCGAGTCAATCTACCCCATTGTCAAACTTGAAATGCTCTACATGATATTCTCATAATCCCACTCGTATCAATATCTGTTTACACAGATATGTTAAATATAAAGATGGCTGTTTCTTTTGACCAAAATCCCAGTTTTTACATTTCTGATATACAGCCTGAGGTGTGAACAACTCATTTTCGTCCTGTTTATCCTTTATAAGCGCAACCATCTCCAAGAATCGGCTGTCTGACCTAACGAAATCAAAATGACTTAACACATCTGCAACACTTACTATGTCATACCACATAGCAGGT
>QKAS01000003.1 GCA_003246295.1 Clostridia bacterium | reverse complement strand
GGGAATACTATCCGCCTTGAAGTACTATGAGCTATTATTGCCGAATACCCCGTAAATAAGCACTTTTGATAAAAGTAGCATCACTTATTATCGAGTACTATAAAAACCAAATTTGTTGTCTATTTGTTGTCATATCATAAAAATGTTGTCTGCTGAAATATTCTATATTAAAGACTCTTTTCTTAAAATACATCTAAGTTGCGTGCTAAATTTTCAAACGAATCTCTCTTCTTAGAATCAGTAACTTCTGCATAGATATCCATTGTTGTTTCAATACTTGCATGCCCCATTACTGCTTGAATAACTTTTACATTTGTTTCATTCTCACAAAAGCGTGAACAGAACGTGTGCCTTAAATGGTGGCATGAGAAATGTGGAATGATTACCGGCTTTCTTCTTTCCTTCTTCGCTTTTACGATTTCCTCAGTATTATGAGCTTCCAAAATACGCCTGATCGCGCGATTGACTGCCGATGGATTGTGGAGACTTCCAAAACGATTTGTAAATATAAAGTCCGTCATGCCATCAATTACGGTAACATTAAATCCTTCTTCAATCTGCTTTTGATATTCCTCCTGAAAAGCATTGTATACTGCATCCATCATGGGTATAATTCGCTTACCGGCTTCCGTCTTAGGAAGAGATACTTTAAACTCACACTTATAAGTATCATCCCTTCTCGGATAGTAAGTTACACTATGATTAATATCAATTAATCGCTTTTCAAAGTCAATATCTTCCCACCGAAGACCAATCATCTCGCCTATTCTGCATCCGGTTCCTAGTAATGCTGTAAAAAATGGACTCCAGTGACTAAATACCGGACTATTTGCCGTGTAGCTCATAAATGATCTTTGTTGCTCTAATGTTAGTGCATGCCTAACCCCTTTGTTTTTTCCACCCTTCTTTTTCATTTCAGCCATAACACCATCACTCGGGTTCTTTCGAATGATATCATCACGCACTGCTAATTGAAAAGTCGGATGTAACACCGTATGAATGGTCTCTAATGTATTTATCTGTAACTTCTTCTCATTTAATAAATCATAATAGAAGTACAATACATCAGAATACTTAATCTCACCTATTTTTTTCTTACCAAATCCATCCCTTACAAAGCGATCATACATATACGTATAATTCGTATATGTTGTACTTCTAAGTTCTGACTTGGTAGAAATATAGCGGTCAAAAACATAGTTTAAATCTGCACTTCCTGCCACATACACATCGAGACCATCTAACTGATCTTTTATCAGTTTTTCTTCACGCTCTCTCAATTGTTTTAAATCATTGGCATAAATAAATCTACGTTTTCCAAAAGGGTCAATATAACCATATGCATACCTGTCATCACTGCTTCGATAAATTTCACCTTTTCTTAAAGCTCTTCCTTTGCTATCTTTTCTTGCTGCCATCTCTTTCTCCTCTCTATAATAGGTAGAAAAGAGATTTTGCACTACTTCTGGGATGACTTATATAACAATTCAATTCCCAACTTTAAAGCTCGCGTCATAGTCAGATCATGTGCCTCTACATACTTTTTAAGCAACTCATATTCACTTTCAGTAAGCCTTACACTTATGCGATGCTGACTTGGATCATCGCTCAGCGGTCTTCCTGTCTTTGCCATCGGTATGTAACCTCCTTCACAATCTATCTATAGAATACTTTATGTCGGACAATATGTCAATAGTAATTGCAAAATCTCTTTTATCAATTTAATCCACTATCCGGAATGTCTCCAAATATGCTTCAAAGATATCGCAATTGACAAGCACTAATTTATTGAGCTTATAAATTGCACCTGCATCCTTTGCCATCTGTTCAAATTTCGACTGACACATTGAATAAATCTCAGCGCCTTCCTTATAACGGACAAACCGTTTCTTATTCACTTTTTGCTGCATTAGTCTCCACCTCCCTATTCCCCGTACGAAGTCCTAACTGCAATCGTATCGCATTGTCGATTGCCTTCATAACCTTTGAATCAGTTGGAATATGTCCCACCTTACTAATGACTTTGCGTTTATCAACTGTTACGATTTGTTCTGCGAGAAAATCAGATTCCTTTTCGAAATAACCATTCACATCTCCAGGAAGTAATCTCACATGAACCGGGATATCTTTAATCTTGCAAGTACACGGACAAACGCTAAGTACATTCGCATATCGATTATTTTTGTCATTGCTAACCACAATGCACGGTCTTATTCCGGATTGCACCGAGCTCTTCGGATGTTGTCCTAAATCTACATAAATAACATCGCCTCTATAAAAATCCTTCATCTTTCTAAATCTCCTTTATTCTCATTAGTAAATTTCCTTCATCTACAGTTACTACGCATCCACCTGCGTCACGAACCTTCCCCACCTTGAGATAAGCATCCGGTATATTAGTGGAAACCGCCATCATATTGGAGAGAATTATCCCCTGCACTTTTCCGCATTTAATCATATCGACCATCAGATCAAAGTGCTTATTCATTTCTGCTTGTCCTAAAACATCCCTATGCATAACTCTTATGATTTCAATGTTATGTGCTTTCGCATACTCCATAATGTATTTAAGCTGTTTTTCTTCACGCTTTTCTGCCGATAATATATCTCCTGTTGTAGATAAATACGCCACACAAGTTATTTTGTCTTCGATTACTTTCTTTTTCTTGCTCATATTACACCTTCCTTTAATTAATAGCATTCTGATGGAAACGTCCGAATCATTTGATGAAATAAACCGATTAGGTACTTTTTCTTTTCTGGTGGAAGTCCTTCTAATTCTGCATCGATTGATATTCCTTGACCTTCATGTAAGCGATCCGGTACGGCTAATACTGTATTTGCATCTGTATCAAGTTCACTCATTATTTTATAGAGCAAATCAATGCTCATCTTTCTGCTTCCAAGTTCAAGTTGGTTTATATGTGAAGTACTCATTCCAAGCTTGAAACTTAACTCTTCAATTGTCATTTTCTTCTTATTCCGAAGCTTACGAATCTCTTGTCCTACTTTCCAGCCTTGGTACTCCACACACCACACCTCCTGTCCCGTAGAAATAATCTATTGTTCATAATATTGTTTCGAAACATCTCTCACCATTTCAACTGCTTCTGACTCGGTCGGAAACTCTCCCACCAGTTCTCCGAAGTAGTCATATACTGCCGTTCCCGACTCATGGATAACATAATCCACCGTATCGACTGCAATCCATTTACCTGATGAAAATCCGTAGTTATTTTTCTCAGCCAAACTCTTGCACCACCCTACCAAATTTCATATTTTGATGCGTTTCATCTAGCGGCTTCCTATTTTGTATTGATTATGTTCACAAACATAATCTTAATCACCACCTTGAAACTGCTTCATTATAATCAACCGCGCGCTGGCTGATCTCAGTTACCGGTTGATGTCTGCTGCCATCAACCATGTATTAATCTTAAGAGATATACATTCTATTTAACACGGCATTGTCCGACGTGTTAACACGACATTTTTGTCGTGTTAGTTTGCCAATAGGTCTTTATTGGAGAACAAGGATAAAAGCATTCGATAAGCAAATTCCTGTTCTTCCGGTGTTTTGTCAGATAACAATTCACTAATCTTGCTACTGAACGTATCTTTTTTCCCGTAAAGGAGGTAATCCGTGCTCACATTCAATGCCCGCGATAACTCGACAACAACATCTACTTTACCAGTACTTTCACCAGCTTCAATACGTTGAATTTGTCTTTCATCCGTATATCCAACTGCTTCTGCTAGATTGCTCTGTGTCATATGCTTTTCTTCCCTAAGATTCTTAATTCGTTTACTGTAATCAACGACATTAAAATGCGGCATGATATCACCCCCTCCTTTCTCTATACTTTTTATATTATTTTTATCATGTCAGTCTAATCTATCACTTTATTTGCCAAAGGTTTTCACCCATATTTTTTCACAAAAAAATAAGAGTCCGGAAAAAAGTACGCAAATAATCTCAAGGGCAGTGTAAACACACTTATCCCTTAGATTAAACATACGTTTTGCCAGGCTCTTAATGATTCAAACCAATCATGCACAAAAAACATCTTCCTGCCGAGATTGATTATGCCAAGTTCAGCTCATCACAAACTCTTGATCGATGGTGCCGTCTTTGAGGGTTCACGGTTTTTCTACATCATGTATAGAAGCTTCTGCCCAATCTGACGATTCTACCAACGTCTCATTTATCTTATTATTCTTCTTATTACTCAGCTAACATCATAAGCTGTTCATGATAAAGACTAAATCTTTCTTCAAATGATTTACCGCTATCATCCGGCTTATTTTCAAATACTGTTACAAACCCTTTTACCACCCAAGCTGTAAACTCTGTGCGGCAGGTATCACAAATATAAGTATCGTGAGATACTGCACTCTTATGATGCTTCTTGCCACACACAGGGCAACATACCCACCAGTTTCTTTTTACATTATTTTGATTTAACTTCATCTTGTATCCTCCGTGTATAATTTTTATTTCCACTTATACGGATAAGTGTAAGAAAACCGTTGATGATTCGGTTTACGCAGCAAATAAGTACCGATTGCACAAAGCCAAATGCTATTTACCGCAGCTTCATATAAATTATTCAGAACAAATGTTCTGTTTTCATTATACTATATAGATTCATATTCTGCAATAACACTTGATCATCATATTAATAAATTTCACTTATACAGTTACATTTAATTCATAATCGGGATCCCTTCAGAATTTCTAAAACAAGCTCCATTGAAAGTTGGTATGGCTAAAACTACCGCGATATTGTTCAGGTCGATTTCCCCTTTATCATCAGCTTTTACACTTATAGGAATTCGGACAGACCGCCTCTTTCTACGATTAAGAGATGACACCGATTGTATCGGTGGTTACTTCCACTTCATAGAAACACTCCTTAATGTTAAGCTGACTGCCGAACTTCTACTTCTCTGAGAACAGCTACTTTTCTTCAATAATGACAAGTTTTTTGACATATTATTGAAAGCTTAAACATTGTTCAACCTCCTCATTTTGTAAGTTATAATAACCAAATTTCATTCCGAAACAAAAAAATCCCTATTGCATAGCTTAATAAAATTGCGCATACCACTAGCCGCAACTTTAGCTATGTAATAGAGATGTACTCTAAAAAATAAAATATACTTATACATTACCATATTCCTCCTTATATTGCAAATATTTTTTTTATATTGAATAAATCAAAATAATTCTGGATATAATAATAGATTACTATGATAAATGCCTTGCAGTCTTTGCTCATACTTTATGATAGGATGCCGCTTTAAGTTTCCACCGGGTTGATATGATATAACATTTCTTATAAAGAAAAAGAGCCGTAGCATAACAACTAAAGCATATGTGTTTTAATTGTCATCCCCCGGCTCAGTGGTGGTCTTCTTGGACCCCTATTGTCTCAGTGGTACATTCTATTTTTTACTTTCCCATCTTTGTGATGCACCTCTAATAGCTTTAATAGTTTCTGAGGTCATCTTGTTAAAATCGAAAATTGCATATTTTCCGCAATGCGGACATTTAATAGAACCATGACCAGTTGATCCTTCGTATACAACAATCTTCTCACTACTACAACACGGAAACGAAATCATACCCTTCATTTCATATGAGAGATTACAGTTCATGAATATTACCTCCTCTTCCTCCTCAGTGTTTGGTAGGTCAAACGCCTTTCCCTTTGATTCTAGAAATTTTCGTATCTCAATATCTGATAGTCTTTCCTTTTCTATTTCTTCTGACGTCTTGTTAGCTTCTTTTTCTTCTCTCTCAATACGTTCCTGATCGCATTCATCTGCATATTGGATAGCCTCTTGTAATACATTAAGCGGATGCTTTACAACAATCTCCGGATCGTCTTCCTCTTGTAATGACTTTCCAAATAACTCCACCTCGTGTAACTTACGAATATCATTCATAGCAGTCACTGTTTTCGAGTATGGCCCTTTTAGCCTTTTTACAAAGTCATATGTTCCTAATATTTTTTCTCTTTCCTTCAAAAGCCTCTGGTATTCGTCATCATTCTCAAGAGTATATGCTAGTAGCAATTCATCATTAACATGTTTCATCGTTTCCAACTCATCCAAATTTTTGGATTCAACCTCTGCGAGATCGGATAATTCATCAGAACGAATGTCACTATATGCAGAAAAAACATGAGCGATATTATTACTCGTATTGCTTAAGCGGTCAGCCATATACCGAAGAAAATATACTTTATCATCATAATTTAAATGAATTAGATCATCCTCATATTCCTTAGCCTGTTCTAGTATTTTTTCGCATTCATTAACAAGCTGCTCTCTAGCCATACGTAACTTGTAGCCCAATCTACGATCCATGGCTCGATGTTGCTCTAACAATACTGCTAAAGGATATCCTAACTCATCAAGGTACTTAATGAATCCATCAATAAGAAATAGTAATTCTCCAGATGAAGCACTGTCGAAGTCCCCTTTACGAATTAACTTGTAGTCTGATGTTGTATAACGTATAATAATCTCAACACAGAAATCAACAGAACCTTCAGGAAAACAGAAACTTCCTTGTGAATTATCATTTAAAATCATCTTGCCTGTTTCTTCATCCTTATGTGAACGAAGAAGATTGATATCAATGCCTGTTGCATCTACTATCTCTGTGAACTTATCCCGTACTTTACCAACATCATGTTCCTCAGCCTTAGTGGCTTTTTGTCTTTCGGAAAATCTGTTAAAAACTTCTTGAAAATCATTGAATTTCATACTTTTACCACCAATTTTAATGTTACATATAGCTTATCAAATGGGGGGATTACAGTAAAAACCCAAAGTAAATTTATTTTTGGGGGTGTCATTCCTTTTAAAACATTTCACTTTAAACAGTGACGCAAGACCCTGATTATTTTTTCCGATTTGAATGTTGTTATTTGAAAGAACTAAATATATGTATGAACTATAACGCCAATTTTATTGGAATCAAAGTTACTAGGAACAAGCCATTTCAGAATAATTTTTATTTGAACATTAATATGGTCGCTAATCATTATCTCGCATTAAGACCTAATTCAGGATTGAGTTCGATAAATAATTATAATATCTATCATTTCACTCCAGAATAAACCGCTTTATGGATATATAATATTCTATACAATCGATTTTGTCAATCCTATTTTATTCATTTTTAGGATTGATTTTTTTGATATTATTATTTAATTTATTTTTCAATCCAATATATTGACATTTCAGGATTTCAACCCTATAATTTACTCATACGAATCAAAGGAGGTTAATTTATGGATTATGTAAAAGCTAGATCGGTGGCAAATTCACCTAACAAAATGGAATTTGACTATATCCATCCTATTACAAACAAGAGAGTTCGAAGAAAATTAAAAATTACATCATCTCACGCTGAGATGGTGTGCAAATTACTTAATACAATTCTTGAAAACAATCAAACACTAGATGAAATACAACGCACATTATTTGAAGACCCCTTATACATGGACTCTGCAGATTTATTCATTAAAGCCTGTAAAACTCTTTATTACGACTACAATGCGGATCAAGAGTATTTTGATTACGAATCTAAAATAAGCGAAGAGCTATATACAAAATTCATTGATGTGCCAGACATAAATATCAGCTTTCTTGGTAAAGCAGGGGTAGGAAAATCCTCTATAATACGTAAAATGTCTATCTTTTCAGATACCAATATAAACTTCCCATTCGTGGATACATCCAGAACATCAACGTATTCTGCTGAATATTGTTTTACATCAGAAAAACATTATTATCAGTTCGCTGTAGCTTTTATGAGTGAAGTTTCAATTAATAATCGTTTGGAAGAATGCATCGAACGTGGCATTTATAAATCAATATCTGCATCCGCAAAAGAAACAAATAATAATGATTCTCCTGAAGATGATATTATCTTCGCATTCTATACCGACCCTGCTCAGCTTTTTGATATTAGATTATGTTTAGGAAAGCATATTAAAAGATCCTCTAAAAACTATATTCTTGATAAAAACCGTGTTACTGTTGATAGATGGAAGTATATTGCAGAATCGTGTATGAATATTGCACAAAATGTTATAGGAAGTAATACGATTTCAGAATCTGATATAAGCTTTTACCAAGAAAAATTCTCGGATTATATCAAATCGGAAGAAACTAACGAAATTCAAGAAAACTATAACAAACTAGTTGATTATTTAAAAAACCAACTGGCTAATGAGAGAGCAAACATTATTGCTGCGATAGAAATCAATCCTTGCATCAGAGATTTAGAATATGACTCCGAGATATTATCATGTAAAATCATAGAATTTAATTCAGAATTTTTTAAGGATTTTATTTCCGTATTTACATCAAAGAAAATAGAATGTTTTGGAAATTCCTTGCTCCCAATAATATGTAAGATGAGAATCGAACTGCCCTATAATTCAAAGGTTTCAGAAGTTGTTAGAGCGAAAAAAATTCGTTGTTACGACACAGTCGGTATTGCACATACAACAGAAACTAAGGGGGGATTCGAAAAAAGCACTCAGCTCAAGTTAGAAAATATAGATGCAATAATTATTGCCGACGATAGCCGTCTTAATATGTCAAACGATACCGGTGTGATAATCAAACATATTTCAGCTCGAGTTGATTATAGGAAAATATATTTTGCCTTAACTTTTTTTGATGAGTTTACTAAAGAACAGTTCGATCCTGATGAAGACATAAATGAACAAAAAATTGATTATTTGCAAACTATTCAAAAGGAAAAAATTAATGAATACCTTGAGGAAAGTGATTATTCAAAGTCACTTGTAGGAAGAGTCCAAAAAAATGCAATTTTTTACTTGAGTGGACTTAAATATAGCAATACCGAAACTTTCATCAATGGATATAATGAATTAAATCAAATGCTAAATCAAATAAGGATGGATGTAGAAATTACTAGAAGCAAGAAAAAGGTATGCAAAATCAATCCTTCGCTTCCGATTGTGAAATATGATTATAAAAAACTATCAATACTCTATTCAAATGCTTTTAATGAATTTAACAAATTACAAAAAGATATTTATTTTAACAACCCACCACACTTTAAAACTACAGAGGCTCTTACACGTCGTTTAAAGGATAAAGAAATATACTTTAATGGCGCACGAACTTTAAAGCCAGTTGATAACTTATATGATGCTCTTATTGCAGAACTTGATGATTTTATCACTGCTCCTCTTACAATAAATTTAACCGGTGATAATCCTGAAGATGTAGAGCTTGTTATAGGGGAGTTAAAATCTTATATAACAGATAAAATTTCAACATTAGTAAATCAGCGTTTTTTCACTAAGGAAATGCTACATACATGGGAACGATTGTGGCGTGATGGTGGTACTGGCGTGGATTATCGCCGTCGACGAGGTATTTTGGATGCTGAAACGATAATCGCTCCGACAATAGAATCCTATCTAAAACCTAATAACTCTAACCATCTTATAGATGAATTAGAAGTCTTATTTAATGAATGTATTCTTGAATTCGAGAGAAAGCTTGAGAATAAAAATTGATACAATAAACTCCAAAAGATCCCTTCACGAGCACTTTTGGAGTTTAAACTCGTTTTATTATTCTAATGAGTTAAAGTTACATAAATTTGCTATACTCAATACAAAAGGCTATTGTATTTAACGGAATGCATATAGGACATCTGATTTATTAAAACAAGATATTTGGGCTTATAATTAGTCTCAATATCTTGTTTTACTGATCAGATCACTTGGTAGAACCTGTTAAAGAAATCGAGTAGGAGGCGGTGGCTAGCCGCCGTCCTCTCACCGTGCATACCGTTCGGTACACGGCGCTTTCAACAGTTGACGTGCACAGACTGATATGCAATGGCTAAGTCATAGAAGCTATTGTGTATCAGTCTTTCTTTTGTTAAAGCTATGTTGACCGCCAACGTATGTGTAACAAACCAATAACCTCATACGGCTATTAGCTGCTTGCCATGCCAATTCTTCGGAAACTCCAAGTTTTAATAGGTTCCTCATCTTTGTTTTTGGCTTCTTCCATTGTTTCCAAATGCACATACGTATCCGATGGTAGATCCATCCATTGATGTCCTCGATGGGTTTCTTCATGTCTGCCAATCCGTAATAGTTAAGCTGCATAATCCCTCGCCAGTTCCGAAGGGATAAAGGCTTTAAATACTACATAGAAGAACAACGAAGCAAGGCCAAACATCAGGAATGGCTTAATCAGCCAGCTTGTTCCACTGGATATAAGCAGCCCTTGTGGATGCCTGCGCACGTTTTTGATAGATTGAAAATCTATTTTCAGCATCATGGGGTATATCATTACCCAAATCAATACCGCAATGGGAATGGAAGTATGTGCGTATTCAAATCGCTCCAAAAACACGGGAACACCCGGCAGGAATTTTCCGATCAGGATACCTGCCGCCATACACAGTAAAACCCAAAGGGTCAGATATTTTTCAAAGAAACCTATACCAGTATTCTTCTTACTCATAAAATACGCCTCCAATTTAACAACATTCTCCTCCACCTGAACAATCACAGCTTGGCTCACTCCCGGTAAGCCATCCCATAATTACGGCTGCAGCACATCCTACTCCTGCATCAACAGTGATGGAATTTACAGGACAGTTTTTCGCACATGCACCGCACTCCATGCACAGGTCCTTGTCTATCAACCGTACTTTTCTTTCCTCAATCTTAAACACTCCGTGAGGGCAAACCTCCTCGCATCTGCCGCAGCCGATACATTTTTCATACGACAGCTGAAGCGTTGCGACATTTTTCAAATATTTATGCTTCATAACGCTCTCCTTTTTAAGCCGATATGGCTGCAATCAATAACAATACAATCCCCGCGGCAGAGGAAAGAGCAATAAGAGGCACTGCTGCTTTCATTTCCTTAATAACACCGGAGAAGGATGTGTATGTTGACGAGCCTGTGAAATTCATAGCCAGATACGCTGACAACGCTGGCAGTACCAGCAGATAACCTATGGCAAGAAGCAGAAATCCGGAAGCAAACCAGCCGTTCAGCCAAATAAATCCTACGGTCCAGAAAAGACCCAGCAGCCATCCCTTCCATGCGAATGCCCTGCCGGGAATAAGGGGAAGGAGTATAGGCGTAAGAACACTTCCTGTTACCACTGCGCCCACGTAAGCGATAAAATCCGCAAGCCTGAAAGGTCTCGCTGCAAACAGGTTGATAAGAAATAATACTCCGAAAACCTTCAATGAAGTCTTTGCTGCCGCCACCAATTCCACCGGGGTGAGAACCAGCCTATCCCATACCGTAAATTTTACAGTACGCATTTCTTTTGTGGCCTTGAAGCCGGAATCAAGGAACACTTTTATATCCTTTGCCCTCACAGGACCGTAAACCACAGAAAATCCGGTTTGCTTAGTCACCTCATGAGCAATCATACCAGGTGCGCCTAACTGCGGTAAAATTAATTTCCTGTGTGATACGATCTCGGACAGTTTCACCTTTGATATTCGCCCTACCAGCTCATCCGTTCCAAAGGTTCCTTTACCGGCTGCGCACCAGACATTAATCCCCTTTGTATCTAATATCAGAAGCCAACAATCAAATCTGAAAAGTTCTTTTCGCAATGTATCAAATGTTAATTTATAATTTGCGCTGACCAATACGGGGGAAGCGTGATTGGGATTACCCACAGCGTAAAGCCCCGGATTAATCTTATAATCCATGCGGCCTATACCCCAGCGTACTTTCCATGCTCCAAGGGTGTCTTTCAAGCTGATATCTGTTGAAATCACAGGCACGCTGCCTTGCGGAGTATGGATTTCACCTATTATCCATTTATCCTTTTTGCCATAGGGTGTAATGAGCTCTTCTGTATAGCAACAACCAGCCGAACAGCAACGGGATTTTTCGTCACTCATTCGCATCACATCCTTTGCAGCAACCCGCATCTTCCTTGCAGATGCAGTTTTCTTTCCCGGATGTGATGTTACAGAAAAATTGCTTTGTTTTGCTAATAGTATCCGCATCCAAGGAATAATATGTCCATTTGCCCTCCTCACGCCCCTTGACAAGTCCGCTTTCACATAAGAGCTTCATATGATGGGACAGTGTAGATTGGGACATTTCAAATTTCTCTAAAATCATGCAGGCGCATAATTCCCCACAGGAGAGCATATCTACAATCATAGCTCTTTTAGGATCACCAAGCGCCTTGAATACTTTTGTACTTTCCAAATAGTTTTCCATACTTACACCTCAAATCTATAAATTTCGATATGAATATTATATGTGTCAAATCGAAAAATATCAATATAAATTTATCTTTACTATAAAATAAGGCATCTACTTCCGATGCCTTTGGGTTATTATTTGAAATTGCGTGGTTTTACTTCATCTTCTATTACTATACCTAATCATTATTCACAGCATTTATTTACGCCAATTGCTCCAGGCATTATCCCTTTGTCTTTAGAATTCATTTAGATACACCGCCCTTTGAAGCAGCGTAGTCCGCCATATTGGACCTAAATATTTTTGATCTTATGCAGCTGATATTTACGATTTTTCCATTTTTATATTTTACCATCTTTTGAGAAACATACTTGGAAAGCAAAAAACAGCAACCGATTGGAACATACACATGGTTTTTGCCAATCAATGTAGCGAGAAAAAGCAAGTAGCTGTTATTAAATTGAGAATAGAAATTATTTTATTCCTATCTCTCATGGTGCTTATCCTTTCTGACAAGTGGAAAATTCAAATTTTTATCCCAACAACTTGGAATTTATCGTTCTCTTATAATAAATGTTTTAACGAGATGAGTAACCCATGATAATTCTTATAAAATCTGCTGTTTGCTTATCTGTTAGCATCTCCAATAAACGAAATGCTACTTCAGGTGCAGTTTGAGGACAATAGGATGTTATGATATTTCCATCCGTTACCACCGGTTCATTTACTACCGTAACCCCCTCATAGGATGCAAGTTCTTTCTGCCTCGCCCCATCAAGCAAATGATATGTTGTAGCTTTTTTTCCTTTCAATATACCACTTCTGGCAATTGCAAATGCTGCGACACAAACCGTTGCAATAGGCTTTTCTTGACTATTAAAATCACAAATCAACTTAGTTGTTTTCTCATGAAAAGCCTCATCCCTAAATCCATATTCCTGAAAACCTCCTGGTATTGCAAGCGCGTCATAATCATCTACAAAGATTTCATCAATGGTTTTGTCCATTACTATTGATACACCAAATGTACTGAGAACAGTTTTTTTAAATCCACAAGTTTCTACTTGAATATCCTTATTTGCCTCGTCTCTGGCCCATCCCATAATATCAATAAACACGCTGAATTCCATTGTTTCAAAAGCTGTTAAGCATAATAATAATACTTTCATTCTATCCCCGTTCCTATCAATAAATTCTTATTTATATATAACTAGCTATCTGGAGGGATTTCCCAAGTTATGTTTTTCAATCAATTCTAAAATTCTATCAAATGAAATTTTTCTTCTGAGTTCAGCGCATGCACTTCCACAATTTTTGATATTCTTAATTTTATTTACAACCTCTAAAAGAACTTTTTTATCTTCACCCAGTGATTCTGCTAACCAAAGTAATGTTTCTGGACGTCTAAACTTATTATACATAACTCTTGCGCTATTATTTGGTTCATGTTTAAACCCAGTAACCCCTGGTGCTGGTTGATGAAGACAGCAAATGGTGAGATGTTCACGTTGACAAGCCCACCATCTTTGTTCTTTTTGTCCATAATGCTTGTCAAATTCAATAGAAATTGGGGTGTCAATAGAAATCATACTTATTGAACGCCCAAAATCAAGTACATCCATATCATTTATTTGTTTATCCATAGTTAATAACTATCTCTCTTTCAAAGACAAATTCTGATTTCTCATTCCAACAACTTGAAAGTTAGCGATGCAAAACAAAAACTCTAAAATTGATTCACGAGTGACGAAGCCACAGCCTTTAGGAAAAATTCTGGGGCTTTCGATGTAGTAAATGTTACGTAAAACTTCTCTGAAATGAGTTCCTTTAGTACAGGAACACTTTCAAAGTAATGATTTTTTCTGTGTCCTATCATTTTGTCTTCCAGAAAAGAAAATCCAAAATCAGCGTACAGCTTTATCGCCCTGAAACTTTCTGGTTGAGTGTGAAGAAAAACGGGAAAATCTTCCGGAGTAATGTTTCGCAATATGTGCGACAACAATGCTCTCCCTATTCCTCTACCTTCATAATCTTTGGATACTTTCCACCAATGTATAGTCGTTATAGTGTTGTACGCTTTCCATGCGAAGCAGGTACCGATTGGTTGGTTCTCTTTATTGCAAACAAAAATGCACTTGTCGAAAAACAAATCCCCTTTTTCTGCGTAAACATCATTAAAATAATCAGTCATAAAGTTATAATATTCGCTTGCCGTTTCCGCATCATCAAAGGGCATGGCTTTCCAAATATCCAGTTCATCTTTTTTGCAGTTTCTGAAATAATATCCGTTTGGTAAATCTGATAATGCGGAGTAATTTAACGACTCGCACATCATAAAAATATTCAAATTGGGAATATCGTTTTGCATGTTCTACCCTCCAATGAATCTTGTCTGCAAAAGCAGATAAATTCTGATTTCTCATCCCATCCAGTTAGAATTATTGACTTCACATTATGAATAGATAGTTATCTGAAGTAATGCGCCAAAAAAGCAGATACCTAACGGGTAGATATCTACTTCCATTATGCCAGTAGCTGGTGCATTACTTTGGATAATTACATAGTACGAAACTGCGGTTGCCAATAACCTATGG
>QKAS01000050.1 GCA_003246295.1 Clostridia bacterium | reverse complement strand
ACATGCTGTATAAGTAATATTACTTTCTTCGCCAACAGACGAATTCCCTATTCAAGTATCTTCGCCGAAGGCGATCCTATTATTCTTTTTTCCTCGCGTAAGCGATTATTTCTTCGAACGCGCCGAAGGCGCCGATATAACATTGATTTAACCTGCATTGCGTACATTGGCGCACTTTTTGCCGAGCGAAGCGACTGCAAAAAGTGTGACAATAGCAATGTCAGGTTGAAATCGTTGTTAGGTGATTTTCTTGTTACAAATATTCAAGAGTTTTGTTACATCATTTGATGTAAGGATCTCTAGGTTTCTTGTTATTTTTTCTATTGGCCAATCCCACCATTTTATACTTTGTAAAAGATCAATGACATCAATATCAAATCTTTTACGTATTAACTTTGCTGGATTTCCACCCACAATCGAATACGGTTCGATATCTTTTACCACAACAGATCTTGATGCAATGATTGAACCATTTCCAATATGAACTCCTGGCATAATTAATGAATCGTAACCAATCCAAACATCATTCTGAATTACGGTATCACCTTTCATTGGTAACTCTTCCATCTCTGGTGTCACTCTTTCCCATCCATTGCTAAATATTGAAAATGGATATGTTGTAAAACAATTCATTTTATGATTTGCACCATTCATTATGAACTTTACATCACGGGCAATGGCACAGAACTTTCCAATAATTAGTTTGTCGCCAATGAATGAATAATGATATAAAACATTATTCTGAAAATTCTCAGAATTTATTGGATCATCATAATATGAATAATCACCAACAATTATGTTTGGATTAGTTATTACATTCTTAATAAAACATACTTGATCGAACCCCTTCATGGGGTGTATTTCATCAGGTTGAGGACCGTACATATAAAACTCCTATAATTACTGTTGTGAAGACAATTTATAGAAATCTTATATGTTCATTTCTGGCCTTCTCTCCTCTCAATTTCTTCTGATATGTATCATTAGTATTTATCACACTTTTCAAATTATGTATATAATTAATTTTCTTCGCCCGCCGAAGGCGTGCACCTAACATTTGCTTAACCTGTAATCGCGGTCTGAGCCATAGGCGAAGACTTGGCGCGGTTTGTGCGTAAAAGAGCGAAGCGATTAGCACAAACCGTGACAACAGCGATTATCAGGTTGAAGCAGTTGTTAGATTATTATTTAATTGCCAATTCCCCGCACGCTGCCTCGATTGAATCTCCCATGCTTTGCCTTATTGTAACTTGGACATTGCTCTGCTCTAAAATATTTTTAAAATGATTCAGTTCTTGAACTGAAGCTGGTCTAAATTCATAGTTTTTCTTGCCGTTATACTTCAACAGATTTACGATTACGTTTTTATTTCCAAACCATCTTGACAAGCGTTCGCTATCGACCCTTCTGTCATTTATGCCTGGCAAAAGCAGATAAGCAATTGAAACTTTCCTATTGTGCCTTCTCCCATACTCCATAGTTAACGAAACAACTTCATTAATGCTATGTTTTGACATCCCAGGTATCAAATAATCTCTTGTTTCCTGATCAGTGGCATGCAAGGAAAGCACAAGTTGAATTTTTATATGCTCTTCACGAAGCATCTGTAATTTGTCTATAGGACCTACAGTTGAGATACTAATACCATCAGTTGGAAAATCTAGACCGTTTCTATCTCTAAGAATATGAACGGCCCGTATTATCTCGTTATAATTGTATAGTGGTTCACCAATACCCATAAATACAATCCGATTTATTTTTTCATTAGTAAATAGAAATTGCTGAATTATTTCTGCTGTAGATAGATTTCTGATCAGACCATTCTCACCGGATTTGCAGAATCTACATTGTACTGGGCATCCAACTTGTGTACTTAGACAAATTGTATTTCCAGTTCTTCTTTTTATTATAACAGTCTCAATCTGTCTTTTATCAGATAACTCAAATGCATACTTCTTTGTAAATTGATCAGTCAAAATCTTGACAGGAAAAATCTGTCTAAATGAATTATGAGATGTAGTAGGTTTATAGAGCTCTTTGTAGATAGACTTAGCTACATCATTACCAAAAACTACTGAAAAATCACGAAAGGTGTAATTAGCAGGATTTAAGAAAAAGTCTGTCAAATTATTGGGCGAGTTATATTCACCACGAAATCTAGTTTCCATAGTTGTTTCCTTCATTTCTCTGCTGCAACTTATTTTGCAGACACAAAATTGACCTAATCATATGAATAGGTAAAAAAGTGAGGAATGAATTAAAACTATATAAACCAGATTCCGTAACGCATACTATTAGGCTACAAAATATTTTTAAGTTTGTCAACGTCTCAGCGCCGAAGGCGTCAATCTAACATTTGCTTAACCTGCAATTCCGGCCCGAAGGGATTGGCGTGAAAATTGCCGAGCGTAGCGACTGCAATTTTCATGACAAAAGGAATTGTCAGGTTGAAGCAGTTGTTAGCCACTTTTTTTTATTCAATTGGTATTTTTTGACCGCTTATTGAATAATAAGAATTATATTTTCTAGGATTCCCATATTTTGCACTTCTATATGCTGAATAAGCATCCAATGAATCGAGATAAAATGATTTAAACTTTTTTGATACCGATGCTGTAAATTTGATCTCAAGTATTTGC
>QKAS01000060.1 GCA_003246295.1 Clostridia bacterium | reverse complement strand
AACTTAGAATAACAATCTGACCGATAATATGAATTTTTAAAAGCACCCTTGAGGAGCTTTATTAAAGTCAGCCATTTTCAGGTCAGAAAGAAAATATAAATATTTTGCTAATTTAGGGTTGACTTTTCATAGCTGGTCTCCTCTATCCTAAAAAAAGTTTTGTCAGATTTTGCTCATTCAGCTTCGATCCAATCACACATATTTTACCAATCAGATCAGCACTGCCGCTTCTGACCTCTGACTCTCCTGGCACATAGTCAAAGTGTATCCATGTTCCGTCCATACCCGGCAGCATTCCTTTAGCACGGAGAACCATACCATATTCTGACTCATTCTCAAGGGATGCGAGTAAACCAGTGATTCTTTCTTCATCAAATGAAATTGGGGTCTCTACCGCCCAGCTCATAAATACATCTTCTGCATGATGATGTTCATGATGTTCATCATGACATCCACAACCGCAATGTTCATCATGCACGTGGTGATCGAGGTGTTCGTGGTGATCGTGGTGTTCGTTATGTTCTGCACAACCGCGATGTTCGTCATGTTCGTGGTGATTATGATGTTCATGGTGCCCGTGGTGTTCTGCACAACCGCAATGCTTGTCATGTTCATGATGATGATGCTCTTGTTCCATTTTTTTTAAAAGCTCATGTGTAAAATCGGTTTCTATTTTCATCTGTTCCACTAGAAAACTACCGCTAATCTGGCTCCATGGTGTCGTTACAATTTTTGCCTCATGATTATGTTTGCGAATCAGTTCCACTGCATCTGCAAGTTTTGCATCTGTTATTTTATCAGTTTTACTTAAAATAATCGTATCTGCGTGTTCTACCTGATTCGTAAAAAACTCACCAAAATTTTTAAGATACATCTTGCATCTTCCGGCATCAACTACTGTTATACAGGAGTTCAGAATGATTGTTTCTCCATCTGCCACTGTATTTACCGCAGCAATAACATCTGAGAGTTTTCCAACCCCAGAAGGTTCTATCAAAATATGTTCTGGCTCATATTGCCTGATAACCTCCTTAAGCGAAATTGCAAAATCCCCCGATAAACTACAACAAATACACCCTGAATTCATCTCTTTTAATTGAAATCCTGTTGTCTGATCTTGTGCAAGTTCTTTTAAGAACCCCCCATCAATTCCAATCTCTCCAAACTCATTCTCGATAAGAACTGTCTTAGTCTGAATAAATGCTTCTTTTAATAACTTTTTTATAAGGGTTGTTTTCCCTGCTCCTAAAAACCCTGAAATGATGTCAATTTTTATCATAATTACATGCCTTTCTTTTATGTGCTATTAATAAACTAATTATCTGTTTATCATTTGCTTATTCTTTACTAATTTTATGATATATTTGCAAATGCTTTCTCCCATTCTTCTTCAATCAAAGATAGCGGAAGGCTTGCTGTTTCGTCATCTTTTCCACCAAGAATCATCCCCAGGTAATAACCTTTTAAATCAAACGTCCCTCCACCAGACATCCCCGGCTCGCCTTTACATCTGCTGTGTATCATGAAAGCATTGAACTCAGGAAAAAACTTCCATGGATCCAAAACATGTCCACTATATGTGTTTGATAATGTCTGACTTCCCAATCCTATATGAAATAGTTCTGTGCCATCTTTCACAGATTGTTCTTCATCACTATTCCTTACAACTTTTTTACAGTTCCTTAGTGTCTGCATTGGAATTTCTTGTGGCTTTATCTCTATAAAACCAAGATCTGTCTGGTCAGACAAGTAGATTACATTTCCTTCTATTGAAAATTGGTCTGAAAATGTAATAGAAGGCGTTTCGTCATATTGCAGAAGATGTCTGCAGGACACAATAATCATTCTACTTTCACTCAGTTCAAAAATTGTACCACTTCCATTATAATTTCCAGCTGCAATCTTTACAACAGAAGGTCTGACTAATTCTTCCGCTTCCTTTATATTCTCTGTCTGCAGTGCTTTGGTGTCAAGAAAACCCAGATGATATAGTCCTTCATATTCATCCTGATGAGACACGGTCGCAATCAGTCGAATTGGAATCTGATCCTCCCCACTCGCATATACATTAAATGGCCATATGATTCCAAATATGATTGTAATGACAATGAAAATGCTACCCCTATTTTTAACCATTTGATTCTCCAGCAAAATATAAAACAAAAAATCCTTATTCAGAACAAGGATTTTTGTTAATTGGCTATTTGAGATAAGCAAGACGATAAGCCGGGTTATGTCTTGGATGATCATCTGTCTAATTCTGCCGTTACCGGCAGCCTCTAGCGACCCACCTGAAAGCACGACGGGCAGCCGTATCGCCTTCTATTCGGTCTTGCTCTGGATGGGGTTTACATGTGCCCCTCCTGTTACCAGGAAGGCGGTAGTCTCTTACACTGCCTTTCCACCCTTACAGATTATAATCTGCGGTATATTTCTGTTGCACTGGCCTTGGAGTCACCTCCACCGGACGTTATCCGGCATCCTGCCCTATAGAGCCCGGACTTTCCTCACCTGCAGCCTTTCGGCAATGCAGCCGCGATCACCTATCTTACTTATATCTTCCATACTATATCACATCATATGATAAAAAACAAATATCCACACTTCAAATAATATAAAATTAATGAGAATTTGATAATAAATTTTT
>QKAS01000055.1 GCA_003246295.1 Clostridia bacterium | reverse complement strand
AAGCATATCGGGCAGGTGATAGGTAAGCAAATTCAACAAATCAGATTGTTGAGCTTTAAGGCTTTCAAGTTTAAAATACATTTTCTTCCCCTTCTGTATTTCTAAAGTATTCTTTACAGCAAGCTAGGATCTTGAACATATGAAAATATTAATTTTCACTTTTAAAAAATAGACTTAAATATTATATAACATCTTCAACTATAATGATATCATATATTTTAGCTTTAAGATTTATTATTAAATAATGATATCTTGTATGTTAAAGTAGAAAAGTATAACGTAATACAAAAATTTTTATATTTCGTGACATATTGTTTCTATTCTTATGACAAAATGATTGAAAATCATATTTTAGTATTGTGAATCCTTTGTCTTGTGAATAGGTTTTAGGATAAAAAAACAATAATGTTGATCACTTCCACTTGGAGTAATATGCGTCTCATCAATTACTTCAATAATTTCAAAGCGATCTTGTACAAGATTTTTCATTTTCTCTTCGTCGTATTGACGTACTGGCAATGCGCTGCAGCTGTTTGGTCCATTTACACCAAACGTTCCGATAATGGCGTAACCTTGAGACAAGAGAGATTTATGTAGTGTTTCAAGATAGGCTTGCTGTTCTTCTTCTTTTTGAAGAAAATGAAATACCGCGCGATCGTGCCATACATCAAAGAGCTTTTTAGATAAAAAAGTGCAGATGTCTCCAACACAATAAACAGGTAGATCAGCGGTTTTAGCAAGCCGTTTTTTGATGATTTCCAATGCACTTTTAGAAATATCAAGAAGTGTAATATCTTCATAAGCAAAATCAATTAAAGAGTCTGCAAGCGTAGAAGCACCACAACCAACATCAATGATAGAATCTTTGGAAGTTGAGCCGATTCTTTCTAGAAGAGCGAGTGAAATAGAAGGCATTTCTTGATACCAGCCGACTTTACTTATATCCTTCGTTACATAGACGTTTTCCCAGTGGCGTTGTTTGACGTTTTCATTACCTTTTGTTGCTCTAAAGGCAGCTCCTGCAGTGGTTGGTGCTGTCGTATAGTGATTGGTTCCCAAACATTCGACCTCCACAAATCCCTCTTTAATCATTATCTCAATCAGTTCTTCTTGTTTCAGTGTTCCTTCAACACAATTAGCCCAGTCACCCGAAGTGTTTTGTGAACAGCATGACGGTGAACACGTCTCTTCGGCTATATTAATCATATCTGCAAAGTAAAGTTTTCCTTCAGGTTTAAGGACACGAAAAATCTCGGCAAATACTTTGGCCTTGGAAGAGGTTAGATTGATAGCGCCGTTGGAGATGACAATATCGACACTTTCACTTTCAAGTGGGAGATGTTCAAGATTACCTTCAATAACCTCAATATTATCAAGAGCAGCTTCATATGCGTGACGACGAGCTATTTTTACCATCATTGGAGTCAAATCGACGCCAATGACTTTCCCAGTTTTTCCTACGTGTAATCCTGCGACACATATATCGACACCTGCTCCACAACCTAAATCCAATACAGTTGATCCTTCTGGAAAATCACCCATAGAAAATGGGTTTCCTACAGCAGCACAATAATTCCAAATATGTGCAGGTAGCGTATTCAGCCATTCATCTTTATATCCATGTGCTTTAGCATTATCTAATCCCTTATCCCATCCAAAATCTTTTTCGGGCTTAAGAGCTAATTCAGTATATAAATCAATGATGCCTTGTGTCACACATTCTGATGAAGCCATATAATCAATCCTTTATATCGTTGGAACTATTTTCTAAATTTGTTACATGATATACTATTATATTTGTCTTAAAGCATTTTTTAGTATGTCTGCAAAAATGATAATCTTGTAAAACCGTCTAGTTTATTAGGTTTTAGGAGCTAGATATTTTGATATACTTTACTCAATTTGTTAAAAGAAAGAGATCATAAATCAGTGGGGCAATCAAGAATTTATTTGAAGATTTTTGATTGCTCATTTTCAATGTTAGGTGAGAGGGGTATCAAAAAAATGAAAAAAATCTATCGCTGCCTGATTATAGTTTTTTGGTTAATCAATTCAGGGTTCGCTTCAACGATCAGTTTTAGCAATCCAGTATCATTCACTGATGTTACTATCAGAAATGATGTATTGATTTATACCCGCTCAATTGTGCAATCTCATTTTATAGGTGCACAGATGTCTCCTCCCAAAGCAATTGCGATTGATGGCAACTGGACCGTATCTGTAATACCATATCTGTATGGAGAGGCAATCAGCACAGGCACTGGAAAAAGTCATATGCTTTACCAAGCATTAGAAAATGCAGTTCAAGATCTCTTCTTGGCTCCTGACCAAACACATTTGAGTGAAAAGGATTTAAGGAATTCAAAATTTATGATCTCTTTTTCTCAGCCTCAATCACAGAGCTACGCTCTGATCGAATACAAGGGTACAGCCAAAGAACTTATAGATGATGTAGTAGTCATTCGTCATCTGGATAGCGATTTGATCTCAAATAAGATCAACGGTGCAAAAGAGTATATTCTTCGTGCTATGGATAAAAACACCCATGGGTTTCACAAACTCTATGATGCTACTAATGGGACTTTTGACAAGCGGGTTATGACCACTTATTCTTCATCCAGTCTGTACAGCCTTTTAAAACTCAATGATTTAGAGAGGGATGAAAGAATTATCAAA
>QKAS01000068.1 GCA_003246295.1 Clostridia bacterium | reverse complement strand
TTTAACGTAACCATTCGCTCAAGACAGAGATAAGAGGCAATCGCATGCATTAAATTAGATGCTGCCAGAATAAAATCTTCAGAGATGAGAGGCTGTTTTAAACAAGCCTGTTTTAAAGAATAAATGTTAGGTGCATAGTTTTTGCATTTTTCTTCTACTACTTTCCAACCAGCTTCATAGGAATCATAAGCAAATACATGTCCGAAGAAAAGATATCCTATGACGATATTGCTTAGGTAAATTGGCATAATGGCTTCTTTTAGTCCTGCATGGCATTCATATACATAGGTAGTATGCATTGAAGAAGCCATTTGACAGGCTTCTTCATCACACTTTTTGCAGCGTTGACGAGCCTTTGTATCCGTTCGGATCAGCTGGCAGAACGAGGCACGTTCCTTAGGGTAAGATGTTATCTCTTCAAAGATCTCATTAAATACCGTAATTCGAATATGCGTAATGGTATAGAAATCCTGTAATAGTGTGGTAAGTTTCTCAAGATTAAAATTTGATATCATGAAATCATCACTCCAATTCATCATTGTGAAATGTTCATTCCTATGATGTAAAATATACCATTAAAAACGAACAAAATCAAAGTTTTTGTGAATGAATGATGATATTAAAGTCCATTTTAAAAGAATAAAATGAAGTTATCATATAATTAATTGAATCAGAAACAAAGAAAGGATAAAGATGAAAAAGAAAATGAAATTTGCTTTGGCGTTTTGTAATAGAGGATTTATGCCAGGAGAGTTAATCTACGGTGCTCGTGAAGATATGATCAAAGCAGTAACAGACGCAGGATATGACTACATTGCAATGGACCCAGAGAGCACTCGGTTTGGAGGAATTGAAACTAGAGATGAGGGGAGTCTCTATGCAAAGTGGTTAAAGGAACAGGAAGGTCAGTATGATGGTGTCATTTTCTCCATGCCAATTTTTGCAGATGAGAATGGTGCAATCACTGCGTTACGAGATGCAGGTGTTCCGATTCTTATGCAGGCGTATCCAGATGAAATCGGAAAAATGGATTTTGCTCATAGAAGAGATGCTTTTTGTGGGAAGTTCTCTGTTACTGATGTTTTCACACAGTATCAGATACCTTTTACAGTGCTTAAGCCACATGTTGTTCATCCGCTTTCTGATAAGTTCAAGGAAAACTTACGAGATTTTGCTGCGATATGTCGTGTCGTAAATGGTATGAAGAGATTTACGATTGGATGCATAGGGGCAAGAACGACAGCATTTAAAACAACACGCTTTGATGAAATTGGCCTTCAGAAGAATGGAATTACAGTGGAATCCTTTGATCTGTCTGAGTTGATTTATAAGGTAAATGCAAAATCAGAGAATGAGACAGCAGTAAGGGATAAAAAAAATCACCTTATGGAATATGCAGACTTCACGAAGGTTCCGGAGATAAATAAGAATACATTGGCAAAGATTTCAGTCGTTATAGACGAATATATTCAGGAGTATCATCTTGATGCGGTTGCGATTCGCTGCTGGAACGAGATGGAGACAATTCTTCGTGTTTGTCCTTGTGTACTTCTTTCGGAACTCAACGATAGAGGAATCGCGTGCTCATGTGAAATAGACCTTACTTCTGCAATTTCTATGCGTGCAATGTCACTTGCCAGCGAAGAACCAACAGCTGTTCTTGACTGGAATAATAACTATGGAGACAACGAAAACAAGGTGATTCTTTTTCATTGTGGTTCAACGGCACAGAGCCTAATGATAGAGAAAGGTACGGTTACGGAACACAAGATGTTTGCAAAAGGAGATCCAGGCTCAGGATGGGGAACGAACGAAGGCAGAATCCGTCCTATGAAGACCACAATCTCCAACTGCCTTACTGTTGATGGAAAAGTTGTTATGTATGTAAGCGAGGCTGAATTTACACAAGATCCTATTGAGGAAACATACTTTGGATGTGCTGGCGTTTGTGAAATACCAAATATGCAGGACAAGATGATCAAACTGGCAAAAGGTGGTTTTAAACATCATACATGTGTTGGCGTTGGACATATGAAAGATGTGTTAAAAGAAGCGTTTATTACTTATCTAAAATATGAGTGGGTCGAGATTGACTAGGAGGCACTTCTTATGAAAATTGCAGGACTGGATATTGGTACCTCTGGATGCAAATGTACAGTTTTTGATGAGAGAGGAAAATTTCTTGATAAGGCATACCGGGATTACCCGGTCAAGAGAAATCTTTTGGGACATGAAATTGATATATCAAATGTAATGGAGGCTGTTTATCAGGTAGTTAGGGAGATGACTGCAATACATGATGATATTATGGGTCTGGGAGTGACGAGTTTTGGTGAAACATTTGTATTGACTGATGAAGAAGGCAATCCGTTACATCCTGCGATGCTCTATACCGACCCAAGAGGCAGGCAGGAATGCCAGAATCTTGTTGCATCTTTAGGGGAAAAGCATATAGCAGAGATAACAGGGGTAAGACCACATGAAATGTATAGTATTTCAAAGCTCATGTGGCTAAAACATAACATGAGAGAAATCTACAATCTGGCAAAACATGTATTTCTTATGGAAGATTATGTGGTATTTCATTTGACAGGGAAGTCACAAATCGATTATTCCATCGCATCAAGAACGATGGCTTTTGATATTAAAAAGCTTGTATGGAGCAAAGAAATATTTGATGCCGCTGGCATTGATATCACGTTGATGTCAGAAGTTGTTCCAACAGGAACATTCGCAGGTAATATTACAGAAAAGACGGTGCGTCATACAGGTTTAAGGTCTGATACCAGAATTGTTTCTATTAGTCATGATCAGGTCGCAGCAGCAGTCGGAGCCGGTGTGTTTGATGGAAATACAGCCGTCGATGGGGCTGGTACAGTGGAATGTCTTACACCAATCTATGATGCATTACCAGATATTTCTGAGATGTACAAAGGATATTTTGCAGTCGTTCCTTATGTGATTCCAGGGAAATATGTGGCATATGCCTTTTCCTATACAGGGGGTGCACTTGCTCAATGGTGTGTGGATACTATGGCAAAATCAGAAAAAGAAAAGGCGAAGCAAATAGGAATTTCTGTACATGAACTTTTAGAGGGGATGTATCAGGAGGAGCATGGCGATGAACCGGGAAGTATTATGGTGCTTCCACACTTTGCCGGGGCAGCAACTCCATATATGGATACGGGATCCAAAGGGGCGATGCTTGGACTGACGACAGATACCACTGTTGCTGAGATTTACAGGGGATGTATGGAGGGTGTGGCGTTAGAAATGTATCTAAATTACAAAGCATTGCAGTCTTCAGGAGTATATTTTAATAAATTAAATGCTACGGGTGGTGGCGCAAAATCATCAGTCTGGATGCAGATAAAGTCAGATATTCTGAATATGCCAGTAACTTCGCTTAAAACGGTTGATGCAGGCACAGTTGGGTGTGCAATGCTCATAGGGATAGCAATAGGTCTGTTTAAAGATTTACAAGACGCTGCAGAACATATGGTAGAGGAAACAGTTACTTATATTCCAAGAGCAGAAATGCATGAGAAGTATAGTGAAATTTTTAATCGTTACAAGAAGATTTATGAAGCAGTAAGACCACTTATGAGTAGTTAGAAGAGGCGTATCCTATAAAAAAAGACCTTTAGAGGTCTTTTTTTAGTGTTTATAATTCGAGAGAAAATATTTGAGCCTTATAGTTCGTTCCCCAGACTTCCATGGAATCAAGAATCGGACGCATTGATTCCCCCATATCACTTAATGCATATTCAACGCGAAGTGGAACCTCTGCATAGATGGTTCTGGTTATAATACCATCATCTTCCATGGCGCGGAGGCTGTCAGTTAGAACTTTCTGACTAATACCTTCCAGGCTTTTCTTTAACTCATTAAATCTCCAGGGTCTTACCATGAGATTTCTCAATATTAATAATTTCCATTTACTTCCAATAAGTTGGACTGTTGTTGCAACAGGACAATCTGGTAATTCTTCTTTAGATATCATTTGTGAATGCCTCCCTAATAGTAGTTTCATAATTACTGTAGGTACCGATTTGAATGTAACATGACATTTGCATATTGTCGATAGGTTACTTTTTTGTGACCTGGGCACAATTTTGTGCGTACTTTTACAGAACGACATCCTTTGATAGGATTGTGAGAAGAAGCAGTGGTGCTTCAAATTAAATATCAGGAGGATATAGGAATGGCACTTTTAAATCTTAGTGGATGGACAGAGAACAAAGAACAAAAGGTTGCTTCCGCTGCATGCGGATCGGCATGTGGTGCATCAGAAAAGCCAGAGGAGAAACCAGCTGCATGCGGATCAGCATGCGGTGCATCAGAAAAACCAGAGGAGCAGCCAGCGTCATGTGGTTCTGCTTGTGGAGCATCTGATAAATAAGTAGTAATAATTAAGTTTAAATATTCCGGAGGCGAAAGTCCTTCGGAATATTGATTCACGATGAAAGACGATTTTATCTATACATGAATATAAGATCAAAGGAGATTTCAAATGAAGCAGTATCAGGCATTTCAGTGGCACATTACAGATGATTGCGATCAAAGATGCAAACATTGCTATATTTTTTCGGAGGACAACACAAAAAAATTGGAAACGATGCGTTTTGATCAAATGCAGGAAGTACTGGCAAGTATAGAAGATTTCTGTGTTGTTCATCATAGAATTCCATATATCTATCTGACAGGGGGAGACCCTATTCTGCATTCGGATTTCTGGAAGCTTTTAGTGTTACTTAAAAGCAAGAACATTGCATTTTCCATCATGGGAAATCCCTTTCATCTGAATGATGAAATCTGTAGAATGCTAGCCGTTTGTGGTTGTCAGAAGTATCAACTCTCTATTGATGGAATGGAAAACACACATGATTGGTTTCGTAAACCAGGTTCTTTTCGGCTTACACTGGAAAAAATAGAGTGTATTAAAAAAGCTGGTATGAAAGCAATTATTATGACGACCGTCTCTGGTATGAATATAAATGAGGTTTCCGATATTATTGATACGGTTGTAAATTATAATGCAGATGTCTTTGCCTGGGGAAGATATTGTCCTACCTCAGAAGAAAAGGATGTAGGAATGACACCTAAAGAATATAAAAATCTTCTTGAAATATGCGATGCTAAATTTAAGACATATCAAGCGGCTGGGTGTAAGACTTATTTTAATAAAAAAGATCATCTATGGACATTATACGAATATGAAAATGGAGAATTTACAGTTCCATCCGATACAGAACCAGGAGTAATCTATGGTGGTTGTAATTGTGGGAACTGTCACATTACGATATTGCCGAATGGAGATATTTATGCTTGTAGACGAGTTCAGAATAGTAAAGTATCCAATATTTATGAAGATCGACTTGCAGATATCTGGATTTGTCAGATGGAGCAGTATAGAGACTATGAGAAATTCAAAAAATGTTCAAAATGTGAACTTTTGGCATGGTGTCGAGGCTGTCCAGCGGTAGCAAGTGGCGCAAGAGGTGATTTTTATGATATAGACCCTCAGTGCTGGAAAATGAAAAATAATATTACAGGGGAAGAATTAGCGTGTTTATAACAAAGGAGCATATGAAAATGCCACTGATTGATTTGATGAAAGAAAGACATTCAATACGAAAGTATACCGACGAGCAAATAAGGAAAGAAGATCTTGAAAAAATCCTTGAGGCTGGAAGTTATGCACCTAATGCAGGCGGTGGTCAGAGAAGCATGATGGTCGCAGTTCATAATAAAGAACTGACGGTAAAGCTCGGGAGAATGAATATGACAAATTTTGATCGCACTCATCTTGTGGGATCCTTTGTTTCAAAAGAGCAACCCAGTACGATTGATGATCCGATGATAAATAATGGATTTTATGATGCACCAACGGTGGTCTGCATTTTCTGTCAGGATAATTTTATGTTCAAAACAGCAGATGCATTTTGTTGTATGGAAAATATGGTATTACAGGCAACTGAACTTGGGATAGCCTCATGCATCATATCAAGAGGTTTTGAGACTTTTAATCATGTGGAAGGTGGAAGGCTCATGAAAGAATGGGAAGTACCGGAAGGATATACCTGTCAGGGGTTTGTGATCCTTGGATACAGGGATGGAGAAGCGCCGCAGCATCAACCGCGTTGATCTGGAAGAATTAAAATAGTAGAGTAAATGGAGCAGAAGATTATGGATAGAAAAACGTGCTTTAGAAAATTACAGTTAATCGGCGTGCTGAATTTCGCAACTGTGGATCAGGATGGAAATCCTCAAATCAGAAATATAAGTGCATTACATTTTGAAGAAGATTCATTCTGTTTTTTTACATCCAGAGGTAAGAATTTCTGTCAGGAATTATTAAAAGATGGGAGAGTTCAGATCCTTGGCTATACGAAGTTAAAAGAAATGATTCGAGTTACGGCAAAGGCGGTACAAGTCCCAGCACGGGAACAAGAAATGTGGATGGATAGAATATTTGAAGAGCAACCATATCTTACAAATGTTTATCCAGGAGATACCAGAGAGATTGGTGTAATATTTAAAATCGACCAAGGAAGTGTAGAGTACTTTAATCTGGGTGTAAGTCCAATTTTTCGGGAAGTCTATACTTTCGGAGGTGCAACTTTTGAGAGAAAGGGATTTATCATAACGGATGCATGCACAGGATGTGGAACATGTCTGAAAAAATGCCCACAGAAGTGTATTGATGAAGGGACGCCTTACAAAATAAGGCAAAATAATTGTCTGCATTGTGGAAATTGCTTTGAGCATTGCCCGGTGAATGCGATTGTGAGATGATAGGAGTAAAGGTTGCTTTGGAGGATGAAAATGAACCAGAATGCGAGATTACGATTTTTAATAAGTGAGCTTCTTGTGGAAAGATCACATAATCAAAGGGTAGAAATACCTTCTGATGTCGATGCACAGAAAAGACTTCTAAGATCGCTCATGAACATCAGGCTTGCGGCACCTGTTACCGAGAAATTCGAGAGAATACAGAATGAATATCTTTTAGAAGAAAATGCAGATAGGGGTATCATAAGACTGGATACTATGAAAGAAGTTTTGCCAGATATTTACCTATGGCAAGGAGATATAACAAGGCTTAAAGTGAATGCCATTGTTAATGCTGCAAACAGTGGTATGACAGGCTGTTACCAGCCGTGTCATGCTTGCATAGATAATTACATTCATTCTTATGCAGGAGTTCAGCTAAGAAATTTCTGTCAGAAGCTGATGGATGAGCAAGGCTTTGATGAGCCGACGGGTCAGGCAAAAATAACACCGGCATATAATCTGCCGTGTGATTATGTGATACACACGGTTGGACCAATTGTGCAAGGGGAGCTTACGAAGGAACATGAAAGACTTTTGCAATCCTGTTACGAAGCATGTCTTGATCTGGCAGATAAAAATAAGATAAAAAGCATTGCGTTTTGCTGTATCTCTACAGGAGTGTTTATGTTTCCAAATGATAGAGCAGCGCAGATTGCAGTTCATACGGTCAAGGAGTTCAAAACAAGTACTAATTCTGAAATGAAGGTGATATTCAATGTCTATAAAGACGTCGACTGGCAGATATATAAAAGATTACTTCGATAAAAATTCTGGAGAAAACAGAAATGTTTCAGAAATCAAAAAGCAAATCGAAGATGCCGATGCAATTGTTATTGGTGCAGGAGCAGGTCTTTCAGCAGCAGCAGGGTATACATACAATGGTAGTAGATTTGAGGAGTATTTTTCTGATTTTAAAAATAGGTATCAATTTACAGATATGTATTCAGGAGGATTTTATCCCTATAATTCATTAGAGGAGCATTGGGCTTATTGGAGCAGATATGTATTTATAAACAGGTATCAAAGCACACCGAGAACTACTTATGCTGACTTAAATAAGCTAATTGAAGACAAAAATTATTTTATTATTACCACAAATGTAGATCATTGTTTTCAAAGGTCAGATTTTCAAAAGGAAAGGCTTTTTTATACCCAGGGAGATTATGGACTTTTTCAATGTAGTGTGCCGTGCCATCAAAAGACTTATGATAATGAAACAATAATCAAAAAAATGATGGAAAGCCAGGGCTATGTGATTTATAATGAAAAAATAATTAGGCCTTCAGACAAAGAAATTCAAATGAGGATCCCTTCTGAGCTTGTTCCGAAATGCCCAGTATGTGGCAGGCCAATGAGCATGAATCTCAGAGCAGATAGTACATTTGTGCAGGATCTGGGTTGGTACCAGGCGGCAGAAAGATATGATAGATTTCTAAACGATTACAAGCAGGAACAGGTCCTGTTTCTAGAGCTGGGAGTAGGATATAATACACCAGGAATTATTAAATATCCCTTTTGGCAGTATACAAAAAGTTTCCCAAATGCCAGATATATTTGCATCAATCAGGGAGAGGCATCTGTACCGTCAGAGATAAAGGATAAATCTCTATGTTTTAACGGAGATATTGAGAAAGAATTATTAAAAATATAACAGATATGGATTGGTGAATGGATACAATGGATAAAATAAAAATTATTTTCTTCGATATTGATGGAACACTGATTGACAAGAATAAAAAGAAGATTTCGTCCAGAACTCTGAGCACGCTGGCACGTCTGAAAGAGAATAATTTTATTATCTGTATCGCAACAGGCCGAGCTCCCTTAGAAATACCCAAATTTGAAGGAGTTGATATTGATGCTTTCTTAGCCTTTAATGGTTCCTATTGCTATCATTCGAATCAGGTGATTTTCAGCAATTCCATTACCAATGAGGATGTTCACACGATTATAAAAAATGCGGCTTCCATTAAAAGACCACTTTCAATTGCGACCAATGAGCGAATAGCATCGAATGGAACAGATGAAGATCTTGTAGAATATTTCAGTTTTGCTGGAATGGAAGTTGAGGTTGCAGAAGACTTTGAGGAATTTGCCAATCATGAGATTTATCAGATTATGCTTGGATGTCGCGAAAAAGATCATTTGCAATTGCTAAAGGATGTACAACATGCAAGAATAACATCGTGGTGGGACAGAGCAGTTGATATTATTCCTGACAATGGAGGCAAAGGTGTTGGAGTAGAAAAATTATTGGAGTTTTATCATCTTGATAAATCAGAAGCGATGGCATTTGGTGACGGGGACAATGATCTGGAAATGTTTCAGGTCGTGGGCAAAAGTATTGCAATGGGAAATGCCTCTGAAAATTTGAAAGCGATTGCTGATGAAATTTGTGGAAATGTTGAAGATGATGGAATCTATCATTATTTTATGAGGCATCATCTGATATAAAATAAATCAATATAACATAGAGTCTATCTTACAAGTAGCCAAAGAGCTGCTTTTTTTTTGGCTTTTTTTAAGAGAGAACTTTGTTCGAAATTATAAAGACTGCCAAACTACCCTTTTGCGGAGTGGTGGTATAAAAATATGTATGTTAAAATTTTATTAAATTTTGTAAAGATCAGAAAAATATATGCAATAGAGAATAAGGGAAAAATATGGAAAATATTGCAAAAAGAGACAGTTATTGCGAAGAAAAAAGTATAAGAAATTCAGATCAGGAATTCTACATTCGCCCTAGACTGGCAAATAAAAAAATGAAAGCAGCCCAGTCAATGTCGCAGACAGTATACCTTTATGGCATATCAGGATGTGGAAAAACAGCATTTATCAATGATTTTCTGGGAAAAAGAAAGTATTATTATTTTTCTGCAGAAAAATTGAATGGAGATGAGCTGGATTTTGAATTTCATGAAAAGCAACTGATTGTAGTAATTGATGATCTGCATCTGTTACGCACAGATGAATTGCGAGAAACTTTAATGAAGAAAATTGAAGCGCTTACAAAAAGATCAGACATCTGGCTGATTTTATCTGGAAGGAGCAGGATTCCATCATGGCTTCTATCAGCTTTTTACAGGCATTTATTTACGATTATAGAGGAGAGCGATTTTGTTCTTTCTGAATCTGAAATTATAGAGTATATGAGTTTGTGGGGATTGACACTAACAGAAGAGGAATACTCTAAAGTGGCAGGTCTGACAAAAGGGATAGGTATTGTTGTAAGACTCTTAACAATGGAACTTTCATCAGGAAGACCATTCGATGCAAATTATATTGAAAGAATGCGAAATGATTTCTGGGATTATCTTGAACGTCATGTTTATGATCAATGGGAGATAGAAGTACAGGAATTTTTCATGCAGGTATGCATTGTTGAAGAATTTGACAAACATCTTGCAGAAATGATCACAGGTAGAAATGATGTCGAGAAAATGATTGGCATTGCAGAGCAACTTGGAAATTTCATGCAATTTAAAGACGTAACAGGTGGTAGAAGGATCTATGAAATCAGACCGGCAATGCGACATTCCATGAGAAGACGACTTATGCGGACATGGCAATTCGAAAGCTGGAAAAGATTATATGATAATGCAGGGCTATATTACGAACTGGAAGGAGATATTCCGAATGCACTAAAAATGTATGAAGTATCTCAGGATTCAGAAAGAATCGCCGGACTCTTAATTGCCAATGCTAGAAAAAATCCTGCAAGTGGACATTATTTTGAACTGAGAAAGTATTATCTTGAACTCCCAGAAAGCAGAATGCGGGAAAGTGTTGAATTGATGGCAGGTATGAGTATGCTTCAGTCCATGCTCTTAAACATTGAGGAAAGTGAACGTTGGTACGGCGAATTAAAGCAAATGGAAATGACTTTAACTGGAACTTTAAAAAAGGCAGCGCAAGGTCAGATCATATATCTGGATATTGCATTACCACATCGTGGTAGTCAGGGACTTGTCGATATCCTTAAAAATGCGGGATTGCTTATCATGAATCGTAATATCAGTCTACCTGAATTCTCCGTGACCAGTAATCTGCCTTCCCAGATGAACGGTGGGAAAGATTTTTGTGAATGGAGCAAGAAGGACAAGGAACTGGCGATAAGTATAGGAAAGATTATCGAATTTACATTTGGAAAATATGGAAAAGGTCTGGTCAATCTGGCACTTGCAGAAAGTTTTCTGGAAAAGGGAGAAGACAGCTATGAGATAGCCAATCTTGCCAATAAAGGGATGATGCAGGCACAGGCAGGAGGAAAAATTGAGCAGTGCTTTGTAGCAGCCGGAATATTATCATGGCTACATATTTTAAATAATCATGCAGATGATGCAGGAGAATTATTAGTCCATTTTCAAAAAATGGCAGAGACTGAGGGCACTCCTAAATTGCTGGCGAATTTGACAGCGTTACAGATTAGGATTGGACTTTATATGGGAAAAACAGCTGAGGCAGTGGAGTGGCTGGAACTGGCACCAAATGAAGAACTGGAGTTTTCGACCATGGAGCGTTTCCGATATCTGACAAAAGTTCGTGTATATCTGCTCATGGGAAAATATGAGAAAGCAATCACTCTGTTACAAAGGATTCAATATTATGCAGAGATAATGCATAGAACTTATATAACAATGGAAGCAAACCTTCTACTTGCCATAACCCAATATCGGATGGGGAATGAGAAATGGAAGGAGACGCTACAAGAAATGCTAACTCAGGCAGAAGAGTATCATTTTGTAAGACTCGTCTCAAGAGAAGGTGCTGCAGTGAATAAAATGTTAAAGGAATTGGATTGGGAAGGTAAAAATATCTCATATAAGCAGGCGTTTATGACAGAAACTGAAAAAATAGCACTTGCTTACCCAGGTTATTTAAAGCAGGTCACAGAAGATGCTTCTTTTAGTGAGAATGCAATTAAAATATTGAAACTACAGGCAGAAGGACTCTCAACAATAGAAATTGCAGAAGAACTTGGTTTGAAGGTAGAAAATGTAAAATACCACAACAAACAAAATTTCAAAAAACTTGGTGTAAATAGCAAAACAGCAGCGGTTACAGAAGCACGAAAGAGAAAGATGATTTAAGTATAAAAATGATTTGATGCATAAGAAACAGTCGGAGGAAATTATGAAACGAAGTAATACATTACAGAGTATGGGTAGCTACACAATCAGACGAAATTTGAAACGAATGGTAGCAATGGCAATGACAGTGTTAATGGTGACTTCTGTAATAGGAGATAGCGGATTATCTTGTGTAAACGCGCAGCCCCAGAATGATAGTATTTATACAGTTACATCAGAAAATAAAGAAGAATTGTCACAGATGAATGAAGTACCAAATAGTGAATCATTTAGTAGTCTGATTGTGATCTGGCTGATTCTTGGTATTATATCGATTGTAGTGATAGCAGGAACAACAATTTATATAAAAAGGCAAAAATCAGAAATTGAAGATTATGAAGGATAAGGGGAGAATTTAATCATAGGAGGGCACGTAGCAGATTATGTTACGTGCCTTTTTCATTTGATAATAAATAAAATCAAAAAATGTAGATACAACGCCAGCACACTGGTATAATAACAGTTAATAGCATAGTAATATTAAAAAAGATAGAAAAGTAAGAGACTATAATGAGATTAGATAAATATTTATCAGAGACCTCAGTTGGAAGACGGAAAGAAGTACGTATCTACATTAAAGAAGGAAAAGTCAGGGTGAACAATGAAGTCGTACTGATTCCTGCACAGGAGATTGATGAAGAAAATGACAGGATTGAATATCTTGGCCAGGAAGTAGTACATAACGGAAAACAATATTATATGTTTTACAAACCCAGGGGATGTATAACAGCAAGAAAAGATCAAAAACACAAAACAGTACTTGATTATTTTACTGAGATGAACACAGACAGCTTGTTTCCGGTAGGGCGTCTGGACAAGGATACGGAAGGATTATTGTTTCTTACAAATGATGGGGAGTTCAACCATCAGCTAATGTATCCCGACCAGCATGTCGAGAAAAATTATTACTTCTGGGCATTTGGCACCTTGAATCAGGAACAAATCAGTCAACTGGAAAGCGGGATATGCATTCGTGAAAATGAACCTGTAACAAAACCGGCCAAAATTGAAATTATGAGAACGGGACTGTATTGTGATTTGAAAAGAGAATTACAAGAATTTGATTATGAAAAAATAGAAATCAATAAACAAAATCAAAGTATTCTGGAAGGACGGATTACGATTTCCGAAGGACGCAAACATCAGGTCAGACGAATGCTAAGAGCATCGGGATGTTATGTTGTCTACCTGAAAAGGATTTCAATTGGTACGGTTGGCCTTGATGAAACATTACAAAAAGGTCAATACAGAGAAATGACACGGGAAGAAGTAACGCGTCTTAAAAATGGAGGATGATCAATGGCAGGGAAAGCTAGCTGCGATTATTGCAGTAACTATGTATACAACGAAGAGGAAGAATATTACGAATGTGATATTAGCCTGGATGAAGATGATTATGGTAGATTACTTGAGAGTTCTTTTCAGGAATGTCCTTATTTTCAGATGGATGACGAGTATAAAATAGTCAGAAAACAGATGTAACCGTAAACATACGCAAAGCAAAATTTCACCCACAGAATTGGGTAATATGAAAGGCAGGAAGAATATGGAAATTGGAATTATTGTTTATTCACAGACAGGACATACGAAGGCAGTCGCACAGAAACTCCAAGCATCGTTAACAGATCAGGGTCATCATGCAAGTATTCAAAGTGTTGAACTGGTAAATGACAAAGATCCCCTCACTTTAAAAACACTGCCTGATGTTACCCCGTACGAAGTAGTAGTATTTGCATCACCGGTACAGGCATTTTCACTGGCAGTGCCTATGAAACAATACCTATCTCAGATTGGTCAGCTCAATGACAAGAAGGTATTCTGTTTTATTACACAACAGTTAAAAAAAGCATGGATGGGAGGAAACCATGCGTTACGGCAGATGCAGGCAGCTTGTAAAGCAAAAGGTGGACAGGTTTCATGGAATGGTGGTGTGAACTGGTCATCTGAAAAAAGAGAAGAACAGATCAATAATATTGTGGAATCAATTGGCAGGATGATTTCTTAACTTTATTGAATAGATGCACTATAGGGGGAAGTATAGTGATGAGTATAAATAAGGAATTATTCATGCTACAGAGCGAAAGAAAAATCAGAATTTTTATTTCATCTACATTTCGTGACATGATGATGGAAAGAGAATATCTTCTAAAGCGCATTTTTCCACAATTGCACAGATGGTGCATAGAACGGCATATTGAAATGACAGAAGTCGATCTGCGTTGGGGAATTACAGAAGAGGAAGCCAAAGAAGGAAAAGTAATAGAAATCTGTATCAATGAAATTGATAAAAGCAGACCCTTTTTTATAGGAATTCTGGGAGATCGATATGGCTGGATACCAAATGAACAAGAAATAATCAGGCAGCAGAGGTTGTTTGAACAATTTCCCTGGCTCAAAGACGATATTTATAACGGTTTAAGTATCACAGATATCGAAATGCAGTATGGTGTGCTTCGTTCACCAGAAATGATGGGAAATGCTTTTTTCTATATCAAAGAAGAAGCATGTGAATCTAGTGAAAAAGTATGTTGCACAGAGATTGAACAGAAAAAACTAAAACAATTAAAAAAAGCTGTTAAGGAGCAAAACAAATTTCCAGTATCTATGTATGAAAATGTGAATGAGCTTGGTGAGATGGTATTGGAACAGCTCAAGAAAGCAATAGGGCACGCATTTCCAGAAGATGAAGTTCCAGACGAATTGACAAAGCAACGTTTGGATCATATTGGATTTATAAAAAGCCGTGTTGGTGTTTATATTAAAAATAATGTATTTTTTTCAAAATTGGATCAACAGATCAGTGATAAAGGTTTGCCGGTCATTATTTCAGGGGAATCAGGCTCAGGAAAATCAGCGTTATTATCAAACTGGATTATGGAACATGCGAAAGAACAGCCGGACCAATATATGTTCTATCATTTTTGTGGATGCAATCATGAAAGTTCAGATTTATTACATATGCTGACACGGTTGCTGAAAGAATTGAATCTGCACTTTGCATTAAATAAAACGATTCCGACAGATCTTAAGGATATGATAGAAAGTCTCCCTTATTTTCTCGCTGAAACAGCAAGGGATGAACAATGGATTTTAATAATAGATGCAGTGAACCAGCTAAATTATGACGTACTTTCATGGTTACCTGAAAGTTTTCCGGAATCTGTGCATGTAATTTTATCAACAACACCTGGATTGACATATGAGCAACTTAAGAAAAGAAACTGGACAACATTAGAATTACCATTGCTAGATGAAGCTCAGAAGGAAGGATTAATACGGGAATATCTCTCACAATACAGCAAACACTTACAACCTTCTTTGGAAGCTGCAATTGTCAAATTCGAGTTGTCTTCTAATGCTTTACTATTACGCACCTTACTGGACGAATTAAGGATTTTTGGATTACATGAAGGACTTCCAGCACAAGTCAGAACGATCATAAAAGCCAAAAGTGCAGAAGCTTTTTTTAATCTTATATTAAAAAGACTTGATATCGAATATGATGACGCAGATTCACAAGTCATACAGGAACTTCTGACACTGATATGGGCTTCTGAAAAAGGATTGTCCGAGCATGAACTATTGTCAATTCTTAAAATAACCAGATTGCAACTTTCACAGATTTTAAGTGAACTTGACCATCATTTGATTTCTATGAATGGATTACTGTGTTTTTCACACGATTATTTAAGAAATGCCGTAGAACATCGCTATTTAAAAACTGAGAAATCAAAGGTTCAAAGACACAGAAAGCTGATTGCTTATTTTGAGACCACTCCATATTATTTCAGGAGTCTTGAAGAACTACCATATCAGTTGCAAAAGGCAAAAGAATGGAAAAAATGCAAAGATTATCTTACCGATATTGAAGTGTTTTCATTAATTTATTCAAAGGATCCTTACAGACTCTGCTATTACTGGAAAGAATTATCCAAGAAATATGCTATTTTTCATTCCTATAGAAAAAGCTATCTTTCTCATCAGAAAACAGATTTAGAATATAATCAAAACGTAACGGAATCAATTGGCTCCTTTCTTGAACTTGCATCAGAGTATTCTGGGGCAGCATGGTTTTACTATGATTCAAAACGCCATTGTGAAGAAAAGTTTGGCAGAAAACATCAGCAGACAGGAATTATTTATGGAAAGCTGGCAAAGATATACAACATTTTAAATTTATATGGAAAATCACTTTACGCTTCCAGAACCTCTTTGCAAATACAGGAAGAGGTGCTAGGCGAGCATCCTGATATGGTAGATAATTATAATAATATTGCTGATATTTACTGGAATAAAAGAGATTTTGACAATGCATTGAAAAACAATAAAAAGGCTTTGGAACTGTGCATTAAATATCTTGGTATGAACCATGAAAAAACAGCAAAAACATATCAGGAAATCGGGTGGGTCTATGAAGCACAGGGTGAGTATAAAAATTCATTAGAGCATCTGTTAAAAGCATCTGCAATTTTAAAGAAAAGATATGGGGAAAACAGTCCTCAGTATGCTGACTGTATCACGACATTAGCCTGGGTATATGATTGGCTTGGTGACTATAATAAGTTGTTTGAGCTTGCCAAAAAAAGTCATGAAATTTATCAGTATGCCTACGGAGAACGGCATTCAGAAACGGGTCTCACATACAAGCTGTTAGGTACCGGATATTATAGGCTTGGTGAATATGAAAAGGCATGTTCCTGTTATGAGAAGTCAAAAGAAATCTGGACACGCATCTATGGTGAAGTTCATAGCAGACCTTCTGTAGCATGTTTTCAGATTGGCCTGGCATGTATAAAAACAGGAAATTATACGCGTGCGATTAAGGAAATAGAACAATCGATACAGATAGAAAAAGAAATTGCCGGAGAAGAGGCGGCCGATCTTGCAATCAGTTTTAATCATCTTGGTTTGGCATTTACACTTTCAGGAGATTATGAGAATGGGATACAAAACCTGACCTATGGAATGCAGGAAGGGATGAACTATTACGGTAAAAATTCGAATGATGTGGCAGAAAGTAATTATTATCTCGGTATCTACTATTATTTAACAAACGAACTACATAAAAGTATCCAGTATATTTTAGATTCATATGGAATTCGTAAAGAACTTTATGGGCAGGAAAATCCTGAAACAGCATTAAGCATATATTTTTTAGGGAAATTATATGAAAAAATCGGAGAACAGAATATTGCGATAAAACATCAGGCTGAAGCTTGTGAAATATTTAATACTTATCATACTATGCACCTGAAGTTGGAAATTGACAGCTTAGTTTCATCACTCATTCATTAGACATATCAAACTTATTCGATTACTACTAGATTATAGATTTATTCTGGGCCGGAGGTACTGTCATGTGGAGAAATAGTTCAATGCGTCGAAAATTAATGCTGACAATCCTTTTGGGATGTATGGTGCCCTATTTTATAGGGGGTATTTATTTAAACGATCGCATAAGTGATTATCTTTACAATTCGAGTATCGAGAATTCCAGAAAGGTGCTCATACAAGTCAGTGAACAGATTAATCAGTCTTTGATTCAGGACATGCAGGAGGAAGTAAAGTTTCTTGCTTCGTTTGAAAGTGTCATGAAAGCAAAGGGAAATATGAATCAGTATACTGATTATAAGAAGGATACTTTTACCTATCAGGTTTATCCAATTGAGTCAGAGCTGGATCATTATTTTCAGAAACTGAAAGAAAGTCACAAAAACATCAATTTTATTTTCCTTGCAACAGAACAGGGAGAATATATGGAGTGCCCTAGATTTATGCCAGATGAACCTTATGATCCAAGAGAACGAAGCTGGTACAAGGAAGCAATAAAACAGGAAGAAGTTTATATTTCTGAACCTTACATTACCAATATCACACATGAAATGGTAATCAGTTTTTCGAAAAGCATATGGGATAAAGGAAAAAGAATCGGTGTTATAGGAATAACGGTTAGCCTGGATGAATTATCTGATAGCATTAGCCAGATTCATTTTGGAGACACAGGTTATATTATGTTGCTTAGTCCACAAAAGAGATTTATTGTTTGTCCGCAACACCATGAATGGATTTTAAAAACGCCTGAGGAAACGGGCATTGCAGGCTTTGAAGAGTTACTAGATGATGACGAAACACATTTTACGACAAAAATAGACAATGAAACATATGTCATTAATCCAATAGTGAATCATAATGGCTGGAAAATTATTTCAGTCATGAACAAAGAGGAAGTGCTCCGAGAAGCAAGGCAGGCAACACAGATACTTGTGATGATTTACCTATTTACGATCTTCTTTGTAATGTTAATTTTATTTCCGATTATGAAGCATTTATTAAAACCTCTAAAGACAATTTCTGATGAGATCAGAAGAATGTCAGATTTAGATTTTGGCCATAATTATGAATTTACGAAATTGCAGGATAGAAAGGATGAAATTGGAACCGTCGTGACTGCATTCCAGGACATGCAGAATAAAGTAAATCAACATGTTACTAAGATTATGGATAATAATAAAGAAATAAGTATCAAAAATGATTTATTGGTAGCTTCGGAAGAAGAATTAACTGCACAACTGGAAGAAATAAATGAACAGAAAAACTTTATAGATTACCTTGCTTATCATGATCATCTTACAAATTTGCCAAACAGAAGAAAGTTCATGGAGTATCTTTCGTCTATGCTAAAAACGACACAGAATGCGGCCATTGTATTACTTGATCTGGATGATTTTAAAGGAATCAACGATGTACGTGGACATTCTTTCGGAGATGAAGTTCTAAAAGCAGTCGCAAAACGATTCGAAGAAGTACTGGATGATGAAGTTTTTATTTCAAGATTTGGCGGTGATGAGTTTTTATTTCTAATAAAATTTAATCAGAATGAAACTGAAGTAGAAGAAAAGGTGATTAAGATACGTGAGTTGTTTGAAGATTCTATATTGGTGGATGGCAGTCAAGTCATGCTCCGCTGTAGTATTGGTGTCTCACTGTACCCGAAACACAGTAAAGATGTGAATCAGCTGATCATGCAGGCAGATCTGGCAATGAATGCTGTAAAAAATGCAAATAAAAACGGACATCAATTCTTTCATGAAGAGATGCTAAAAAATCAGATCAGGATATCAGAAATTGAAGATATCTTAAGAAAAGCCTTGTCCGAAGATAAATTTGATGTGCTATATCAACCCATGGTAGATGTAAAAACTGGAAAGATTGCAGCATATGAGGCACTGCTTCGACTCAAGGACTCTCCGGTATTACCGTCTGAGTTTATCCCGATCGCTGAAAAAAATGGAATGATCATACCAATTGGAAGATTCGTCACTAAAAAAGTAATAAATCAGATAAATCTCTGGAAAGAGACAGAAACGGATCTTGTGCCAGTATCGGTTAACTTTTCAGCGAATCAATTACAGGATGTCGGATACCTGGATTTTTTGAAAGAGCAGCTGGATCTATTTCAAATCAGTCCAAAATTGCTAGAAATAGAAATCACGGAAACGATTTTAATGGAAAATCTACAATTAACAATGCAATTTTTGAATCAGCTTCATGAGATGGGAGTTGCTATTGCAATTGATGATTTTGGGACTGGATTCTCTTCCCTGAATTACCTGAGTTTTATGCCTGTGAATATTGTAAAATTAGACCGATCATTGAATTTAAAATTTCTTGAACAGAATAAGTTACAGGTGATGGAAAGTCTGATTGCCCTTGTGCACAGTCTAGGCCTCACTGTTGTAGCAGAGGGAATAGAAAAAGAAGAACATGTAGAATGGTTAAAACGATTAGGTTGTGACCTGATACAGGGCTTCTATTATAGCAAACCGATACCAGCTGAAAGCATTAGGAGGAGTATAGATGGGGTGTGGAAGATGTGACCAGTTACCAGAAACGAATTTTTCAAATGTCGATGTCTGGGTAAGCCTGCCAACAATTCATCATGCTATCAGTTTTGAGAGAAGTATGAAAGAATATAATGTTAAATATATTGAGCAGGAATCAGGATATCTTATCATAAATATAAACTTAGAAAGTCTGGTTCAAAAACTCTGTTGTAATAATTTTAATAATATAGAAAAAAAGGATGTTAGAGTCCTGCCAGTTCCTTCGGGAGAAGAATTTAGTTTCAAAACTCTGAAACATTATCGAAATCTTGCTGAATGGGAAGCATTATTTCATGGAAAAGAAGTTACCTATATCATAGAGAATAAAAGTATAAAAACAATGTTTCAACCAATTGTGAGTGCCATAACAGGAGAAATATATGGATTTGAAGCTTTAAGCAGAGGGATCAAACAAGACGGTAGTCTGATGAACCCAGAGATACTTTTTCGGAAAGCAAAGGAAATGGATCTATTATTTTATCTGGACAGAATATGTAGAGAATGTTCTATTCGATCAGCAGCAAAACTGATGTTGGAACATAAAATTTTTATTAATTTTATTCCAACGGCAATTTATGAACCTGAATTATGTTTACAAAGTACAGAAGCAGTATTACATGAAGTAGGTATTAGGCCGGAACAGGTGGTGTTTGAAGTTGTTGAGACAGAGAGAATCGAAGATTACATACATTTGAATCATATTTTGGATTATTACCGTGAGAAAGGCTATTCCACCGCGCTTGATGATATTGGGAGTGGATACTCAGATATACCAGCACTGTTAAGACTCAGACCGGACTATATGAAAATAGATATGGAGCTTATTAAAAATATTCACATTGACAATAAGAAACAAGAAGAGGTATCTGAATTTATAAGGCAGGGAAAAGAATTAGGAGTAAAAATTTTGGCTGAGGGTGTAGAGCGTGTCAAGGAATTTGAATTCCTGAAATCCATGGGTGTTGATTTGGTTCAAGGCTATTTATTTGGGAAACCTTCTGATGAAATCAATTTATAACAATTATAAATGATTGCAACTATTCACGTAACGAATAAGTACAGAAAGGAGAACCGCGAATGGAAGAGATGAAATGTCCTGTAACTGGTAACGCTGCAACTCCAAATATTTCAAAGGGTACGACCAATAAAGACTGGTGGCCAAAGAGACTGAACCTAAAAGTACTTCACCAAAATTCTACCTTAAGCAACCCTATGGGAGAAGCATTTTGCTACGCAGATGAGTTTAAGAAGTTAGATTTAGAGGCAGTGAAAAATGATATTTTTGAGCTCATGCGTACTTCACAGGAATGGTGGCCTGCTGATTATGGACACTATGGACCATTTTTTATCAGAATGGCATGGCATAGTGCTGGAACCTACAGAATGGGAGATGGCAGAGGTGGTGCAAGCGATGGGACACAGCGTTTTCCACCACTTAACAGCTGGCCGGACAATGTAAATCTGGATAAGGCAAGGAGGCTTCTCTGGCCTGTTAAAAAGAAATACGGAAGAAAAATATCATGGGCTGATCTAATGATTCTTGCAGGAAACTGTGCATTTGAGTCCATGGGATTTCAGACATTTGGATTTGCGGGTGGCAGAGAAGATGTCTGGGAGCCGCAGGAAGATGTTTACTGGGGCGCAGAAGCGGAATGGCTCGGTGATAAAAGATACAGTGAAGGTAGAAAACTGGAAAATCCTCTGGCAGCAGTACAGATGGGATTGATTTATGTGAATCCAGAAGGCCCGAACGGAGTGCCTGATGCAGTTGCGTCAGGAAAAGATGTAAGAGAGACATTTGCGCGAATGGCAATGAATGATGAAGAAACGGTTGCACTAATAGCGGGAGGGCATACGTTTGGCAAGTGTCATGGAGCCGGTCCTGCAACTAGTGTTGGACCGGAACCTGAAGCCGCAGAAATAGAAGAACAGGGTCTTGGATGGAAAAGCAGCTTTGGAAGTGGAAAAGGTGGAGATGCAATTGGAAGTGGATTAGAGGGTGCGTGGAAGCCAAAGCCAACAACATGGGATATGGGTTACCTTGAAACACTTTTTAAATATGACTGGAATTTAGTGAAGAGTCCGGCAGGTGCATATCAATGGGTTCCAACAGATCCAGAAGCTTTTTCAACCGTAGAGGATGCGCATGATCCGACGAAGAGACATGCGCCTATGATGACAACAGCAGATTTGTCACTTCGTATGGATCCAAAATTCAAAGTCATAGCAGAGCGTTATAAAAACAATCCAGATGAATTTAAGGACGCATTTGCACGTGCATGGTTTAAATTAACGCACAGAGATATGGGGCCACAATCAAGGTATCTCGGACCAGAAGTACCAGAAGAAGAATTAATCTGGCAGGACCCGGTTCCAAAAGCAGACTATGCAATGATTGACGAGCGAGATGTTAAGTTGTTAAAACAAAAAATACTTGAGAGTGGAATGCCGAAGGAGAGATTTATTGCTGCGGCATGGGGGTCAGCATCAACCTTCAGAGGTTCAGATAAACGTGGTGGGGCAAATGGCGCACGTATCAGACTTCTTCCACAAAAGGATTGGGAAGTAAATGAACCAGAACATCTTGGTGAAGTGATAAAAACACTGGAAACAATTAGGACTGAATTTCATGCATCACAAACAGGTACAAAAAAAGTTTCGCTTGCGGATCTGATTGTGATTGCAGGTAATGCAGCAATTGAAAGTGCAGCTTTGGAAGCAGGAACAGAAATTCAAGTGCCATTTATACCAGGTCGAACAGATGCATTGCAGGAGAAAACGGATATTCTTTCATTCTCCGTTCTGGAACCCAAGGCGGATGGATTTAGAAATTACCAAAAGACTAAATTTGCAGTACCAGTTGAAGAATTACTGATTGACAGAGCGCAGTTACTTACATTGACAGCACCAGAAATGACAGTTTTGATTGGTGGACTTCGTGTTCTTAATACAAACTATGCACAATCAAAGAACGGTGTTTTTACTGACAGACCAGGTGTATTGACAAATGATTTTTTTACAAATCTTTTAGATATGAGCATTGAGTGGAAACCATTGAATGATGAACGTGAGATTTTTGAGGGTCGTAGCAGAACAACAGGAGAATTGAAATGGACAGGCACAAGGGTTGATCTGATCTTTGGATCTCATTCAGAACTACGTGCAATTTCAGAGGTATATGCAAGCGATGATGCAAAGGAGAAATTCATAAATGATTTTGTTGCTGCGTGGACAAAAATAATGAATGCAGATCGATTTGATCTTTGCTGAAGAAAAAGACAATATTACATTTTAGATGCAAAAGAACGGGATATTAAATCCCGTTCTTTTCTTTGATTTCCGCTTTTTTTGTATACAGATTATTATCAGTTTCACGATACAAATCATCAAGACTTTTATCTTTACTATCTTCGATACCATATGCAACAGCAAAATGTTCTTTTTTATATTGGGAACAGTACTTGTCGAATTCTACTTCGAGTCGCTGCATGAAAATCAAGGCATCGTCTTTCTCTGTGGCCGGTAATATGATTACAAATTCATCACCACCATATCGTGCAGCAATATCATAACTACGCAGACATTTTTTAATAATTTCTGATATGGCAATCAATACCTTGTCACCAGTCATATGGCCATAATTATCATTGATTTTTTTAAAATGATTTAAATCCAGTAAAATCATAGAAAAATGTTGTCCGCTTCTTGTTGCTCTGTTATATTCAGCATGAATAAATTCGGTAAAATATCTTCTATTATACAGACCGGTAAGACTGTCAGTAATACTTGCAAGATAGAGATCTGTACTGTGAGTAGAATATTGTTTCATAACATAACGAATGATCAGTATGACAGCGGAAGAAACTATGGTAAAATTGATAGAAAGATCAAGGATGCGATAAGTGGAGTCAGTATAGACATAATAGTGATCTGGAAACCAAATCTCTGTATGCAGCATAATGACCGCTTCAATACATACAAAAACAGGAAAACAATATTCCCAGGTATTTAAAACAGTAAAGGATAAAAAGAAAACGGTAAATAATGTGAGATACATCATGGCACTATAAGAACCAGGTGATGTCCAATACCCAAAGGGAATATATAAAAAAGTCATAACAGCCATAAAGCTGATTCGGGCCAGATGGTACTTTTGCATCCGTTTTGAGAGAATCAACCAGACGGCGCAGAGAAGTATAATAACAATGGACGTGATGACGTTTACAATGGGCCGTTTATTAAACAGATTCACCACCATAATAATTCCTGCTAAAAAAATTACAACCAGAAGAAAACGGTTGAATAGTGTATATCGGATATCCTTTTCAAGATCATAGTGACGGGTAGGAATTGTATTATTCATAAGGGATCCTCCGTTCATGGACGATTATATAAAAATTATAGCACAACATCAAAAAAAAGGTATAGATATTTTAGAACCAGTACGGGAGTAGATTTATGAAAACAATGAGTAAAGCTTTTAAAATTGGTGCTGGTAGCACAATATCCATCATGATAGCATATGCTTTAGGACTTGATTATGCAGTTTCTGCAGGCATCATCACGATTCTTTCATTGCAGGATACGAAGAAAGAAACGATTATTGTGGTTTTGAAAAGAATTGGAGCATTTGCACTTTCGGTTACAATTGCTGCGATTGTTTTTCCAATAACATCCTTTAGTGTTTGGGGATTTGGGATTTATTGCCTGATTTTTTCGGGGATTTGCCTTGTGATCGGATTTAAAGAATCCATTCCTGTCAATGCAGTTCTTGCAACGCACTTTTTATTGGATGCCAGGATGACAATAACTGCGATTGGTAATGAAGCGTATCTGATGTTAATTGGAGCGGGCATAGGCATTATTTTTAATCTTTTTATAGCAAGTAATGTTGGTCAGATACGAAGAAAACAAAGAGAAATAGAACACTGTTTAAGAGCGTTGTTATTTCAGATGGCAGATGATATTGTCATTTTTCTGGAAAGTCCGATACTTGAGGATAAGTATACAGAACTCAAATATCATGTTGAGTCTGGAGTGCGTTATGCAAAGCAAAACAAAAACAATTCTTTGTTTCAGGAGTCCGAATACTTTTTAAGATATATGGAAATGCGGCTTGAACAGCTGGATATCTTGAAGGAAATTATGGATAAAATAAAATCATTACATTCAAAAGTTGATCAGTCTTATGAAACTTCTGATCTGATACGTAAGATTGCGAATTCTCTTTCAGAATCACAAAATAGCCGTGGATTATTGTTACAATTAGAAGAATTACATGAAAAATTTAAAGAAGATCCGCTGCCTGTTACAAGAGATGAATTTGAAACAAGAGCGATTCTATATAGCCTTTTAATGAATTTAAGATTATTTTTAATTGTAAAAAGACGTTTTGCAGATGCACTGACCAGAGAACAGATTCAAAAATACTGGGAACAAGGACCAGAAGAAAAGCAGCAAGACACGAAAACAGGAATAGAATAAATTCAGAAAAATAAGGAGTGAGAAAATAGTATGATCATTAAGAAATCTAAAATTGCAGTAATAGGTTGTGGACTTGTAGGTTCCTCAACAGCGTTTTGCCTTGTAACACAAGGAGTATGTGATGAAGTTGTTATGATTGATATTAACCATGATAAAGCACTTGGTGAAGTGATGGATCTAAGAGATACGATTAAATATCTGGATCGAAATGTAAAAATAAAGGCTGGAACTTATGAGGACTGTACAGATGTAGACATTATTGTAGTCACGGCAGGGGCACCACCGAAACCAGGGCAGACACGCCTCGATACACTTGATCTGAGTGCGCAGATTGCAAAATCAATTGTAGAGCCAGTCATGAAAAGTGGGTTTCAGGGTATTTTTGTTGTTGTTTCAAACCCGGTTGACATGATTGCTTATTTAATTTATAAATTATCAGGCCTGCCAAAAAATCAGGTAATTGGGACTGGTACAGCATTGGATTCGGCAAGACTACAGAATCTGATTGGCGACATGGTTCATGTTGATCCAAGAAGCGTGTATGCCTATTCTATGGGAGAGCATGGTGACTCACAGATGGTTCCATGGTCCACCGTCACAGTTGCAGGGAAATCATTTTATGATATTATTGCAGACAATCCAGATATTGTCGGCAATGTTGATCTGGATGAAATTGTTGCAAAGACAGCAAAAGAGGGATGGGAAATCTTCAGCAGAAAAGGGACAACTTACTATGGTATTGCATCTGCCTGTGTAGGAATTATTAAAGCTATTTTGTATGATGAAAATAAAATTATACCAGTATCTACGTTACTGGAAGGCGAATACGGGGAAGAGGATATTTTTGCAGGAGTACCAAGTATTTTAAACCGAACAGGCGTTGCAGATATCCTTGAAATCCATATGTCCAAAGAAGAGCATCAAAAGTTCAATGTATCTGCGAATGTTATACGTGATTATTGTAAAAGGCTCAAAAAATACTATGAATAATCAGAAAAAACTGAAATGAATAAGAAAAACAAATAGACAAGGAGAAAACAATATGAAAAAAGTAGTGATAACAGGTGTGAGTGGATTATTAGGTCCCTATGTAGAAGAACATATGATTCATATGGGATATGATGTCTTAAGTGTAGATGCAAACAGACCGAAAGTGAGCAGAACATCCTTCTTAAAGGTAGATCTTACAAACCTTGGAGAGTGCTATGGGGCATTGGCAGGAGCGGATGCAGTGATACATCTGGCGGCGATACCAGTAGCATATAGCCATCCCAATGAAGTGACATTTCAGAATAATGTCATGAGTACATACAATATACTGGAAGCAGCGGCAGGATTAGGAATCAAGAAAGTAGTACTTGCATCCAGTGAGTCTTCTTATGGAATTGTTTTTTCAAGGCAAAATCTCGCACCAAAATACGTACCAATAGATGAAGAACATCCTCAACTTCCTGAAGACAGTTATGGTCTGTCAAAAATTGTAGCTGAAAAAACCGCCGATATGTTCTATCAACGTTGTGGCATGCAGGTGGTATCACTTAGAATCGGAAATGTAATCACCCCTGAAATGTATCAGAATTTTCCTGCATTTATTCATGATCCAAAGCCAAGAAGGACAATTCTTTGGAGTTATGTGGATGCCCGTGATATTGCGCAGGCATGCAGATTAGCAATAGAAACAGATGGACTTGGTTCAATTACATTGAACCTTGCAGCAGATGATACCAGTATGGATATCAAAAGCTGTGACCTAATGCAGGCAGAATTCCCTGAGGTTACAGACATCAGATCAGCGATTGATGGATATCAGACCTTACTAAGTAACGAAAAAGCAAAGAAGTTATTAAACTGGAGGCCTGTGCATACATGGAGAGAAGAATTAAATAAAATCAAATAGAATTATTATTTTCCTATCTGTTCAGGTGGATTCGGGGTTTTGTCTGATGCAGAATCCTGTTGTTGCTCCTGCGTGTAAATGCATTCTTTATTTTTCATCATTGTAAGGGCAATGTAGACACTGGTATCAGTTGGAAGTCCCTTTTTACGAAGCATTCTGTGGAAGTAAGAGCGAAAACCTGCATAGATTACTGCAAACACTGGCACACCAATTACCATACCAGGAATGCCGAACAAGCCACCGAATATTGTGATTGCAAAAATCACCCAGAAGCTGCTGATACCGGTAGAGTTACCTAATATCTTTGGACCGATAATATTACCATCTATTTGCTGTAATATGATTATAAAAATTACAAAATATAAGCAGTGTATCGGGCTGATCATTAGAATCAGAATTGCACAGGGAATTGCCCCCAGATAAGGACCAAAAAAAGGAATGATATTGGTCACACCCACAATAACACTGACCAGAATTGCATAGGGTATTTCTAGAAAAGAAGTACCAAGAAAACATAAGATACCGATGATGATGGAATCAACAATCTTGCCGGATAAAAATCCAATGAATGTTTTATGAACGAACCGCATATTACGAATCAGATGATTGGCTTTATTTTCTTCAAATAATGCATAAGCGATTTTTTTGGACTGACCAGAAAATAATTCTTTTGAGCTCATCAGATAAATTGAAATGATGATTCCAATCATAAATTCAAATAAAAAGCGCATAACACTGAACACTCCGTTATAGAGTGTTGTCGCAAGATTTCCAAGGTTCTTGATATTTGGTGCAATATTTTTGTTGAACCACTCAGTGATTTCTTTGGAATCTGTCAAGATTATATTTTGCGTAAGATATTCATCAAGAACGGGATTCAGCGTGCGGATATCCTGAAACCAGTTGGTAAAATTTGCAACATAGGTAGGAAAGTGAGATGCAATGCTTTGGATACTACTGATGAGCTGTGGGAGTATCATAGCAAAAAGGCTGTAAATAATGAAGGAAACAATCATTAAAACACACAATATGGTTACAGAGCGGACTCTTCTTTTTAATTTTTCAGACTTGTGTATGGTACATTTTTTTAACAAGGGATAGATGAGTTTTTTTTCAAAAAAATTAACAATGGGAGTCAGCAGATATGCAATGATAAATCCCATGATGATCGGCATACCGATTCTGACAAGATGTAAGATATTATCGTGAATTTTTACGCCATGAAATAAAAGGTAGTAGAAGCAGATACTAAATATAATAACGAATAATGCAGTCATTCCCCAGTAAAGATATTTTTTGTCCCATCTATATTTCATTATGTCACCCTCACTTTGTATCTATTATTAAAATTCCATTAAAAACATTCTAACATGGTAGTAAAACTGATACAATATAATACATAAACAAATGAAACTCAGAGATAACACAAGGCTTGAATATAATAGTAAGCAAATGATATATATGGAGTATGGTTGTGGAATATATAGAAGCAAAGACGATTTTGTCGGGATATAAGGAAAATAATTCGTGGTTCGGTTATCATTACAATATGAATATTTATAAGGGCTGTTGTCATGGGTGTATTTATTGCGATAGCAGAAGCGATTGTTATGGTGTTGAGGATTTCGACCGGGTCAGGGCAAAAGACAGAGCAATTGAAATAATTGAAAGAGATCTGAGGTCAAAAAGAAAAAAAGGTGTAGTCGGCACCGGAGCAATGAGTGACCCATATAATCCGTTTGAAAAAGAAGCCAGATTGACCAGGGAAGCATTAAAACGAATTGACCAGAATGGATTTGGAATCGGAATTACAACAAAAAGCACATTAATTGAACGTGATATTGACTTGTTGGTGCAGATTGCAAAGCATTCTCCTGTAATTGTTAAAATCACAGTTACAACTTCAGATGATTCTCTATGCAAGGTGATTGAACCTAATGTAGCAGTGACATCAGAAAGAATTCGTGTGATAAAAGAACTTTCAAAGGCTGGCATCTTCACGGGAGTCCTTATGATGCCAATTTTGCCCTATATCAATGACACGATAGAAAACATCAGAGGCGTGACTACCGCTGCAGCCTTGCATGGTGCTCGATTTATTTACCCTGCTTTTGGTGTCACGCTACGACAGAATCAAAGAGAGTGGTACTACAAACAGTTGGAGCAGAAATTTCCAGGAGTCAAGGAAAAATATCTTGAAAAATATGCAAATGCATACGAGTGTACTTCACCGAATGCAGGGACATTATGGAAAGAATTTAGAGATCTTTGTGAAAAAAATAAGATTCGGTATAAGATGGATGATATTATTGAAGGATATACATCCCGATATAAAGTGGAACAATTATCGCTGTTTGACATAAATAAATGAAAAGAAGGAGGAACGCAATATCATACTGTTTGAAGAATTTGAAATTATGCTTGACGATATCATTCGGACACTCCCAGAAGATTTGATGAAGGAACTGAATGGGGGGATTCATGCAGTCGAAAGAGATAAATTACATAAAAAAGCAAAAAATATGGATTTATGGATTCTAGGAGAATATCTGAATTCCAGACAAATGGGTAGATCCATCATTATATATTATGGATCTTTTATGCGTCTTTACGGAGGAAGAAATGAAGCGTTCATCAGAGAACGACTTAGAAAAAATGTGTTACATGAGTTCAGGCATCATTTGGAATCATTAGCGGGCGAACGAGGACTTGAGATTGAGGATGAAATAGCAATCAAATCATATGAGGAAAAAAATCGTAACAAGTAAATATCAGATGTGAATGCGAAGGAGGATGTATATGGAACGAAAAATCGTAGAAAAAGTAACAGGATTTCGTACAAAAGATGGAGCAGGAGTGAGTCTGGTTCGTGTTCTTGGAACAGAAACGGTAAAAACGTTTGATCCTATTTTGATGTTAGACTCATTTGACAGCATCAATCCGGACGACTATACGGCAGGATTTCCACTGCATCCGCATCGTGGAATCGAAACGATAAGTTTAATCGTCAAAGGGAATATGGTACATAAAGACAGTCTTGGCAATCAGGATGCCATTTCAGACAGAGAAGTACAGTGGATGACAGCGGGCTCGGGAATATTACATGAAGAAATGCTGCCTGCGTCAGAACGTATGCTGGGTGTGCAGCTGTGGCTGAATATGCCTGCTAAGGATAAAATGGCGAGACCAGCGTATCAGAGTATAAAAAGGGATGAGATAGAGGCAATTCCAATCGCAGGAGGAACACTTCGACTGGTGAGTGGATCCTATCAGGGACATACGGGATTTAAAGGACATTATCTGCCGCTGGATTATTATGACATTGTATTAGAAAGCAATCAGAAATTTACAATAGATACAAAGATGGATCAATCAGTTATGGTCTTTTTACTGACAGGAAATGCAAAGATTGCAGGAGAATTGGTAAAAGAGAAAACTGCTGTAAAACTTTCGCAAGGCACAAGTCTGACGATAGAGTCGCAGGATTGTGAAATCGAAATATTATTTATGAGTTCAGAACCTCTGGGGGAATCTGTTGCATGGGGTGGACCTATTGTAATGAACACGCAGGAAGAACTAAATACAGCATTTCGTGAGTTAAGAGACGGAACTTTTTTAAAAGATAGTATGGATTATAATAAATAATTATAAAAAATAAATATAAAAAACAGGAGGAATTATGAATCAATTTGACAACGTATCAGTGATTAAAAAGGCGAACCTTTATTTTGAAGGTAAGGTTACAAGCAGAACAGTAGTATTTGGGGATGGGTCAAAAAAGACACTGGGAATTATTATGCCAGGTACCTATGAATTTGGGACTGCTGACAGAGAATGTATGGAAATATTGTCAGGCTCAGGTCGATATCTGCTCAAAGGCAATCAAGAATGGACTTCATTTTCAGAAGGTGATAGTTTTATAGTGCCGGAGAATAGCTCTTTTCAAATCGAAACAAAAGAAATAACTGACTATTGTTGTTCCTATGGAAATTGATTCAGTATTTCTAAAGATGAAATAGAAATTATTATTATTTGTAATTTCCTAATGAGTCATTAAAAATGATCAGGCTGTATGCGTTATAACAGCCTGATCAGCATCATTGCAACATCATCGTTAAAGTCTTTCTGACTTGATTTGTGAATCATATGAAATGTATAATAAATCTCTTCTAAAAACTCTTCCGGATTTTCGGTTAGAGCTTTTTTTAATTGTGCTGAAGCTTGTATGACTCTGTCCCAGCCAGTGAAATCACAATCAGCACCGGCGCAAAAAAGTCCGTCAGTATATAGAAAAATAACATCATTTTTTTGAAGAAGTATGGAACCAGTCTGATAAGTTACATCATCAAGCATGCCAACCAAAAATCCTTCCTGATGAATCTCTTCAAAGTTATCTGTAGTGGAATGATATAAGATTGGGTATGGATGACCGGCATTTGAGAATAATAACTCATTATTTTCAATGATACCTACAAAGGCAGTGAAAACAACATAACTATCTTTCCCGGCAAAGTCAAAATATTGAAAGATAGACCGGTTCATATCTTCCAAAATCTGATCAGGGAGGATACCAGGTCTTTCAATGCTCTTGCGATACAGAATTTTCACCATGGAGGAAGCCATACCTGCAGCGATTCCATGCCCGGTAACATCAGCAACCATAAAATGGACTCTGCCATCAATTTCGACACAATCAAAGAGATCTCCGCCGATTCCCAAAGAGGGATAATATTTTATAAATAACTCAACCTCGTGGAAGCGATTTGATTTTGGAAGCATACTTTTTGCGAAGGCATTCGCGTGTGAAAGTTCACTGCTAATATGTTTGTTAAGGTCATCAATGATGTGTGTCTGTTCATATACAAGAAGTGCATTTTTTGCTTTCAAGGGCAAAATGATATTCATATCATTCTCAGAAAGCGGTTTCGTGAAGTAATCAATGGCACCTTCTTTGAGCGTTTGTTCAATGGAATGAATTTCAGTGATAGAACTATTGACAATCACTGGAATAGAGTGAAATTTTTCGCTTTTTTTCAGCTTTTTCAGTGTTTCATAACCATCTAATACAGGCATGATCAAATCAAGAATAATCAGATCGATCTTTACCTGGTCTACGATATGAAGAACCTGTTGTCCATTTTCTGCCTCTTCGAATTCAACATTTTCCAGATTGTGGAAGAGGATATTTTTGATTAACTTTCGATTCAGAGCAGCATCATCTGCAATAAGTATACGATATCGCATGATATCACTCCTTCCAATTACTCAGTCAGAGAAAAGAACTGATCAAGTTTCATTAAATGGAACAGATCCTGAATTTCATGACTGGCGCCTGCCACACTGAACTCTTTTTCAAGTGATTTCATTTTTTTATACAGACTAATCACAAAGGTAACGCCAGTAGAATCAATATTGTTCGTTTGGCTTAGATTTAAGATACATTTTTGATAGTGATCTTGTTCCAAAAGCAGTGATTCCAACTGTTGGTTGTATTCGGGTATTTTATTTGCAGTTAATCCCTCTGTCATAATGAGGGTAAGTTGATTATTTTCAAAGATTCGTTCCATGTTCTATTTCCTCCTGATCCAGATCAAGAATTACTTTTACCTGATTACCGGCCACATCTACATGATAAGCCATTTCAATTAACAATGGAAATCCACGCTTTCTGTCTCTTAATAATGTATCTGCATCATCAGAGTCAAATGTCTGATTTGAGAGAATAATTCCTTCTCCTTCATCTTTCACTTCTAAGATCAGGTAATTACCATCATGTAAAATTCGACACATTACCTTTTTATCCAGACTAAATCTGTTGCCATGTTCAACTGCGTTATTTAATAACTCACGAAGTAAGAAATTAACTTTAAATACTATTTTTTTATTTAACCATGGCCATTTTGCAACTAAAATTGCAAGTATTTCACTAACGGCATCATCGACCGCCTGAAAGGAAGATGCAATACTTTTTTCATATACCACCATATGAGTCACCTCTACATGTCATTGAATCAGATAAAAAACTACAGCAGTGATAATTGTAGGTAATAGTGCGTATTTAAATAACATACCAGAAGAAATACCAGTTTTAAAATATTTTTTCAAAATGGATTGTCCGACTGGGTTAGGTGCATTCGCAATTAATGTTAGTCCACCACCGGTAATTGCACCAGTTACAATTGCATATTTTAATTCATCAGAGAAATTTGGAACCAGTGTGCTTAGGTAGGTAATAGCAGCATTGTCGTTAAAAGCAGTCAATACGATTGCAGTCAGATTCAGCCCAAGTTTTGGAAGACTTCCAAGTAATGGTGCAATCCACCATCCCTGTAATGTGCCATGAACAATGAGGCCAGCCAGGAAAAATGCAACAAGCACGGGTTGTTTCAAATCAAGTCTGTTCTGGTAAAATGAAGTAACCTGATAAAATCCAAGAAAGAATAAAAAACCAGCCATAAATAAAACAGGTTCATGCGCATTTACAACTGTCCACAAAAGGAATATCAGGTGAACCAGCATTATCCAGACAGGCACAGAATCTTCGCGTTGATCCCAGTTTGGATCCATATAAGGCGGACGCTTTTCCGGAGGAAGTAGCCCGGGAATTGTTCGGCACATCTCTTCAAACTTGATTCCATTAAATTTCTCATCAATGGCATTTTCTATATTATATCGTTCACATTCTTCCTTGGAAAGTTTTTGTTTTGCAAGTTCCTTAATGTTATCTTGTAATATTACACTGTAAGCATCTAATTCACTGGAAAATGATACATTCTTATCAACGAACTGAGCCAGTTGTTCAAAGCTTGCTTCCAGTTCTTTTTTACTGATAAACTGTTTCTGGATAAAACGTTTATATAGGTAATTATCATAGGCTTCTTTTAATTGATTCAGGTCATTACGCATTAAAACAAAATAGGTGGTTGTGGATAGAAGGATAGCAAGAACAGCCTTCCAACCAAAATGAAGTAGCATGAATGGAGTATTCCAGTCCCAGATACCTGCAACCATGAGAACAGGTGGTGCAGCAAAATTCGTGAGGACACCGCCGATGGATACATTAACAAAAAGCAGTGCAAGCGTTACATATTTTAATCTTCTTGAAGGATTCAAACTATAGAATTTATCAGCAAGCAACATGGCGCCAATTGTCATGGCAGCAGGCTCGGTGATAAAGGAACCAAGTAATGGGGCTAATATTAAGATTGCAAGCCACCATGCCTGAAGTGTATTGCCAAATAGTTTTACAACGGAACCGAGTAATTTTTCAAAAAATTTAATAACTGGACGACTGGAAGCAACATTCATGATTACGATGATAAACAAGGGTTCTGTATAATGCAGAGAATCCAAATAGGTAACACAGGTTTCCCAGTTGAAATAGGCAATAACAGAACCGGCAAGGATGACGGACCAAAGTCCAAATACGACCTCAACTTCGCCAAGAAGATGAAGAAGGCTTGCAAGAATTGAATGTGAGTTTTTATCTCTCAGTCCTTTGTCAATCAGTTCGTGGTAACGTTCTTCCAGTTGATGCGCCTTTTTTTGAAAAATCCCTGTAATCATTGTATGAAAGATCGCAAGGAAGAAAATGATGGTAGCAATTAAGTTAAAAGGCTCTACTTGGATGCGATGTACTAATACCGAGAAGTAATTACTGATTCCAGAATCGCCATAAGCATCCTGTGCCAACGGAAATGTTGCATGCTCTTTGGCAAGTACCGGAAGTGATGGATAGCATAAAGATAAAACTATGAATAATGTTAAAACACTTATGACTGGAAGGATGTATTTTTTCATAAGAAATGTCTCCTTGTAGGATAAATGTCGTTAAAATATTTCTTATTATTGTAACA
>QKAS01000010.1 GCA_003246295.1 Clostridia bacterium | reverse complement strand
AAGCTTTCGCGGTTGGACAGTTGACCAAACATTAATGCAAGTAGTTGATTCCAACAAGTGAAATGCTTCACATATTTGTCACCATCATATTTGACCACAATGCGGTTAAACTTATTTCGATTCAGAAACGAAGTCAACTGAGCGAAAACGTATTTGTCTTGGAACATATACCATCGGATTAATCTGATGCAAAGCTACAAATCCAAGTCCGTTCGCTCGAAAAAACGCTGTAACTAACTAAATTTCAAATACTTCAAAGAACTATTTCAGATTTTAATGGGACAGCAATGAGTAGAAACATTAAAATACTTGAACAATCCTGGCAAAGCTGCTGGAACAGGGAGACCAAGCCAGCTGGCAGGTCTGTCTATTACTTCACGATTGATAGTTGCAAAAAATCTTTCTTTATGTGTCATATTCATAGATTGTTTATCGAAAGCAAAAATACTATAGGGAAAAGATTATTATAGGGGAATATTTTATATGAAGATAGGGGAATATCCCCAAAAATACACATGTATAGAAAACAATAGAGCTAAATAATACATATATTTATGTTTATAATAGAGTGTTAGTAATGTTTTAAGAAAAAAATTATCATGCCGACCATTTACCCTAAAGCCGGCATGATAAGTTTATATAACAATCAGTGTTTCTTAGCCGGACTGATTACATCTACAGAATTGATCTTAATATCACCTGCTGATTTATAAACTTCCAGTTTCAATGGAACGCCATAGGCAGGAATAGGTATCTTAATGTTCATTTTCTTCATGGCAGAGCGACTTGATTCAACTGAGAACTCATCAATCAAAGTACCGTCAAGGTATACTTTAATCACGCTATTTGCCGATGATGTATATTCAACTGCAGCATCCCACTGTGATACAAAGAATCCGGGATCATAGAATGTATAGATTTTATCAAAACATAAAGAACCTTTTTCCCCCTCAGAACTTGCTATATATGGTGTAGTATCATACTTTACTACATATCCATTATCAAGTATTTCGGATTTAATCTTTTCTTTTGCAGTTTTATCAACAATACCATACGCTACCGAAATACTGCCTGCCAGATGGATATCTTGCGAAGATGAACCTACAAGGATTTCATACTCACCGGGATTTACTACGAAATTTTTCTTCTGCTCATCCCAAGTCTTGAAGTCTTCAAATAACAGTTCAAGGTTGACTGTTGCACTCTGCGATTTGGCCAGATGAACTCTTTTGAATGATTTAAGCTGTTTTTCGGGCATATCCTTATAATGGTGTTTATTGCGTATATACAGCTGAGCGACTTCATCACCGTCCATTTTTCCTACATTGGATATTTTAAATGATACTATAGCCTTCTCGTTAGCCTTTAATTCATTCTTGCTTATACTTAGACCGGAAAATTTAAAGTCGGTGTAGCTTAAACCATATCCGAATGGATATAAAGGTTTATCCTTGAGATACATGTATGTGTGATTATGCGCAATATTGTAATCATGGATAGAAGGCAGGTTATTATCGGAAGCATACCATGTAGTATTAAGTTTTCCTCCTGGATTATAATCGCCGAAAAGAACGCTTGCTATAGCATCACCCTGTTCCTGACCATTTGCCCACGAACATACTATACCTTTAAGTGATTCCTGAGCATTACCCAGCAATGTGGAGCCGCTTGGAGTAATGACTGCTATCACATTCTTGTTGACTTTGCAAAGTTCATCAAGTAATTGTGACTGTCTTCCTGGAAGAAGCAGTGTTGAACGGTCAAGATTTTCGGTAGAAGTTTTCTCGTCATTACCTACAAAAGCCAAAACTACATCTGCCTGCGATGCTGCTTTTATAGCATTATTCATATCAACAGTATCATTTTTTGAGGTAACCTCACATCCTTTTGCATAATGAATTTTTCCCTTATACAGATTTCTGATTCCTTTTAAAGGAGAAACTCTGTTTTTGGGAAACCCTGAATATATACCCAACCAGCAATAATCGGCAAAAGGACCTACCACAGCTATACTTTTAACATCTTTGCTGAGAGGTAAAATATCAGATTCATTCTTTAAAAGAACGATAGACTGTTTTGCTGCCTCTAATGCCAAAGCTCTATGTTTAGGACTTTCAAGAACTGAAGGTTTTATCTGACCATATTTATGATTATTCATATTATCAAATTCACCGGTAAGGAAAAGAAGACGTAGAAGACGGCGAACAGATACGTTAATTTCATCCTCCGAAACAAGTCCTTTCTTGTATGCTTCGTGGATTCCCTTTACCATAGGCGACGGACAACGACGGAAACATTCCTGGTCGCAACCGGCTCTTAAAGCAGCAACACAGCCTTCCGCATTATTATCTGTATATTTATGAAATTTGGTAACACTTCCCACTGCGCTCCAGTCGGCTACAACATATCCTTTAAAGCCCCACTCTCCTCTCAACACATCAGTAAGAAGCCATTTATGTGCAGAGCAGGGAATATTGTTCAAACCGTTTAATGCAGACATAATACCCTGTGCGCCATCGTCAACACATGTTTTGAAACCTGGAAAGTAGTATTCACGTAAATCTTTTTCTGTGATAATGGACTGAATCTGTTCTCTTTTGTGTTCAACATTATTGGCTGCAAAATGTTTTACCGTACATACAGTTTTAAGATATTTAGGATCATTGCCCTGCATACCACGTATGTACATTCGGGCCATAGACGACATATGGAATGGATCCTCACTATAGCACTCTTCATTTCTTCCCCAGCGAGGGTCGCGCGACATATTGACTGTGGGCGAATAAATCATTACCTCCTTTTTCCCCATATTTTTTAATGCGCGTGCTTCGTCGGAGATAGCAGTAGCAACCTGATACATCAGATTTGTATTCCATGTACTGCCCATGGCATTGTTCTGAGGAAAAGATGTACAATTCCAGGCAATTACTCCATGAAGTGCCTCGCTGTACCACACATATTCCGGAATAGACAGGCGTTCTATGGCCGGCAATTCAGAGTTAAGAAAGTCTATTCTTTCTTCAACTGTCAGTCTAGACAAGAGGTCTTCCACACGTTTTTCTACATGTTGTGATTCGTCACGCCATAATTCTTCTTTGTTCACTTCGGCAGCAGTCAAAGCTGCAACCGAAGCTAAAGAAAACAACCCTGCGAACAGATTTAATTTTAATGATATTTTCATCTTCATAAATTGTAAGTATAGTAATTTATAAATTAGGTATTACGGAGATTATTCAATTTTTAATTCATATGGTGCATCTGCATTGTCTGTTAAGTGAATAAATTCTTTCTCAACCAGAGTTTGAGGAGCAATTTCTATACCTTGCTTTATTACATTATCACCTACATGACTTTTTGCTGTTACCACTACAAGATGATTACTATGTTGCATTATTCTTACCGTAGAAACAACCTTGTCCTGATACTTGTCAATAACAGGGTTTGAAACAACTGTACCTGAGAGTTTAATTCTAAGAACATGAGCATAATCTGTAGGTCTATTTTCAGGGAACTTAACCTTAAGTCCTTCTGGAGTAAGCTCATAATTAAGTTTTCCGTAAGACCCTAACATTTCCACATTCTCTATTTTAACATCCTTGAGGTGTTTTTCAGCGAATGTTTTTATTAGAACCTCATCCCCCCAGGCCAGAGATATAGCATACACATTATTATCGCGAGTCGTGAAGCGGATATCCTGAGCAGTGTATTCTGTTTTTTCATTATCTGTCATATAACCTGCAGTTCCCTTGTTTTCTCCTTCGCCCGGAGTAACCCATGGACGTGAGCCATAAATAGCTTCTCCGTTAACTTTAAGCCATTTACCTATTTCTTTAAGAACATTTTTCTGCTCGTCAGTAATTGTTCCGTCCGGTTTAGGACCTACATTAAGAAGAAGATTTCCATTTTTACTGACTATATCTACAAAATCGTCAATAATATGATCCGGAGTCTTGTTTTCCTCTTTAGGATTGTAACACCATGAAATTTTACCGATTGATGTATCTGTCTGCCATGAGTGTTTACGTATTCTGTCGCTCTTGCCGCGTTCGATATCGAAAACCTGGATATTATCACCATAGCCGAACTTTGTGTTTACAACAACTTCTTTCCCCCAGTCGAGTGCATTATTATAATAGTAAGCCATAAATTTATAGAAAGTAGGCTGGAATGGATATTTGCCTACTGTCCAGTCAAACCAAATCAACTCCGGCTGATACTGGTCGATAAGTTCATACGTGTGTAACAGGAATTCTTTTCTTGATTTTTCGTTAGAACCTTCGTACTTACCGCAATACGGAGTCATGCCTTTACCTTCAGGTTCGTGAAGACGTTCGCCGTAAAGAGAAATACTCATGTCCTGGACATCGGATGGGGTATCCATTCCATATTCATAAAACCAGGCATTTTCACAACGGTGTGATGAAAGACCGAAATGAAGACCTTCTGCCGTGACAGCTTGTTTAAGTTCGCCTATTACGTCTCTCTTCGGACCCATGTCTACAGAATTCCATTTGTTGAATGTACTGTTGTACATAGCAAAACCATCATGGTGTTCTGCTACGGGTACTACATACTGCGCTCCGGATTCTTTGAAGATTTCTGCCCATTCCCGCGGATTGAAGTTTTCGCCTTTAAACATTGGGATAAAATCTTTATAGCCAAATTCTGTCAATGGTCCGTAATTCTCCACATGGAATTTGTAAGTTGGAGAACCTTCTTTATACATCCATCTGGCATACCACTCGGAAGTAAAGCTTGGGACTGAATAAACTCCCCAATGAATAAAGATACCAAATTTGGCATCTTCGAACCATTTGGGAATTTTGTAGCTGGCTGCTATAGATGCTGAATCGGGTAAAAATACATTTGTACCCTTTGGAGAAGCCGTTGTACTGATATCAGGCTTATAGCCATAATTACATGAGGCAAAAGATGCCAATGCAGAAACTGCAAGAATGAAAATTAATGTTTTCATAATTGTGTATTATAAGAGTTTTTTCAACTAACAAAAATAATTGTATCAAAATTATCTATATACGGGTATTTTGTATATAAAGCAATGAAATATAAAATCCCCCTTTTTTTAAATAAAATCCCCCCTCTCCCGCGCTTATAACAAATTATACAAATGAAAGGGAAAATACTTAATACGATTCGTCTTTTTAAATACCCCCCCTGTTTCATCGTTTTTTATAATATTCATTCTATAATCTTTATTATAATTTTGTATCGAAAATTTCTAACCTTATGAAACAAACACTATTTTTAACAACATGTTTAGCTTTAACATGTAATGCCCAATATCTGATGGCAAAGGGAAACAGCAAGAATCTGAACGTGGTTTTTATAATGACAGACGACCAAGGTTACGGTGATTTGGGGTTTACAGGAAATCCGTATATTAAAACACCGAATTTGGATAAATTCGCCTCGGAAAGCTGTTGTTTCACTAACTTCCATACCGGAACTACAAGTGCTCCTACGAGATCGGGGATAATGACTGGTAAATACTGTAATGCAGTTGGCGTATGGCATACTATCCAGGGAAGATCGATTCTTGAAAAGCAACACGTAACTATTGCAGAAATATTTAAAGGGAACGGATATAAAACCGGACTCTTCGGTAAATGGCATTTAGGAGATAATGAGCCTTACAGACCTGCTGACCGCGGATTTGACAAGGCTTTATGGCATAAAGGTGGTGGTGTGGGACAAACACCGGATTACTGGCTAAACGATTATTTTGATGATACATATTTCAATGAAAACGATGAGCCGGTTAAACAGGAAGGATATTGTACTGATGTCTTTTTCGGAAAAGCAATAGAGTTTATTAAAGAAAACAAGAACAAGCCGTTCTTTTGCTGTATTACTCCTAATGCTCCACACGGACCATATCATGTAAGTGAAAAATATGCAAAACAATACAGAAATAATCCGAATATTCCTGTTCCTGAGTTTTACGGAATGATAACAAATATAGACGAAAATTTCGGAATACTGATGTCTACATTGAAAAATCTGAATATTGACAAAAATACTATTGTTATTTTCTGTACAGACAATGGTACAGCTGGAGGAGTGAGACTGGATAAAAAAACAGGATTGGCAGATAAAGGATATAATGCCGGAATGCGAGGTGTGAAAGGAAATGTATTCGATGGTGGACACAGGACACCTTTGGTGATAAACATACCAGGTAATAAACCTCTTGTAACAGGCCAGCTAGCAGGATATATTGATGTGGCTCCCACTTTAATAGAAATTTGCAGACTGAAGACAAGCGAAACAGAGACAATGGATGGGATAAGTCTTGCCTCAGTTATTAATGAAGATAAGACAATAGACAGATATCTTATTGCTGATACACAAAGGAATGAATTCTTATCGGAAGAAACAATATCTTGTGTAATGAAAGGCAACTGGCGATTGATTAACAAAAAGCAACTATACAATGTTGCACTAGACCCTGGAGAACAGAAGGACATGGCTGATGGTAATCCTGGTCTTGTTAGTGAACTTAAGCAGGTTTATGACGAATGGTGGGATAAAACATCGAAAGCAAACGAAAGAATGTCGCACATCTATCTACCGACAGAAAAAAACAAGAGTACAGTCTTGAACTGTCACGATATGCACGACCCTCTAAACAGAGCATCGGTATGGAATCAGAACCTGATGAGAACTGATATGAAACCGGCACCAGGATTTTGGGCTATTGAAGTAAAAGAAGACGGCAGATATAATTTCGAATTATATATATGGCCAGTTGAATCAGATCTTAAACTTACAGAAGCTGCACAGGAAGGTGAAGAGATACCTAACGGATACAAATATAAAGCCGGTGGAGAAATAAAGGAGTACTTAGGTGCAAAACTGACAATAGGAAACTACAGCAAAAAAATTAAAGTGAGAAATGCTGACAAAAAAAGATGTGTGGAATTCAGTAATATTAGACTAAGAAAAGGAATGTATAAAATGGAAGCACACTTCATATTGCCTACAGATACAATTGGAGCATACTACATAAAAATTACAAGAAAATAATTCATTATCAAAATTTAAGACACATGAAGAAAACAATTGGAACACTTATGATGCTTGCAGTACTTGCAACATCATGCACTGAAGCTGAAAAGCCACAAAAATATGAAGCAAACTGGGATTCGTTAAAGAAATATGAGGTTCCGGAATGGTGGCAAAACGCAAAATTAGGTATTTATTTCCACTGGGGACCATATTCTGTACCAGCACACAAAACAGAGTGGTACTCTCACTGGATGTACGAAGAAGGAAATAAAATCAGAGAGTATCACGAAAAAAAATACGGTAATCTGAAAGATTTTGGCTACAAGGATTTCATACCCATGTTTAAAGCAGAAAAATTCAATGCCGATGAATGGGCTGAATTATTTAAGGAGGCAGGAGCACAGTTTGCAGGACCTGTGGCAGAACATGCAGATGGTTTTGCTATGTGGGACACTGATTTGACCAGATGGAACTCTATGGATATGGGACCAAAGAAGGATATTGTGAAACTTATGCGGGATGCCGTAAGAAAACAAGGAATGAAATATATCATAACTTATCACAGACATTGGTTATATGCATGGTTCCCTACTTGGGATAAGTCTACAGATGCCGGCGACCCTCAATATGCAGACCTTTATGGACCGTATGCTAAAAAAGGAGCTTTCAAAATGGCTGAACGTACTCCAGAATTCTTACCTGACGATAAATTCAACCAAGAATGGCTTGACAGACTTAATGAACTGATGGACAAATATGAACCGGACATTATATGGTTTGACAACAAGATGAATATCATTGGAGAGAAATACAGAATGCAGTTCCTTGCAAACTTCTATAACAATGCTGAAAAATGGGGAAAGGAAGTGGTATGTACATATAAAGCCAAAGATATGGCAGAAGGTTCAGCGGTTCTTGACCTTGAGCGTTCAAGAATGAGCGAAAAGAAATCTTTCTGCTGGCTCACTGACGATTCGATTGACTGGGGAGCATGGTGTAACGTAAGTGACCCCAACTACAAAACGACAAACAGACTTATTGACTTTCTGGTAGATGTGGTAAGTAAGAATGGAGCTGTTTTACTTAACGTTACTCCAACTGCTGAAGGTGAAATTCCTGAACCGGTAAAGGAAAGACTGCTACAAATGGGGCAGTGGCTTAAACTTAATGGCGAGGCTATCTACAACAGCCGTCCATGGGAAATTTATGGTGAAGGTCCGCAGAAGATTGTTGAGGGGCACCTAAGTGAAGACAAAAATGGCGATGCTGTGGCAGAAGACATAAGATTTACACAACGAGACGGACAGTTATATGCTATTTCTCTTGGATGGCCGGAAAGTGGAAAACTTACTATCAAGACCTTTAAAAAAGGTAATCCTTACATGAATGAATTTAAGTCTGTATCAATGCTTGGCTCTGATGAATCACTTAAATTTGAGCAGACTGAAGAGGGATTAGTTGTTACATTCCCTGACGAGAAACCATGTGATTATGCTCATGTATTGAAAATAAACTAAAACAGGCATTATTATGAAAAAACTTTTCATTTTAGTCATATCATTGCTAGTTGTTTCAGTTAGTTTATTCGCAAAAACTGTTGTTTCCATTAAAGGAGACAAAATATGCATTAACGGAACGGAAACATTCAAGGGTAAAACGTGGAGAGGATATTCCATTGAAGGACTCCTGCCAAACAGCAGAATGGCAAATGCCGTTTTCGATGATGAAACAGACTCTACCAGATATAAGTGGGTATATCCTGATACTAAAAAATGGGATGCCGAACGTAATACAAACGAATTTATTGAACAACTTCCTATTTACAGAAAAAAAGGACTTCTTGCCATTGGAGTAAACCTTCAAGGCGGAAGTCCACAAGGATACTCTAAAGGTCAGCCTTGGTGCAACACGGCTATAACTCCAGATGGTGGTTTGAAACCGGCATATATGGACCGTATGGGGAAAATTATAGAAAAAGCTGACGAACTGGGAATGGTAGTTATAATGGGTATATATTATTTTGGTCAGGAAAAATATATAAACGATGAAGCGGCTGTCAAGAAAGGAATAAAGAATACAGTTGAATGGGTATTAAAGAACAATTATACGAATGTCCTATTAGAGATAAACAATGAATGCGATTTTTATCACAAACATTCTATCCTTAAACCTGCACGAGTACACGAGACTATTCTATATGCAAAGAGTATACAGGTAAACGGTAAACGTCTTTTGGTGAGTACAAGTAATGGTGGTGGCAAATGTCCTACCTCGGAAATGGTTAAGGCTGCCGATTTTATTTTACTTCATGGCAACGGACTGAATGACCCTAAAAGAATTGTAAATCTAGTTGAAAAGGTACGTTCCATAGATACATATACCTCTAAACCAATTATTTTCAATGAAGATGATCATTATGATTTTGAAAAACCTATGAACAATTTTGTTGCAGCCACGAGTGTCGGAGCATCTTGGGGTTTCTTCGATTATCGTCGCAGTGGAGAAGATTTTAATGAAGGTTTTCAATGCGTACCGGTGGACTGGAGGATAAATTCGGATAGAAAAAAAGGATTCTTCAATATTATTGATGAATGGGAATAATTTCTTATTGTTCAAAAGGCTATTAAGTAAAGAGCTGAATATCATCTTAATATAAAAGGATATTCAGCTCTCTTTGTATTGTAATAGAAATTATGGATTGGATATGTTCTCTTCCTTGTACTTGGCCGGTGAAACTCCAAACTCCTTCTTAAAACAATCTCTGAAATACTTAGGATCACTAAATCCTACATCAAATGTAACTTCTGAAACCGTATAATTACCTGTTTTGAGTAACTGAGCCGCACGTTTAAGCCTGATGCTTCTGATGAAACCATTGGCTGTTGTATTAAGAAGAACTTTCAGTTTCTTGTTAAGTATGATAGTTGTCAGGCCTACCTGTTCGCTCAATTCATCAACTTTGAATTCGGAATTGTTTATATTCTCTTCTACGATAGTAATCAGTTTCTTTATCAGTTTCTCATCTGTTGATGTTGTAGTCACTTCTGATGGGGTAACTTCAATCATTGACTTAAACTTATTTACCCTTAACCTATTATCAAGAATTGACCTTACCATTTCGCGCAATATATCATTATTGAATGGTTTGGTGCAGTACATATCTGCTTTATACTTGTATCCCATTATTATATCCTCCTGTTCCGACTTAGCAGAAAGTAAGATTACCGGAATATGTGATATGGTTTCGTCGGACTTGATTTTTTCACATAATTCCAAACCATTTAGCTTTGGCATCATAATATCCGAGATAAGTAAATCTGGTTGCACCATAGGCAGTTTATTTGTAAGCGATCGGCTAACTCCGTCTATTAATTTTCAGTATGCCTTCCTATCTTTGCCAGCAAAACGAATATTATGGTATATTGGACATTAGATTATTTCAAGATCCTCTACAATGAATACACAGCCTCCGGTGTTAATGTTCG
>QKAS01000051.1 GCA_003246295.1 Clostridia bacterium | reverse complement strand
ACTTAGAATAACAATCTGACCGATAATATGAATTTTTAAAAGCACCCTTGAGGAGCTTTATTAAAGTCAGCCATTTTCAGGTCAGAAAGAAAATATAAATATTTTGCTAATTTAGGGTTGACTTTTCATAGCTGGTCTCCTCTCAATTCATTATCTTCTAAGTGAATTTGCCTGTTGCATCATTTCATCCGATGCCTGAATTGCCTTTGAATTCATCTCATAGGCACGCTGTGCAACAATCAGGTTAACCATTTCATCCGCTACCTGTACATTAGATCCTTCTAAATATCCCTGATTTACTGTACTGTCTGTCAGATTCGCATTGGTTGCTTCGTTAAGTGCAACACCACTAGCTGCTGTTGCAAGATATAGACTACTATCAGTTTTCTCAAGACCCGACGGATTTGAAAACTGATACAACCCAATCCTCATACCGAGTGGCCGTGGATTATTATTAGCATCCGGATATAAAAACTGACCATCTGATGAAACAGATATTTTATTGACATCCAGATTGGCAGCAAAAGTAATTGGCGTTCCTGTTGAACTTAATACCGGTAACCCATCTGTAGTTGCAAGTGTCATTCCATTGGTTCCCCGCGCCATCGTAAAATTACCATTTCTGGTATAATAAGTCTGATTACCAGCTCCTCTGAGCGCAAAAAAACCTGCACCTTCAATGGCAAAAGCTGTAGCACTTGACGCAGCCAGAAGATTCCCCTGATCAAACTGAGAAGTAATAGCCGAATTACGTACACCCAGACCAACCTGTGCACCAACTGGTTTACTTTCACCATTTGCCGAGGTTGTTCTTGTCTGAAGCGTCTGATAGAGTAAAGATTTAAATTCTGCGACTTCTGTTTTATATCCGGTCGTGTTTACATTTGCAAGATTATTTGCAATTGTATCAACATTTGTTTGTTGAGCAATCATACCAGAGGCTGCCGTCCATAAGGATCTTACCATATTACCATCTCCTATAACTTACCAAGTGTATTGACAGTTGTATCAAGCGTTGTGTCGAATGTCTGAATCAGTTTCTGATTCGTCTCATACGCTCTTGTCACTGCAATCATCTGTACCATCTCTGAAACAACCTGAACATTAGATGCTTCGAGATAACCTGAAAAGACTTTAGCAGTTGCGTTTTGTGTTGTAGCTCCATCAACAGTCTGGTACATATTTTCACCATAATGTTCCAGATAGTTATAATCTTCAAAATCAGTAATCTGTAGTTTGGTTACTGTTGCATTATTCTGCGTAATTGTTCCATCCTGTCCGATCACAGTTTCTAAAAGCGGGTTTAATCTGATACGTCCATTTGTCCCAAGAACATAATCGCCATCTTTCGTGACCAGGTAACCCTGTTCATTCATGGTAAAAGAACCATCCCTTGTATATTTGGTCGATGTTTCTCCCGCTTTATTCGTAAATTCAATTGCAAAAAAACCATCTCCAGAAAGCGCAACATCAAGATTGTTTTCTGTTGCTCTGAAAGCGCCCTGACTATAATCAGTATAGTTTTCCCCAATTTTGACACCTGGTGTGTTATATCCAATATTTCTTGCAATATTAGGATTCTCAGAACTATCTTTAATTTTATATGCCAGTACATCACTGAAAGACTGGCTGGTAGAACCTTCTTTTTTAAATCCAATCGTTGCAGAATTTGCCAGATTATTGGTCAGTACATCCATTCTGTTCTGTTCATTTATCATTCCTGTATATGCGGTATACAAACCTTTTAACATGGCAACTCCTTTCTGGATCTATTAATTTTCGTCTCTATATCCAGCTAAAAATTCAACATATTTTCCTGTGCCGATTGCTACAGCAGTCATTGGATCTTCAGCGGTCATAGTATTAATTCCTGTTTTAGAAGAAATCAATTCTTCCAATCCTCGTAATAAACTACCACCACCTGTCAGTACAATTCCTCTATCTGCAATATCTGCAGCAAGTTCAGGAGGTGTTTTCTCCAAAACACTGTGAATCGCTTCAATGATTTGTGAAGTGGTCTCTTTTAATGCCTCTTCCGTTTCTTCAGAGGAAACTTTTACAATCTTTGGAAGCCCAGTTACAAGATTCCTTCCTCTGACGTCCATATAATCAACTTCTGCACGTTTATAACATGAACCAATCTTGATTTTCATATCTTCTGCAGTTCTTTCACCAATCAGAAGATTATGTTTTTTTCTCATATATCTAACGAGTGCTTCGTCAAAATCATCTCCTGCAATTTTGATAGAAGCGCTGACAACTGTACCACCTAACGAAATGACTGCGATATCCGAGGTGCCTCCTCCAATATCAACAATCATGTTTCCACAAGGTTTTGAAATATCAATGCCAGCTCCAATTGCTGCTGCAATTGGTTCTTCAATTACCGAAACTTCTCTCGCTCCTGCTTGATAAGTTGCATCTTCTACTGCTTTTTTTTCAACTTCAGTAACCCCGCTTGGTACACAAATAGCAATTCTCGGTTTTCTGAACGTTCTCTTTCCCAGTGCTTTCTGAATGAAATATTTCATCATTTTCTCAGTCACTGTATAATCAGAAATTACCCCTTGTCTTAATGGTCTGACTGCTACAATATTACCCGGTGTTCTCCCAAGCATCAGTCTGGCATCTTCTCCGATTGCCCTGATCTTATTGGTATCTCTGTCAAAAGCGACAACTGAGGGTTCTTTTAACACAACCCCTTTTCCTCTTATATATACTAAAATACTGGCTGTTCCCAAATCAATCCCGATATCTGTATACTGCATCTGTGAATCCCCTTTCTATTGCTATCTATCTTAACTGAATCCTATTTTTGCGCTGAACATACTAGTTTATTATACTCTATAGGCACGGATTTTCAAAGGGTTTTCATAAATTTAATACAAATTTAAAAAACGAAAAGATGCACAAGACTGGTACGGTTCCCTCCGTCCCAAGTTCTTGTGCATCCATGCAACTTACTTAACTGTATTCTATATCGGCAGAAAATATCAAAAACATTATAGTGCTTTTACTTTTTTTCTAACATTCTTGCAATATAAGCGCCTGTATAGGACTCTTTCACTTTCGCAACCTCTTCTGGTGTGCCCTCTGCGATGACATTGCCGCCTCGATCACCGCCCTCCGGACCGATATCAATAATATAATCTGCTGTTTTGATCACATCAAGATTATGCTCAATTACCACCACAGTATTACCCCCTTCAACAAGCCTTGACAAAATAGTAGTCAGTTTGTGTACATCTGCAAAATGGAGCCCAGTGGTAGGTTCATCCAGAATATAAATTGTTTTTCCTGTACTTCTCTTTGACAATTCTGTTGCCAGCTTGATCCTCTGCGCTTCCCCTCCAGATAAGGTTGTGGATGGTTGCCCTAATCTTATATAAGAAAGTCCTACTTCATTGAGTGTTTCCATTTTTCGATAAATCGAAGGAATCGGTTCAAAAAACGGAAGGGCCTCTTCTACAGTCATGTCAAGGACATCATATATACTTTTTCCTTTATATTTTACATCCAGTGTTTCTCTGTTATAGCGTTTCCCTTGACATACCTCACACGGAACATATACATCAGGCAAAAAGTGCATTTCTATTTTCAGAATACCATCTCCGCTACAGGCTTCGCATCTGCCGCCCTTTACATTAAAACTAAATCTGCCTTTTTTATATCCTTTTGCCTTTGCATCAGCTGTTGCAGCAAAAAGATCCCTGATCTGATCGAATACACCGGTATACGTTGCCGGATTAGACCTTGGTGTTCTTCCTATAGGTGACTGGTCTATGTCAATCACTTTATCCAGAAATTCAATTCCATCTATTCCATCATGCTTTCCCGGAATGGTTCTTGCCCTGTTCAACGTTCTTACCAAATGCTTATATAAAATCTCATTGACCAGCGAACTTTTCCCCGAACCCGAAACGCCAGTAACACAGGTCATGACACCAAGCGGAATCTGTACCGTAATATTCTTAAGATTATTTTCTCTTGCTCCCCTGACAGTAAGATGTCCCGTCGGTATTCTTCTTGTCTCCGGTACAGGAATTTTTAATTTTCCACTTAAATATTGTCCTGTTATAGAATCAGGATTTTTCATGATTTCTTCTGCAGTTCCTATTGCAACAACATGTCCACCATGTTCTCCTGCACCAGGACCAATATCAACAACGCAATCTGCTGCAAACATGGTATCTTCATCGTGCTCTACAACCAGTAAACTGTTTCCAAGATCCCGTAAGTGAAACAATGTTTTTAGCAACTTATCATTGTCTCTTTGATGCAGACCAATGCTCGGTTCATCCAGAATATAACATACCCCTACAAGGCCTGATCCAATTTGTGTTGCAAGTCTGATTCTCTGTGCTTCTCCGCCAGATAACGTCCCTGTTGCTCTTGACAGTGATAAGTATTCCAAGCCAACATCCTTTAAAAAGCCAACGCGTGCTTCAATTTCTTTTAATACTTGTGCACCAATTAACTTCTGTTGTTCTGTTAAGCTCATTGTATGAAGAAAATTATGAAGATTTGTTACGGACATGGAAGTGACTTCATAAATGTTTTTGTCACTAACAGTTACTGCAAGTGACTCTTTTTTTAATCTCATACCGTTACATTCTTTGCAAGGAGTAATCTGCATAAAAGACTCATATTCCTGTTTGATAAGATCCGAACCAGTTTCCCGATACCTTCTCTCCATATTTCTAATCAGGCCTTCAAATGTAACATCATAAACACCTTCACCACGCTGTCCCTTATAATGAACTTTTACATTTTTGGTGCCTGTACCATACATTATAAGATTCTTAACAGAATCACTCAGTTTATAATATGGCGTAGCAAGGTCAAATTTATACTCCTTGCTAAGTGCCTTTAAAATTGCATAGGTATAGCTTGTCGGGTCAGTACAGGACTGCCAGCCCATGGCTGCAATGGCTCCCTCCATGATACTTAACGACTCATCCGGGATTAAAAGTTGTGGATCAAACTCCATCTTATATCCAAGCCCAAAACAAACCGGACATGCTCCAAACGGGTTATTAAACGAAAAACTTCTTGGTTCTATTTCATCAATACTGATTCCACAGTCAGGACATGAAAAACTCTGGCTAAAATGCAGACTCTCACCATCAATCACATCAACCATAAGCAGCCCGTCTGCCAGTTCCAAAACATTCTCTATGGAATCGGCAAGCCTTCTCTCAATGCCTTCTTTTACAACAAGTCTATCTACAATAATTTCAATATTATGTTTTATATTTTTATCCAGTTTTATTTCTTCAGACAATTCATAAAGATTGCCGTCTACACGTACCCTGACATAGCCACTTCTCTTTGCCCTGTCAAATATTTTTACATGTTCTCCCTTTTTTCCACGAACCACGGGCGCAAGTAACTGAATTTTACTCCCTTGTGGAAGACTCATAATATGGTCTACCATCTGGTCTACTGTCTGTTTTCGTATTTCTTTTCCGCAATCAGGACAGTGTGGAATTCCTGCTCTCGCATAAAGAAGCCTGAAATAATCATAAATTTCTGTCACTGTTCCAACAGTTGATCTCGGATTACGATTTGTTGATTTCTGATCAATTGAAATGGCCGGAGATAGTCCTTCGATCTTCTCAACATTTGGCTTTTCCATCTGACCCAGAAACTGCCTTGCATAAGAAGATAATGACTCCATATAACGTCTCTGACCCTCTGCATAGATTGTATCAAAGGCGAGTGATGATTTCCCGCTGCCTGAAAGTCCTGTAAGAACAACCAGCTCATTTCTTGGAATATCAAGATCTATATTTTTCAGATTATTTTCACAAGCTCCCCGAATCTTAATATACTCTTTTCTTGGAAGCATTTTAGGTATTTCTTTACTCATTCTTTAACATCTCCAGTGTCTTTTTTAATTCAATTAGTTTATCGCGCAATTCTGCTGCGGCTTCAAAATTAAGATCTGCAGCCGCTTTCTTCATTTTTTTCTGTACTTCAGCAACCAGTTTTTCAAGTTCATCACGATCCATCGATTCTGGGTCCTTGATAAATTCCATTTCTTCTTTTGCAATTGTCTTCGAGATACTGATCAGATCACGCACCGCCTTTTTAATTGTCTGTGGTGTGATTCCATGCTCTTCATTATACTGCTGCTGTATTTTACGTCTTCTCTGCGTCTCTTCTATTGCAGTTCGCATAGAATCCGTTATATGGTCTGCATACATAACTACATGTCCCTGTGAGTTTCTGGCAGCACGGCCAACTGTCTGAATCAAAGAAGTCGCACTTCTTAAAAAACCTTCTTTATCTGCATCTAATATTGCTACCAACGATATTTCGGGGATATCAAGACCTTCTCTTAGTAGATTGATTCCGACCAGAACATCAAAAACGTCCAGTCTCATATCACGTATTATTTCTGCCCTCTCCAGTGTATCAATGTCAGAGTGAAGATATTTAACCCTAATTCCAACATCCTTCATATAGTCTGTCAGATCTTCTGCCATTTTTTTTGTCAATGTTGTAACTAAGACTTTGAACTTTTGCTGCGTCTCTTTCTTAATTTGCGCAATCAGATCATCAATCTGTCCTTCTACCGGACGTACTTCAATTTCAGGATCTAAAAGCCCTGTAGGTCTGATAATCTGTTCAGCCCGATATAGTTCATGTTCTTTCTCATAAATAGAAGGAGTTGCCGAAACAAAAAGCATCTGATCAATATGATCTTCAAACTCACCAAATTCTAATGGCCTGTTATCTAGTGCCGAAGGCAGTCGAAACCCAAAATCTACAAGTGTTGTTTTTCTTGAACGATCTCCAGCATGCATACCTCTGATTTGTGGCACAGTAATATGAGACTCATCTACCATAATCAGAAAATCATCCCCAAAATAATCAATCAGCGTATAGGGTGTCGCTCCCGGTTCAAGAAAATTCAGATGTCTTGAATAATTCTCTATTCCAGAGCAAAATCCTGTTTCACGAAGCATCTCTATATCAAAATTTGTTCTTTCAGATATTCTTTGCGCTTCCAGTAATTTATCTTCACTTTTAAAGAACCGAATTCTTTCTTCAAGTTCATTTTCTATCGCGACGCATGCCGCTTTAATTTTTTCCTGCGGAACCACATAATGAGATGCCGGAAAAATAGCAACATGATTTAATACAGCATGTACTTTCCCGGTTAGCGCTTCTACTTCAGCAATTCGGTCAATCTCATCTCCAAAAAACTCTATCCTGATTAAATATTCCCCACCCTGAGCAGGGTACACTTCAACCACATCTCCTCGTACACGAAATGCTCCTCGTTCCATAGAGATATCATTTCTGTTATATTGAATATCAATCAGTTCTTTTAAAACTGTTTCCCTGTCTTTCATCATCCCAGGTCTCAAGGATACAATCATATTCTGATAGTCAAGCGGGCTTCCAATTCCATAGATACAGGACACACTGGAAATAACAATTACATCTTTACGTTCTGACAAAGAAGCAGTCGCAGATAATCTTAATTTATCTATTTCGTCATTAATAGAAGAATCTTTTGCAATATAGGTATCAGAAGAAGGAACATAGGCTTCTGGCTGATAATAATCATAATAAGAGACAAAATACTCCACTGCATTTTCCGGAAAAAATTCTTTAAATTCACTATATAGCTGTCCTGCAAGTGTTTTATTATGAGCAATAATCAGTGTAGGCTTATTTAATTTTTCAATAATGTTCGCCATAGTAAATGTCTTACCTGAACCTGTTACACCAAGCAATGTCTGAAACTGTCTTCCTTTTTCAAATCCCTCAACAAGTTCAGCAATTGCTCTTGGCTGATCTCCTGTCGGACTATACTCCGAATGTAGAATAAAACGATCCATATATGACCTCCCAACCCGAACATACTTTCGTTCTTTTCCTAGTATATCATATTTTATTTAATTGTATAGTGAAAATTATTAAAAATCCCCATTAAAAAAATCATAAAAAAACCGGGCAGTTTCTCGTCAACTGCCACGGCTTTCAAATCTATATTTTGATTATTTCACAATTTCCTGTTCTAATATTTCAATTGCCCGATCGAGCTGATTATCTGTTCTCTCATTTACATAAGCTTCCACATCCAGCTCCAGTTCTTCATCTGGTTCAATTCCTACTTTATGAATATTATTACCTTTTGGAGTAAAATAACTGCTTACAGTCAGTTTGACTGCGGATCCATCACTCAGTGAAATAATACGTTGAACAATGCCTTTTCCATAAGTTGTAGTTCCCAGTAAAGTCCCTTTATTGTAATCCTTAATTGCTCCTGCAAGAATTTCCGACGCGCTTGCACTGTTTCCATTCACAAGAACCACAATTGGTACCATCAATTCATTTTTTCCGTCACATGTATATTCAACGCGTTCGCCATATTTATCTTCTGTATATACTATGATTCCTTCGGGAAGTATCTTTCTTGCGATATCTGTAACTGTATTCAGATTTCCACCAGGATTATCTCGTAGGTCAATAATAAGTCCTTTCATTCCGACCGCTTTTTCCTCTGCCAATGCTTCCGTAAACTGATCAAGTGTCACTTCATCAAACTCTGCAATCTGAATATATGCAATCCCATCTTCATATGACTTATGGCTGACTGTTGGACTCTCTATCTTTCTTCTTGTCACTTCAATCTCAATCGGCTCAACTTCTGTTTCCCTGATAATCGTGAGTTTTACTTTTGTACCCTCTGGTCCTTTCACTTTTGAAATCAGTTCTTCAAGTTCCATGCCTTTGGCATACTCTTCACCAATCATATAAATATAATCGCCTGCCAGTACACCACTTTCTTCTGCCGGACTCCCAGACATGACTTTTGATATTCTCGCCATATCTACGTCTTTATCCATACCTATATAGGCACCAATACCATAGTAAATTCCTTCACTTTGTTCCTGAATCGCTTTTAGTTCTTCTACTGAATAATAACTGGAATAAGGATCTCCAAGTGCTTCTATGATTCCTTTATATGCTCCTTCTGCAAGTGTATCCGGATCAGCTTTCTCCAGATAGTATTGATCGATTGTTTGTTGAAGAAGGTACATTTTTTCAACAGAGGAATCTGTTACAACACTTTTTTCTTCTTCTGCAGAGGCACTCGCGGATTGTCTGCTTTCAAATAATCGCTGCCCAATATAGGCGCCACAGATAAGCATGATTGCGATTAAAAGCCCTGTAACCAATCCCCTCCAGAAATATTTTTTTCCACCAGTCTCTAACTCCTGAATATCCATTTCAGTTTCCTACCTTAGTCTGTTATTGTAGATAATTCCACGGACTGACATAACTTCCATTTAGACGCACGCTGAAATGGAGATGTGGACCGGTCGATCTTCCCGTGGAGCCAACGGCTCCAATATTCTGCCCTTTTGTAACAGAAGCTCCTTTTGTAACACCCAGCGAAGAAGCATGCATGTATATTGTATATAATCCATCTCCATGATCCAGCATAATATAATTCCCCATCGTGCTGCTATATGCTGCCTGCACGACTGTTCCATCATATGCTGCAAGGATTGGACTACCTGCAGGTGCTGCCATATCAACACCATTATGGAACTGCTGGACATTAAGAATCGGGTGGATTCTGGTTCCGTAATCATCAGAAATTCTTTTATAGGATGGCGCTGGCCATGCAAACTGCCCTCCATCATATTTTCGGACCGAACCATTTGCTTCTGCTAGTCTTTTTTTCTCTTCAGCGACTGCTTTTTCCAATGCAGCAATTGTTGCATTCTGAGCCGCTATTTCAGCTTCATATTCTTTAACAAGTTGTGATTTATTTGTTATATCAGACTCATACAGATTGATTTCCTGTTCTTTTGCCTGAATCAGTGTTTCCATTGCCGCTTCTTCTTCCTCAGCTGCAGATTTTGCTTCTTCCAGCGTTTTCTGCTCCTCTTCCAGCTCAGCTTTTAATGCTTCAATAGCCTCTCTTGTCTCTCGATATTCATCCAGCATATTTCTATCATATTCCGAAAGCATATTAACATAATCCGCTTTGTTTAAGAACTCTCCAAAACTTTTTGCAGAAAGCATCATTTCGAGATAAAAGCCATCACCTTTTTCATACATGAAACGAATTCGTTCTTTCATTGCTTCATACTGGGCTCTTTCTGTCTCTTCAGCCTGCTTAAGATTTGCTTTTGTTGTCTCAATTTCGCTCAGTTTTTTCTCAATCAGACTTTTTAATTCACTTAACTTTTCTTCAATACTATTCAGACTGGAATCAAGTTTTGTAACATATTGCTCAAGATTATTTTTTGAATTCTGTAACTCATTCATGATTTTTTTAACATCCGTCAAACCATTTTGTAACACATTCTTTTCTTGTTGCGCCTGAGAAATCTGCCCCTGCTTTTCTTTAATACTGTCAGACGTGATATTGTCATAGTTTGTTGCATGCGCTAACATGGAAGGTACAAAAATCACACCACATACTATAACAATTGCCAATATGAAGCTGAATTTGTAGTTCCCTTGTTTCATAATCATCCACCCTATACTCTTAAATGCTTTCTTACCGTGATAAAACTTCCTATGAAACCAATTCCTACGCCCATCGCCATCGATACCGGAACCAGCGTCTGAAAAATTGTCTCAACCGGCAGAAAATTCAGCAAAGTCGTTAGGACCTGAAATTTAATCATAACATATTCTACTACACGGTTATATATTACATAGATAATTCCAAGTGGAAGAAGCGAACCCAACAATCCAATTAGAATACCCTCTATCACGAACGGAGATCTGACAAAAAAATCTGTTGCCCCGATATATTTCATAATTGCAATTTCTTCTTTTCTTACGGAAATTCCGATTGTAACTGTATTGCTGATCAGGAAGACAGATACTGACAACAGAATCGCTATAATACCTACCGAAACATATCCAATCAACGCATTTACACCCGACAGCGTATTGGCTGTGATTTCCGACTTGTTTACCTGCCTGATTCCTTCGATGGATTCCAGATAAGTAACAAGATCCCCCTGCATGGAAACATCTTTTAAATAGATCTCATAGTTTGCTGAATCTGCAAGTGGATTTTCTGTAAATCCATCAGAATATTCCCCAAGGTACTCTTCTTTGAAAGAATCCCAGGCATCATCTGCAGAAACATAATTCACTTTGGATACTTCAACTCTTTTTTGAATCATTTCTCCAATTTCTGCAATTCTGTCATCTGTAATTCCTTCATCGAAAAAGACAGTTACTGATACTCCTTCTTCTGCCGACTTCACTATGTGCTGAAAATTCGAGAGTATTGCATAAAAAAGACCAAACAGGAATAGACATGCACTAATCGTTGCAACAGAAGCAAGTGAAAACCATTTATTTTTAAATATACTGATAAATCCCTGTTTCAGGGTATAAAAAAATGTGCTAATCCTCATCGATATACCCGCCCTTTTCTTCGTCGCTTACAATAACACCTTTCTTCATTGTAATTACACGTTTCTGCATTGCATTTACAATTTCACGGTTGTGCGTTACCACAAGAACCGTCGTTCCGGTTGTATTGATTTCTTCCAACAATTTCATGATATCCCATGAATTCTTAGGATCGAGATTACCTGTTGGTTCATCCGCCAGCAAGATCGGTGGTTGGTTCACAAGTGCTCTGGCAAGCGCTACACGCTGCTGTTCTCCACCAGACAACTGTCTTGGTTTTGCCTTATACTTACCTGCAAGACCAACCGTTGACAAAATAGAGGGAACATTCTTTCTGATCTCTCTGGTAGGCACCTGAATGATTCTCTGAGCAAATGCCACATTTTCATAAACATTCCAGTCTTTTAACAATCGGAAATCCTGAAATACAACCCCGATATTTCTTCTGAACTTCGGAACCTTTCTTCTTTTAAGTCTTCCAACATCATATCCGTTTACATAAATCTGCCCTGAAGTTGGTGTCAATTCACGAAGCAACAGTTTAATTAAAGTTGATTTACCGGAACCACTATCTCCTACTATAAAAACAAACTCTCCTTTTTTTATCTGCAGGTTGACACCGGAAAGGGCAGGTGCCCCGGTAGAATATGATTTGCTTACATCTTCAAGCACAATCATCTGCTCAGACACTGCCCTGTTCTTTTTATGCGTACGGCGTTTATTCTCTTTGGTTTTCAAAAAATCCCACCTATCCTTAATATTCAAATGTTTCCATGTACTTCATATATTTTACTACCATGAGTGCAATCTTAAAGGTAATTGCATCTTCAAAAACGCGCAAGTCTAGTCCAGTACTCTTTTGAAGCTTGTCAAGTCTGTAAACAAGTGTATTTCTGTGAATGAAAAGCTGTCTGGATGTTTCAGATACATTTAAGCTGTTCTCAAAGAATTTATTAATTGTTGTAAGCGTTTCTTCATCAAAATCATCAGGGCTCTTTCCGCCAAAAATCTCTTTGATAAACATTCTGCAAAGAGGAATCGGGAGTTGATAGATCAGTCTTCCAATACCAAGTTCACTATATGCAATAATATTTCTTTCATCAAAAAAGATTTTGCCAACATCCAGTGCCATTTTTGCTTCTTTATAGGATCTGCTTACTTCCTTAATCTCATTTACCGTTGTACCATAAGCAATATGTGCATTCTGTATATTTTCCTTTGTCAGAATTTCCATAATTACATTGGCCGTTTTATCAATTTCGCGGCTTGACTCATTTTCAGCAAGTTCTTTCACAACAATTACATTGTTCTCATCAACCGCTGTTACAAAATCTTTACTATTTCCGATATTTGTTCTGATAATTTCAAGTGCATTATTATCTTTGCCTGATCCAGTTTCAACAATCATAACAACGCGCTTCATATCTGTCTGAATATGCAGTTTCTTTGATCTGCTGTAAATATCTACTAAAAGCAAATTATCAAGAAGAAGATTTTTAATAAAATTATCCTTATCAAATCTTTCCTTATAAGCCACTAACAGATTCTGAATCTGAAATGCAGCCATTTTACCTACCATATAGGAATTTTCTCCGGAACCGCCTACTACCAGAATATATTCCAGCTGAAGATCATCATAGACTTTAAAAAATTGATTACCTGCAACTTCCTGACTATCTGCAGGCGATTTGGCAAACTCTACAACAGCACCCTCGAGATATCCTGAGTCCTCAAGTGTGGAAGCAATTGCTTTTCCTTCTGCATCGATTACACTGAAGTCTGCTCTGGCGATTGCCTTCATCCCCTCAATTGTATTCTGCAAGATCTGATTTGATATCATATATGCCCCTCTCCTTTTTTTGTGTATAATTACAACATACGTTGTTACTGCAACCCATTTCTATACTACACCCATACCCCATTTTAATACATTATAGCAAAATAATCTACTCTATTTTTCCTTATTTTTATGCATTTTTTCGTTTTTTAATCATGTAATTTCCATGATAATTCATGTGCAACCTATACAAAAAGCAGAATAAGTTTTCTTATTCTGCTTTTTCATTATTATATTGTGACAATTTCTTTTTAAAAGTCTTTTTGTAAAACAACATCAGGATTTTTGCATATCGGCTTCTTTGTCCTGTATGCACTAATTTATGTTCCGGAAGTGCAAGCCAAAGGTTTGCATTGATCATCTTTCGATTCTCAAACATAAGTTGTTCTTGAACAGGATACGGAAATCTTGAAATAATCACAGAAGGAACCAGGTCATTAATTTCATTTATAAGAGCCTCTGTCCCCTTTGAGAAATCTGAAAGAATATATTCCCCTTCTACAGAAATATCATCACGGATCATTAAAAGTTCTGTTTTTAACTGTTCCATTCTTTTTTCTGAATCAGCCAAGAGAAATACCCTTTTTCTGTTTCTCGCAATCCTATGAATCAACTCTTTTACAAACTCACCGCTTTCAATTTCTTTCAAACGGTTTCTGGTCGCATTTCCAGATGCATGCAAAATATCTGGTTCATCACAAATCAGCAAATCTACATTTTCAATCCATTCTTTCTGTTCTACATGTTCTCCAGCCTCAACGAGAATCTGTGTTGATACAAAAGAAATTGTATTAAGCGCCCCATTATTCATATACTGGTTCGCTATCTTCAATGCTTCTCTGGTTGTATAGTCCTGAAACTGAACGCCAAGTAAATTTATCTTTCTCATATGCCTCACCTTCTAAGATACCGGTATATTATATCAGAACCATTGTTTTAATTCAACAAAACAATCGAATAATCTGCGAATGTTTTGTGTATTATTACAACAGTGAATATACCATAAAAGCAAGACATAAAATCGTGCTTATTACAAACGGTATTGAAACCAGCTTCCTCTTGTCTGAAGTTCTTTCCTTCCACATTTGAATGAATGTTTTCTCATTTTTCTCATTCTTTGCAATCCAATACAAAAGGCATGCAGCAATTGGAAGTGTTATTACAGACAAAACGATTCCTACACTCATCGTGATCAAAAGCGTCTTTGTATCCATTGATACGTCCTGCATAGACATCCCCATATCCGGGAGCCATTTGTCATACAAATATAATAATATGACAGTGTGTGAATTAAAAACAACATGATACAGTATTGATGTCCAGATACTTCCTGATGCTTCTTTTAATAAAACCAGTACAATTCCAATAAAAAAGGCATACATCGCCTGATTAAAATTCATATGGATCAGCGCAAACAAAAATGCAGAAAAAAACATGGCTTTAAATGCACTACCAGAATTCTTATAACCAGAATAAACAGCTCCTCTGAATACAAGTTCCTCGCATACTGGCCCAAAAACTCCCATCAATATGAGCATTACAATGAATGGCAGGCTAAGGATATCCTGACTCATATCTGCAACTACATTATCCGAGAACAGCATACTAATTGCATTAATTGTCGTAACAGCAGGCATTGTAAGATATACAAATAAAATTGTTGCAAGTGCTGTTGTCAGCCTGATTTGGCGAAAATCAAAAACTTCCCTGATTCTGGTCTTTGTAAAAATTAAAAAGACCAGCATGGGAAGTATCAGGATGAGTTCGCTGAGAACAAGGCTAGACGCTAAATTCGTCGTAACCCTGCTCTGCAGCATAGCCAACACAAAAATTACCACTGCTTCAAAAGCAATAATGGATAAAAACATCCAGTTGACTTTTTTATTATTCATTACTCTGTTTCCATTTCGTTATTATTAATTAATCATTCATCATGAAATCAACAAGTTTTGTGATATCTTCTGGTTCATATGCAATCACTTCAAGTTCTTCAATTGTTCCATCTGAAAAAATGTTTGCAAGTGATACATACTGGGAAAGCTTGGATTTTAAATTAAGTCTGTCGCCCTCTCCTGTTACAAGTTCTACTTTACCTGCGCAACTGTCAACTACCTGAAAAAACTTCTCGATGTTTGTAATGTTTTTTACTTTCATGTGTCATTCTCCTTTTACTGTTATATTATTTTTTTATTGCTAATTCAATACAATTCTCTTTGATCAGAATTTTTCCTGTTTTTAACAGGTGCCCGACTGCTCGTTTAAATTCATTCTTGCTCATCTGCATTTCTTCTCTGATCAGTTCTGGGTCTGCTTTGTCATTAAATGGAAGAACACCTTTATTCTGTTCTATAGATTGTAATACTTTCTCAGCATCCTTTTCAATCTGCAGATATGCTTTCTCCCTGACACTTAAATCAAGCTTTCCATCTTCCTTTACTGCAAGTACTCGGGCTTCAATCTGTTCTCCAATCTTTATGTCACCATAAAGCTCTTTCTTGGGAATCAGTCCGGAATACTTATCATCAACCGCAACAAATGCTCCAAACTCACGGCTGATTTCATATACACAGCCTACAACCCTGTCTTCTTTTTGGTAAGGGCTTTCCGTCGAGAGATATTTATATACATTCATTGTAGCACAAAGCCGTTCACTTTTGTCAATATACAGCGCAACCAAAACCGAATCGTGCTCAGAAACTTTCTCTGTCTGTTCCCGGAAAGGTAACAGCAAATCTTTTTCAAGACCCCAGTCTAAAAATGCTCCAATTTTACCAACCTCAATCACCTGAAGTCGTTTTACTTCACCCAGAATAATTTTAGGTGTTCTGGTCGTAGAGATCATTCTGTCTTTTGAGTCTTTGTATACAAATACTTCGATTTCAATGCCAATGTCAGTTCCTTCCGGAATCTGTTTTACAGGCAGAAGAACTTTTTCATCCTGACCAGATGCATATTCTGGTGCCAGATAAACACCAAATTCCACTTTTTTAACTACTTTTAATTTCTGCATTCTGCCAAGCTGAATCATAATACACCTTTTTCTTTCCATTTGTAGTACAACAGGTACGACTACTGATATACTACCACATTTTTTATCTAAATTCCACTATTGCATAGATAGTTCCATAAGAATCTTTAAAACATACGATATGTGTTACAGATTTATCTTCCTGTATAACACTTCCTACATATGGAATCATTTGATCTCCCAGAAGTGCTGACTTTCTATAGTCTGCTCTAAGTGATTTTATTTCATATATTCCTGCAATCTCCTGTGCAACCTTTACATATTGTGCATTATTCATATGTCCATTGGTGTCCAGATGATGCATCTTGATTTCAACACTTTCTTTTTGTGTTAATTCCTCTGGAACTTCAATTTTTCTTGATACATACTCCATATCAAGTTTGGGATTGAGATTGTAAAACGCAAGAATATCATCCGTTATTCTGGTGGGGCAGCCTTTTTCTGTATCTATAAATGTCCAGATTGTATTGGCTTTTACAATCACATTGCCCAAAGCATCTTCCATAAAAAAATTACGCATCCCATAAAAATTTTTAAAATCATAAGGAAATGTATATACCGTTATCTGCTCTCCCATTTCCGGGTATCTGTCAATTTGTACTTGCCATCCAGACAATAGCCAGCCACAATGATGTTGTATCAGGTAAGTAATCCCTACACCACGATCTTCTGCTTCAAAAGATGTTGTGTCCTGAAAGTAATCTAAAATAGCTCCTGCCGTCATCTTTCCGTTATGGTCTGTCTCACTGAATCTTACTCTGGCTTGATAACTATACATTGTTTTACTCCTCTTCCTGCAGACATTATCAACATAAAAAAATAGTGTCCCTGAATATCAGGAACACTTAGCTGGGCTACAAGGATTCGAACCTTGAGTGACGGAGTCAGAGTCCGTTGCCTTACCGTTTGGCGATAGCCCAAAATTTTCTGAGTGCGTTTCTTAGTGAATCGCACTCAGATAGTATATCTTATCTCATTTTTAAAATCAAGTACTTTTTTAAATTTTTTGCACTTTTTTAAATAGTGTTATGTAACCTTAAACCTCAAAGATAAGATCAGCATAAGTTGGCATTGGCCACACTTTTTTATCTACAATCAGTTCTAATGCATCCACTGGCGTTCTGAGTTCCTGCATCGCTACAGTTACTTTTTCTTTATAGAAGAATGCAAGTGCTTTTGGTTCTGTAATCGCGCCTGCTTCTGCCTCAACAGCTCTCAAGTTGTTCAGAGCAGCCTGTGTCTCTTTTAGTAATACACTAACTTCTTTTAACATTTCTTCCTGTACAGAAACATCTGCGCCTGCAGCTTTTACCGCAATAATCGTATCTGCAAGTTCTCTTGTGTATTTTACTACTGCAGGTATAATTTGCTTGGAAGCTATATCAATCATGGTAAGCGCTTCAATATTAATGGTCTTGGAATATGTCTCAAATAAAACTTCTTCACGTGATTCCAATTCTGCTTTTGTAAAAATACAGAATTTTTCAAAAAGTTTGATTGATTTTTCTGTTGTAAGTGTATCGACTGCTTCCACCATGGATGCAATATTTGGAAGTCCTCTTCTTGCTGCTTCCTGTACCCATTCTTCTGAATATCCATTACCATTGAAGATGATTCTCTGATGTTTTGTTACATATTCTTTAATCAGATCATGTACAGCAAGATCAAAATCTTCTGCTTTCTCAAGGATATCTGCTGCTTCGCAGAATGCCTCTGCAACAATTGCGTTTAATGTGGTATTTGGGCTTGCAATAGAGTCCGAAGAACCGACCATACGGAATTCAAACTTATTACCAGTGAATGCAAACGGTGATGTACGGTTTCTATCTGTAGCATCCTTTTGGAAATCAGGGATGGTAGACACACCTGTTGCAAGGATTCCACCTTCTTTGCAAGTTGCTGCAATACCCGTCTCAACCAACTGTTTTACAACATCTTCAAGTTGTTCACCAAGAAACACAGAAATGATTGCAGGTGGCGCCTCATTTGCACCAAGTCTGTGGTCATTTCCAACATTAGAAGCACTCTGTCTGAGTAAATCAGCATGTGTGTCTACTGCTTTTAAGATACATGCGAGTACCAGCAAGAACTGAATGTTTTCATTTGGTGATGTTCCTGGTTCAAGTAAATTTACCCCATTATCTGTTGTAATAGACCAGTTATCATGTTTACCGGATCCATTTACACCTGCAAATGGTTTCTCATGGAGCATACATCTAAGTCCATGATATCCTGCAACACGCTTCATTGTCTCCATAACAATCTGGTTGTGATCAACAGCAATATTTGCTGTTTCATAAACAGGCGCAAGCTCATGCTGAGCAGGTGCAACTTCGTTATGCTGTGTTTTAGCTGTTACGCCAAGCTTCCAAAGTTCCTTATTTAAATCTTTCATATATGCGCCGATACGTTCTCTGATAACACCAAAGTAATGGTCTTCTAACTCCTGACCCTTTGGAGCTGCTGCGCCAAATAATGTTCTTCCTGCAAATACGATATCTTCACGCAGAAGTGCTTTTGCACTATCAACAAGGAAATATTCCTGTTCAGCACCTACAGATGCTGTTACTTTTGTTGCAGTCGTATTACCAAACAGTCTTACGATTCTAAGCGCCTGTGTGCTTAATGCTTCCATAGATCTTAATAATGGAGTTTTTTTGTCAAGCGCTTCTCCTTTATAGGAACAAAATGCAGTAGGGATACAAAGGATAGGTCCAGTCGCTGCTTCTTTAATAAATGCAGGAGAAGTGATATCCCATGCTGTATATCCTCTTGCTTCAAAGGTTGCACGAAGTCCGCCTGAAGGGAAAGAAGAAGCATCAGGTTCTCCTTTAATGAGCTCTTTTCCAGAAAATTCCATAAGCATTTTTCCATCTGAATCAGGATGTGTTACAAAGGAGTCATGTTTTTCTGCTGTGATTCCTGTTAACGGCTGGAACCAGTGTGTATAATGTGTTGCTCCCTTTTCTACTGCCCAGTCTTTCATTGCTTTTGCAACAACATCAGCTGCCTCAGGAGATAATTCTCCACCAAAATCCATTACTCTCTTTACTTCTGAATAAACTTTTTTCGTCAGTCTTTGTTTCATTGTGCCGAGTGTAAATACATTCTCTGCAAAAATAGCTTCCACATTCATAACTTCGCTCATTTTCATTCTCCCTTTCGCATTTTCAGATACCTGAACTTTATTGCATTGTCTTAAAAAAAAGAAAAAGGTGCCCGTAAAAAAATTATTATTTTTTCGGAACACCATTGTTCATCGTATCTTGTATTTAGTTTTGAAGGTTAACTTCATTTTTTATTAAGATACATTAATCAATCAAAAAAAGCAAGTCCCATTTCAAAAAAATTCATTTTTCTACATAACGACCATATTGTACACTGTGACAACCTAAATCGTCAAACATTTTCACAATGAAATATTTACTTTTTGACTCTTAATATATCAAATTCAGATGCTGGTTGATCCAATCGCAGAATTAGTTTTTGTTTCGGGTGCGGCGCACTTTCCATTCCAACTCCTTCTTCATCCTGCATCTCGAGTACCTTTGTGGGAACATTTCTTCCATCGGGTTTCATGATTTCAATTTCATCTCCCACCGAGAATTTGTTTCTCTGCTCTGTTATAATTCTTCCATTTTCGTCAATTTCATTGACCATTCCTAAATAAATATATTCATTAATATAAGTATTGCTGTCATAAATCTGTGTCGTATCATCAGGCTTTCCAAAGTAAAATCCTGTTGTAAACTGACGATATGTACATTTTGCAATTTCACTTTTATACCACTCCATGTTTGCACGATATACTTCTTCAGATATGAGATAATCATCAATTGCCTTACGATATGTCCTCGCAACCGTCGCTACATACAATGCCGTTTTCATCCTGCCTTCTATCTTCAAGCTATTGATACCAGCCTCGAGTACTTCTGGAATGTATTCTATCATGCAGAGATCTTTTGAGTTGAAAATATAGGTTCCACGTTCATTTTCATAAACAGGCATATATTCACCAGGACGAGTTTCTTCTACAATAGAATATTTCCATCGGCATGGATGTGTACATTCTCCTTTATTTGCATCTCTTCCTGTAAAATAGTTGCTCAGAAGGCATCTTCCCGAATAAGAAATACACATTGCTCCATGAATAAAACTTTCGATTTCCATTTCAGGCGATATATGTTCCCTGATTTCCTTGATTTCAGCCAGCGATAACTCTCTTGCTGATACAACTCTTGTTGCACCCATTTTTTCCCAGAACTGGTATGTTTTATAATTGGTATTGTTGGCCTGCGTACTAATATGAATCTCTATTTCAGGACAAATCTCCTTTGCGATCATAAACATCCCTGGATCTGAAATAATCAATGCATCAGGATGCATTTCTTTTATCTCCCTGAAATATTCCTCCGCACCCAACAGATCTTCATTATGCGCTAATATATTGGCCGTTACATAAACCTTAACTCCATGAGAATGCGCAAATTGTATTCCCAATGCCATATCTTCATTGCTGAAATTTTTTGCTTTTGCGCGAAGCCCAAAAGCTTCACCACCGATATATACCGCGTCTGCACCAAATGCAACTGCAGTTTTTAATACTTCCAGGCTGCTTGCCGGAATCAAAAGTTCAGGCTTTTTCCTGTTGTTTATCATTCTTATTTCCTTTCTTTACACTGACTGTAACACCATCACCTATCGGAAGAATCACCGTTTCTAATAGCTCATTGTGGGTGATTTCGTATAAATACTCCCGCATCCTGGAATGTATCGTGCGATTTCTTCTTGTTACAGCATATCTTGATTCAAGAATTTCGCCTTCCTGCAGCACATTATCCGATAATAATGTGCCTCCTTCTTTTAATAATCTAAGCACATCTGGTAAAAATCTAATATATTGTGCTTTGGCAGCATCCATAAAAATAAAATCATAGGATGCATCAAGAGCAGCCAGTATTTCTGTTGCATCACCCTCTAAAAGAGTAATTTGTTTTTCCATTCCTGATTTTTTGAAGTTTTCTATAGCAAGCGGAATTCTCTTTTCAAATTTTTCAATGGTTGTCAGTCTGCAATCACGTCCAGCATACTCACACATTAGTATTGCTGAAAACCCCACTGCGCAACCAACTTCAAGTATATTTTTAGGCTGATCTTTCTCCATAAAAAAGCGAAGAAGTGCCTGCGTCGGCTTTTTGATTATGGGAACACCTTCTTCTAGCGCTTTTTTTTCAAGCTCTTCTAAAAACGGAGAGTTTCCTGCATATAAAGAATCTATAAACGTCAACATTCTGTCGTGACTCATTCCTGTGTCTCCTCAGCCGCGTTCTCTGCACTCGCACCAAGAACTGCAAGGATTTCTTCTGCCGTCATAGATGTTTTTAGTTCAAAAATGCCTGGTTGAATTTTATCCTTGTATTCAGATACAATCTCCTGAACATAGAAAAGTCGTGCATCTCTGATCAATCCTTTACTTTGAAGAAGTTTTCCGACCGCCATTGTGTCCATATCATCCGTTATGGAGACGCTGATTGTTATCCCTGGCTCTTCTGACATCGCAGGTTCTGCAAAAACTCTGTATCCAAATTCGTATGCTCCAATCGCCATTTTGTAGATTCCAAATACCATTACAATCAGAATTGCCGTTTTGATCAATGTCCCTGCAATTGTGCCGGTTATTCTGCCACCATCCATTCTGCTTTTCTCCATTCCATCTTTCTTGATTTGTAAGGTTCTACTCAAACTCAATACGGTCTGCCAGATCGCTATATATGTTCTGCATCATTCTGCAAAAGCTGAGCTCTGCTGCCAAAAAATCATTTACCATTGGGTTCTTTCGAAATTCTTCATACTCTCTTTCGAACAGTTCCATTTTATAATATAATTCATCCTGCTCACAACTCGTTTGTAATTCAAAATTTTTCCACCTGAATTCATCTATCTTTTCTTTTAGTTCCGGATATGCTTTCACTTTTTCTTTCATTTGAAAATAATGTTTATAAACATCCGTGTTTTTAATAACATTTGCAAAATCCTCTGTAGCTCTTTTAATATCTGCCATAATACTCCTCTTACTAAATCAAGATAAAATCAATCTTGTAAAATCAAGAATAACTAATCTTGTAAAATCAAGAAAAAACCATCTTGATTATGATATGTCCATAATAATCGGCAAAATCATAGGACGTCTTTTTGTCTTTTTCCAAATATATTCACTTAACGCATCCTTTGTGGTTGCCTTGATTTTACCCCAGTCTGTTACGTGTCTGTTTATGCATTTTTCAATTGCATCATCCACAACCCGTCTTGCTTCATCCATTAATTCATCTGATTCTCTGACATACACAAAACCACGGGATACAATATCAGGTCCTGATACGATTTCATTGCTTGCACGATCGAATCCCATAACAACAATCATAATACCGTCTTCAGCAAGATGCTGCCTGTCTCTAAGAACTATATTTCCAACATCACCTACACCAAGTCCATCAACCAGAATTGTGCCAACTTGTACTTTGCCTGTCACATTGGCACTTTCATCGCAAAGTTCAAGCACATCTCCCGAGCTTAATATAAATACATTATCCTTATCAATGCCAAGGTCAGTTGCAATTTTAGCCTGTGCTTTTAAATGTTTGTATTCTCCATGAACAGGAATTGCATACTTAGGCTGTGTTAACGTATAAATCAGTTTAATCTCTTCCTGGCAGGCATGTCCAGACACATGTGCATCCTGAAAAATAACATCTGCACCTTTTCTTGAAAGCTCATTAATAACTTTTGTAACTGCTTTTTCATTCCCTGGAATTGGGTGAGAAGAAAAGATAACGGTATCGCCAGGTCCAATTGTGACCTTTCTATGCGTGCTGCCAGCCATACGGCTAAGCGCGGCCATACTCTCCCCCTGACTGCCTGTTGTAATGATAACAGTCTGATCCTTCGGATAATTTTTCAACTGTTCAATATCAATTAGGGTGTTTTCAGGCACATGAAGACAACCCAGATTAGAGGCTGTTTCAATGATATTAACCATACTTCTGCCTTCTACCACTACTTTTCTACCAAACTTATATGCCGAATTAATTATCTGTTGCACACGGTCAACATTTGAGGCAAACGTTGCAATGATTATTCTAGTATTTTTATTTTCTGTGAATAGATTGTCAAAAATTCTTCCAAGTGTTTTTTCAGACTGTGTAAATCCTGGTCTCTCAGCATTTGTACTATCACACATCAATGCGAGTACACCCTTTTTACCAAGTTCAGCAAATCTTTGCAAATCAATGGCATCTCCAAATACCGGGGTATAATCCACTTTAAAATCACCTGTATGGATTACCGTACCTGCTGGCGAATAAATTGCAAGGGCTGCTGCATCTACTATACTATGATTTGTTTTTATAAATTCAATTCTAAAGTTTCCAAGTGTGATAATCTGACCAAATTTAACCACTTTTCTTCTTGTATTTCCAAGCAGATTGTGTTCTTTCAATTTATTTTCTATCAGTCCCATTGTCAGTCTGGTCGCATAAAGAGGCACACTCAGTTCTTTTAAGATATAGGGCAATGCACCAATATGATCTTCATGCCCATGCGTAAATACAAAGCCTTTTACTTTGTGAATATTATCTTTTAAATAAGTGACATCCGGAATTACCAAGTCGATACCAAGCATATCATCTGCTGGGAAGCTCAACCCACAATCCACTACAACAATACTGTCTTCATATTCAAAGGCAGTAATGTTAAGGCCAATCTGCTCAAGTCCTCCAATCGGAATGACTTTTAGTTTGGACCCATTTTCAGTTTTCTTTTGTTTCAATCAATTTTCCTCCTACATTCTTCACAATACCCATAAAGCTTTACCTCGTGATCAGAGACTGTAAAATGCATGGTTCTTTGTATTTTCTCCTCCAGCTCTTCTAATAAATCATCCTGGAACGAAATTACCTTTCCACACTGCCTGCAAATCAAATGGTGATGGTGATGCCTGGTTCTGCTTTCCTTCATTTCACCGATCTCATAGCGTACAAATCCATCATCCAGATTGATCCGATCAATCAAATGTAGCTCTAAAAGTAATTGTATTGTTCTATATACAGTAGCCAACCCTATTTCTGGATAAGCTGCTCTTACCAAATCATAAATCTCCTCTGCCGTAAGATGTCCGTCAGGGCAGGAAGATAAGGCCTCAAGCACGAGTATTCTCTGCGTTGTGACCTTTACACCGTTTTCTTTTAAAATCGTTTTAAATTTATCTGTTGTAATCGACATTTTAATTCCTCATGCCGCTTTATTGTTCCAGTTCAATTTCATCCAGTAAACTTGTAAAAATATCTGCGACTGCGTTCAACTCCTCATCATCAGATACAATGGTATATACACTTTCGGTATCTTCATCTTCTGAGGTATCTTTCAGGATTAGTGCATTGCCGTCTCCTTCTTCCTGATCTGCTACAAGCAGATAATTTACTCCACTAATCCGAGTCTGTTCTACAACATAAAATTCTACGGATTCACCGTCTTCTGTTACAAATGTTATTTTTTCCAATTACGACTCCTGTTCTCCTTTTGCATTCTGAAAGGATTTCCAGTCAAGATATCCCTGTAAAATCAGAACTGCTGCTACTTTGTCAACATGACTACTTCTGTCTTCTCTTCTGATTCCGGCTTCTATCATAGCTTTATCTGCTGCAACTGTTGTCAGTCTTTCGTCCCACAGTACAACCGGAAGTCCGGTACGTCTTTCTAGCTTTTCTTTAAATTCTTCTGTTTTTATAACTCTGTCGCCCAGGGTATCATTCATATTTTTAGGATATCCCAGCACAATTTCTCTGACATCATTTTGTTCTATCAGTTCTTCAATTCTTGCAAGCGTCTGCCTAAGCTTGTTCTCTTCTTTTCTTCTGATTATTTCAACTCCCTGTGCAGTAATCAATAAAGCGTCGCTAATAGCAACTCCTACTGTTTTAGAGCCAAAATCTAATCCCATTATTTTCATGGGGTTCTCCTTATATACTCACCGGCTCCGGTGATTATTTCATTATAAATAATCAAACTATTTCCAATGACTATTTTTGATATACTCCTTCAGCATTTCTTCGACCAACTCATCACGTTCCACCTTCATAATCAGACTTCGCGCATTTTTATGGCTGGTAATATATGTTGGATCACCAGACATGATATAGCCAACGATCTGGTTCACTGGATTATAGCCTTTTTCGGTCAATGCCTCATAAACAGATGAAAGGATTACTTTCACACCTGTTTCAGGTTCCGTCTCAACTTTAAAGTACTGTGTATTTCCCAAATCTTTCATATTATCACGCCCTTTTCAAAATTAATATCAATTGTCAATTTATTCTTATCTTACTCTAATTAAGGTTAAAATTCAATGCCCCATCACAAATTGCCGATTTTTGCAAGGCATATACCATCCAGAACAGGACCATTTACCACGCATGGCAAAATTCTGTTCTCAAGATCTTCCTCTGATTCTACCCCGATTTTTACATATTCCGGCGTATGTCCAATCCAAATTATCCGATTCCCAATTTGTTTCTTTTCTTCAAATAATGTCATCACCGTTTTTCCTATCATTGACTGTCGGTATCTTTCTGACATAATTTTTTCCATACCAAGGAGTTGTTCACTTCTTTCATTTTTTTCCTGATCCGAGACTTGATCTTTCATAACAGCTGCCGTTGTTCCTTTTCTTTTGGAATACTTGAAAATATGCATCTCAAAAAATCCGATTTCTGCAATAAACTTTTTAGTCTCTTCAAACTCTTCTCTGGTTTCTCCCGGAAAACCTACAATAATATCAGTTGTGATTGCTGGATGAACGAAGTTCCTTCTGAGTATCTCCACTGTATGCGCGTACTCCTTCGTATTGTATTTGCGATTCATGCGTTTTAATACACGGTCGCTCCCACTCTGAAGAGAAAGATGAAAATGCGGACAGATCTTTTTCAGACCCGAAAGTTCCTGTGCGAATTCTTCTGTTACAATCCTTGGTTCCAGTGAACCAAGACGAATCCTTTCAAGGCCTTCAATATCATTTAGTCTGCCAATCAATTGTAGTAAATATCCTCTTTTCTGCGCAATATCTTTTTCCTTTAATTCTTTTTCCTGTGGATCTGTTTCTTTTACACCCGGATCAAGATAATCTTGTGAATCTTTATTGATAAAATCTATCCCATAGGAACTAAGATGAATTCCTGTCATTACAATTTCTTTGTACCCATTTTTTACCAATCTCTTAACTTCCTCTATTACTTGTTCAGGTCTTCTGCTCCTGACACGACCTCGTGCGTATGGAATAATACAGTAGGAACAAAACTGATTACAGCCGTCCTGCACCTTAATATAAGCACGCGTATGATCAGCTGTTTCTTTCAGTTCAAGCTCTTCATACCTGTCAGTTTGGTTGATGTCAATCATTGCATCAATCGCTTTGTGCTCCAAAAGAAATTCTTCAATAATTCTTACAACTTCTCCCTTTTTATTATTCCCAATTGCGAGGTCAATTGCTTCATCTTTTTCGGCAATTTCAGAATCCGCCTGTACATAACAGCCAGTCGCCACAACAATTGCATTCGGATTCATTTTTTTTGCTTTATGAAGCATCTGGCGGCTTTTTCTATCTGCAATATTCGTTACTGTGCATGTATTTACAATATATATGTCAGCTTTTTCGTCAAATGGTACAATTTTGTATCCTTTTTCTAGTAACAATTGTTGCATGACCTCTATTTCATAAGCATTCACTTTACATCCAAGATTATGTAATGCTACACTTTTCATATTTATCCTTTCTTTTTTTGTACTGTTTTATCATTGACTTTTAACATCGAAACCATTAGTATTAATTCAGAAGGTATGCAAAAACCAAGGAGGTATTCTAAATGAAAACAGTACAGATTTCATTAAATTCCATTGACAAAGTTAAATCATTTGTTAACGACGTTACAAAATTCGATTATGATTTTGATTTAGTATCCGGAAGATATGTGATCGACGCAAAATCCATCATGGGCATCTTCAGCCTGGATTTATCTAAACCTATAGATTTAAATATCCACGCAGAAGAAACAATTGATGAAGTATTAGCTGTATTAAATCCATACATCATCTAATTGGATCCACATTAATTAAATACGATTCATAAAAAGCAAGAGAATCTCTTGCTTTTTTTATGTTCTTTATTCTATTATATGCATTATTTTTTACATAACAGAATTTCTCTTGTACTGATTGCAGTCTCAACCAAATCATCAATTTTTTCTTCTAAATCTTTTTCATGAAGTTTTATCATCTTAAGGCTCGGTTTTGTGACTGGGTGTTTTGCTACAAATATGGTACAGCAGTCTTCAAATGGAAGAATCGACGTTTCATATGTATTGATCTTATGTGATATTTCTACAATCTCCTGCTTATCAAATCCAATTAAAGGTCTATATACTGGTAAGGTACAGACTTCATTGGTAGCCATCAGACTATGCAATGTCTGTGACGCAACCTGTGCAATACTCTCTCCTGTGATCAGGCCGATGCAGTCAGATTCGATTGCAATACGTTCAGCAATCTTCATCATATAACGGCGCATAATAATTGTCAGTTCTTCATGAGGACATTGCTCATAAATATATAACTGAATATCAGTAAAATTAATAATATTAAGACGAATCGGGCCAGTATAAACTGATACTAATTTTGCAAGATCTACTACTTTTTCTTTTGCACGCTCACTTGTATACGGTGGTGCATGAAAATATACGGCGTCAATTTGTACACCTCTCTTTGCAATCATATATCCAGCTACCGGTGAATCAATTCCTCCTGACAGAAGCAACATTGCATTTCCAGCTGTCCCGATCGGCATTCCACCCGGACCTGGAATCACCTTGGAATAAATATATATTTTCTCTCTGATTTCAATATGAAGAACGATCTGCGGATCATGAACATCCACTTTCATATTTGGGAATGCATTCAGAATCACACCACCAAGTTCTCTATTGATTTCCATGGACTCAAGTGGATAATTTTTTCTTGCTCTTCTTGCAAGTACTTTAAATGTCTGGTTGCCTTCTGGGTGAACTTTCTTAATATATGCAATCACTTCTTCACATAACTTTTCAAACCCTTCATCTTCCACATGAACAACAGGACATATTCCAACAATACCAAACACTGTTTTAATTTGTTCTACTGTGTCCTCGTAATCATATTCTGAAAGTACTTCTATATATATTCTTCCCTGTGTTTTGTGAACTTTGAATTCGCCTTCACATCTTTTTAATGCAATTCTGATCTGTCTGACCAGTGCATCTTCAAACAGGTATCTGTTTTTTCCCTTAACGCCTATTTCTGCATATTTAATTAAAAAAGATTTGAACATTGGTAATCCTCTCTTATTGCACTGTGGCCTGCATCAGCCTTTAGTGCCTGGTAAATTTCCGAAGCATTGGTATCATATCATACAACTTGCTGATTGTATAGCGAATTTCTTCCTCTGTCGTTGTATTAGATAAGCTGAAACGTACCGTTTTGTCAAGAAGTTCCTTCTTCAGACCAATCGCCTTTAGTGTCTCAGATACGCTGGGATGATTTGAAGCACAGGCACTTCCTGATGAAATATAGATTCCTTCACTTTCCAGTGCATGCAGCAACACTTCACTTCTAACATCTGCGACCGAAAGGCTTACAATATGAGGAGCACATTCTGTTGCTCCATTGACAGTCACACCTTCCTGCTTACAGGCTTCTGTAATCAACAACTGACGCAATCGATTCATTCTGGCAACATCTTCCTCCAGATTCTTATAAATTTCCAGTGCTGCCTGAGCAAGCCCTGCAATTCCTGCTACATTTTCAGTGCCAGGTCTAATCGCATTCTGTTGTCCTCCACCAAAAAGTAAAGGTACTATTCTTGTTTTTTCGCTACAATATAAGAAACCCACACCTTTGGGTCCATGTATTTTATGTGCGCTGACTGAAAGAAGATCAATCCCACTTCTTGCAGGGTAAATTCTTGCTTTTCCATAACCCTGCACAGCATCGACATGAAAAATGATATCTTGTCTGTTTTCTTTTAACCAAGTACCTATTTCATGAACTGGCTGTAGCGCGCCAATTTCATTATTTGTATGCATAACAGAAATTAAAATTGTATCTTTTCTGATGGAATGAATCAGATCTTCAAGGGAAAGTACTCCGTGCTCATTCACTGGCAGATAAGTGACTTCAAATCCTTCTCCTTCCAGATATCGCATTGTTTCCAGTACCGCCGGATGCTCGATTCGTGTCGTAATCAGATGCCTGCCTCTACGGACTGCAGCCCTTGCTGCTCCAATAATGGCAAGATTATCCGATTCTGTTCCTCCAGATGTAAAAAATATTTCTTTTTCTTTGACTTTCAGCGTAGTAGCCAGGATTGTTTTAGCCTCTTTCATCTCTTTTTCTGCAAGCATTCCAATCGTATGCAGACTTGACGGATTGCCATACACTTCCAACATGCTATGATTCATTTTTTCCACTACTGTTTTGGTACATTTCGTTGTAGCAGAATTGTCTAAATATACTTCCATTAATCCTCCAACTGATAGATAAGCCAAGCCAGAACTGTCATTCCAGCTGTTTCTGTTCTTAGGATCCGTTTACCAAGCGTAATTACACAAAATCCTTCCTGACGGGCTGCTTCAATTTCTTTTTCTTCAAAACCACCTTCGGGTCCAATAAAAACGGCAATTCGCTGTCCACTTCGAAACTGTGAAAATAAATCTCTGGTACGGTTCATACCATCTTCAGACATTTCGTATGGTATCAGCTTATGTTCCATATCTGATGCATCTTTCAAAGCATCCTTCATACTCATAACTGGTCCTACTTCAGGAATCACACCCCGTTTGCTCTGTTTTGCTGCAGCAATCGCAATTTGCTGCCAGCGTTCCTGCTTTGAGGCTGCTTTTTTAGGATCCAATTTGACAATGCTTCGTCCCGTTGCAACAGGGATAATCCTGCAGACTCCAAGTTCTACTGCCTTTTGAATTATCCACTCCATTTTGTCTGATTTGGGCAGTCCTTGATAAAGTGTGACAGATACTGGGAGCTCTACCCCTTCCTCTTTCATAAAAATAATATCACAGAAGATCTCATCTTCCAGCATTTCTCTGATCAGGCATCTGTATTCAGAAGGATCTACACCATTACTAACAGCAATTTCTTCACCTTTTTTCATTCTTAGAACATTTTTAATGTGATTCACATCCGCACCGGTTATTATTATCTCTTTTTCCCGAATCTGATCCACTGAAACAAAAAAACGATACATATGCTCCTCCGTTATTTTCTGGCCGTAACGCAAAACCATTCTCCCTGTCTTGTACAGTCAAGAACCTCAAGTCCGGCTTTGATTACTGCATTCTTAACAAGGTCTTCTTTTCCTTCAATAATTCCAGATGTAATATAAATTCCACCTTTTTTTAAATGCTTCACAGCTTGTGGTGTCAGATCAAGTAATACTTCAGCTAGTATATTCGCCGCTACAATATCATATTTCTCATAACCTGCCATATCTCTTACTTCTTCATCCGTAATAATATTCCCAATCACAACTGGAAATTTCTTTTGGTCTATACCATTCACTTTCATATTTTCAAGGCTTGCTTCGATTGCACACGAATCCAGATCTGTTCCATATGCCGAATCTGCACCATACATTAACGCTATGATACCAAGAATACCACTGCCACAACCAATGTCAAGAATTTTAGTCTGTGGTGTTACATATTGCAAAATCTGGCGAATACACAACTGCGTTGTTGCATGCATTCCTGTTCCGAATGCGGTTCCCGGATCGATCCTAAGGAGTTTTCTGTACAGTTCAGGATGAATAGGCTCTTCCCATGATGGTACCACCAAAAGATCCTCTATTGAGAACTGATGAAAAAACTGTTTCCAGTTATTGATCCAGTCTTTGTCTTCTGTTTCAGAAATTCTAATACTTCCTTCTCCGATTTCCATAAAATCTCTTAATTCATCCAGAACCTCTTTGACCTGCTCAACAATATGATTCAGATCAGTCGTTTCATCCTCTTCCACAAAAAAGCTTAGGTATGCAATTCCATCGTCTTCCGGCATTTCCGGCATGATATCTATGAACATTCTTTCTTTATCTTCTGCGGTAAGCGGTACCTTGTCTTCGATCTGAGCTCCTTCTAGTCCAATATCATATAACATACTGATAATTACATCTTCAGCAGATGTAATCGTTTTCACTGTAATTCTTTTCCATTTCATAAGTTTCCTCACACACGAAAGGGGATGTCCCTACTGGCGGGACATCCCTCATTGTTTTAGTTTTTCCAAAAGCCCTTCTTTTTCTTATCTTTATCCTGGGGCTCTGATTCAGTTCCTGTATCCTTAGTTGCATGAAGCGTGCCACCCATTGCTTCATCATACTGCTTCAGTGCTTCTTTTGCTTCGTTGGATATTTTATCTGGCACTTGTACAACAAGAGTAATGTAATGATCGCCTCTTATTTCTTTATTGCGAAGCGTTGGAACTCCTTTGCCTTTTAGCCTTACCTTGGTATCCGTCTGTGTACCTGGTTTGACTTCATATGCAACTTTTCCATCTACAGTATCAATTATAATTTCTCCACCAAGTGCTGCAATTGGGAATGACATTGGTACCGTTGAGAAAATATTATACTCCTGCCTCTGAAAAATCGGATGTCTCTGAACAATAATTTCAACCAGGAGATCACCCCTTGGTCCACCATTCGTTCCCGGTTCACCTTTATCTCTGATCCGAACGCTTTGTCCATTATCAATACCTGCCGGAATGGAGACTTGGATTTTTTTGCGATTTGCAATATATCCACTACCATGACAATCTGTACATTTTTCTTTTACAACTTTTCCGCTTCCACCACATTCAGGGCAAGTCTGAACATTCCTTACGGTTCCAAAAAATGACTGCTGCGTAAATACGACCTGACCTTTTCCTCCACATTTGGTACATGTTTCTGGGGATGTGCCTGGTTTTGCACCAGAACCATGACAGGTATTACAGGTATCTTTTAAGGTCAAATCCAGCTCTTTTTCCACACCAAAAACTGCTTCTTCAAATGTAATTCTGATACTGGTTCTGATATTGGCTCCTTTGGACGGGCCATTGCTAGGTCTTCTGGAACGTCCACCGCCAAAAAGATCTCCAAAGATATCTCCAAAGATATCTCCAAAATCTGCGCCATTAAAATCAAAGCCACCAAATCCACCTGCACCACCGTCAAATGCCGAATGTCCAAACTGGTCATACTGGCGTTTTTTCTCAGGATCACTTAACACCGCATATGCTTCAGAAGCTTCTTTGAATTTTTTTTCTGCATCCTGATCGCCCGGATTCATATCAGGATGGTATTTTTTTGCAAGGGATCTATATGCCTTTTTAATTGCTGCTTCGTCTGCGCTTTTATCAAGGCCAAGAACCTCATAATAATCTCTTTTTTGATCTGCCATTTTATTACCCTTTCAAAATGGATATAGGGGTCAATAATTGACCCCTTATTCCACTTATTATACTTCTCTGTAATCTCCGTCAACAACATCATCAGCTGATCCCTGATTCATATCAGGACCTTCCTGGAATCCCATATCTGGGCCTTCTCCTGAAGCTTGTGACTGCTCATACATTTTAGCAAACAGATTCTGTGCGCTTGCCATCAGTTTTTCCTGAGCAGCTTTCATTTCAGCAACCTGCGCTTCAGTCATTTCAACATCTTTTGTTTTTTCTAAAAGATCTTTCAGACCTGCAAGATCCGCTTCGAGTGCTGCTTTATCATTTGCATCAATCTTGTCTCCAGCTTCACCAAGTGCTTTTTCAGTCTGGAATACAAAAGAATCTGCATCATTTCTTGCATCAATCGCTTCTTTACGTTTTTTATCCTGTGCTTCAAATTCAGCAGCTTCTCTGACAGCTTTATCAATATCATCATCTGACATATTGGAGCTTGCTGTAATTGTGATATGTTGTTCTTTTCCTGTTCCAAGGTCTTTTGCTTTTACATTTACAATACCATTGGCATCAATATCGAAAGTTACTTCAACCTGAGGTACCCCACGTCTTGCTGGTGGAATTCCATCTAATCTAAACTGTCCTAATGATTTGTTATCCTTTGCAAACTGTCTTTCACCCTGTACAACATGAATATCAACTGCTGTCTGATTGTCCGCTGCTGTAGAGAAGATCTGACTTTTCTTAGTAGGTATCGTAGTATTTCTTTCAATCAACCTTGTTGCAACTCCACCCATTGTCTCAATAGAGAGTGAAAGTGGTGTAACATCGAGAAGAAGGATATCACCAGCACCTGCATCGCCTGCAAGCTTACCACCCTGAATTGCTGCACCTATTGCAACACATTCATCAGGATTCAATGTTTTGCTTGGTTCGTGTCCTGTCAGAAGTTTTACTTTATCCTGTACTGCTGGAATACGTGTTGATCCACCAACAAGTAATACTTTACCAAGTTCACTTGCAGAAATACCAGCATCTTTTAAAGCGTTCTGAACTGGAACTGCTGTTCTTTCAACGAGATCATGTGTCAGTTCATCAAATTTTGCTCTTGTAAGGTTCATATCAAAGTGTTTTGGACCTTCTGCTGTTGCAGTGATAAATGGCAGGTTAATGTTTGTTGTTGTTGCAGCTGATAATTCTTTTTTTGCTTTTTCAGCAGCTTCTTTTAATCTCTGAAGTGCCATTTTGTCATTAGAAAGATCTACGCCTTCCATTTTCTTGAATTCAGCAAGCATATAATCTGTAATTCTGGCATCGAAATCGTCTCCACCAAGTCTATTGTCTCCACTTGTTGCAAGTACTTCAATAACACCATCGCCAATATCAATAATAGATACGTCAAATGTACCGCCACCAAGATCATATACCATAATCTTCTGCTCTTTTTCATTATCAAGGCCATATGCAAGCGCTGCTGCTGTTGGTTCATTGATAATACGTTTTACATCAAGTCCTGCAATTTTACCTGCATCTTTTGTTGCCTGTCTCTGTGCATCATTGAAATATGCAGGAACTGTAATAACAGCTTCATTCACAGTTTCTCCAAGGTAGCTCTCAGCATCTGCTTTCAGCTTCTGAAGAATCATTGCTGAAATCTGCTGTGGTGAATATTTTTTGTCATCAATTGTTCTTCCACGATCTGTTCCCATATCTCTTTTAATTGAAGAAATTGTTTTTTCTGAGTTCGTGACAGCCTGACGTTTTGCTGGCTCTCCTACAAGTCTTTCTCCAGTTTTTGTAAAAGCTACAACAGAAGGTGTTGTTCTAGCGCCCTCTGTATTTGCAACAACAGTTGGTTTTCCACCTTCCATTACGGCAACACAGCTGTTTGTTGTTCCTAAGTCAATACCAATTATTTTTCCCATTGCTTTATCCTCCATATAAGATGATTGATTTCATTTGATTTTATAAGATGATCCGTTGTTTCCGGTTATTTTATTGTACAACTGCTACCATACTGTGTCTAACGACACTTTCTCTGTAAAGATACCCTTTTTGCAATTCCTGTGCAACAATTCCACTTTCGAATTCTTCGTTTTCCACCTGCATAACAGCATTATGGAAATCCGGATTAAATTCACTGCCAACTGCTTCGATCGGTTTCACACCAATCTCTTCTAAATTCGACATAAGTTGTTTATAAATCATCTGCATACCTTCTGAAAAGGCACTTCCTTTTTCTTCTTCCGGAATTGCAAGAAGACCTCTTTCAAAATTGTCCACAACCGGGAGTATTTTTTCAACAACACTTTTTGCTCCCATGTCAAACATTGCAGATTTTTCTTTTTCTGAACGTTTTCTGAAATTTTCAAATTCCGCCATCTGACGGACAACCCTGTCTTCCAGCTCACTTACTTTTTCTTTTAGCTTCTCATGTTTTTTATCTGTTTTTTCTTTCTTTTTAAACAGTTTACTTTCTTGTTTTTCATCTTCTCCACAGGATTCTTCTGTTTCCTGTTCTGAAGTTGTTTTATCTTCTGTCAGTTCAATTGAATCATCCTGTGTTGTATCTTTGTCTTGCATGAGTTCTTCCAGAATTTCTTCAACATCTCTGTTCTTATTATCGTGTTCAGTCACTACTCTCTTCCTCTCTTTCAAAATTTTTATTTATCACTACAGTAGATGCTTATGTTTTTCTATAAATTGCATCCAGTTCGCTCATTAAAGATTTTAAGGTATGGATTACCTTTTCATAGTCCATTCTCTTGGGACCAATAATTCCAACCGTTCCCTGTATTCCATCTTCCAACTCATACGTTGCTGTCACAACACTGCAGTCTTTCATCGCTGGAATCGGTGTTTCATCTCCAATATAAACATGGATCCCATTTTCTTCGGATGTATTTCTAGCGACAAGTTCTTCAAGCTGTTTTTTTTCTTCAAGCGTTGTAATCAGTTGACTGGCTCTTGTGTGATCACTCAATTCAGGATATTTAAAAATATTATTTGCACCACTTGTATAAATTTCAAGATCGTCATCTGACTTAATCGCTTCTGCAACCGCATCAAGTACTTCCCCAATAATACAGCTATGTATTCCAGCCTGCTGTTTCATGGATGCAATCATCCCCAGATTAATCTCATCAACGGTAAGCCCATTCAGATTGGTATTTAATAAAATATTCAGCTTTAGTAATGTCTCATCATCAATTTCACTAGAAACATCCAAAATGTTATTACGAATAATATTACCTTCCACAACAATGACCGCTACCAATTGTTGTTCATCTACTCTCGAGAGTTGAATGAACTTTAGTTTGTTCTTCTGATATCTTGGTGTCGTAATCATCGTTGCATATTCTGTATTGGTAGCAAGTACCTTTACTACCTGTTTCAGCAGATGTTCTAGGCGATCTTCTTTTTCAAGAAGCATTTCCCTCATTTCGGAAACTTCTTTTTCCTTTTCAGCCATCATGCTATCAACATATAGACGGTATCCTCTGTCTGATGGAATTCTTCCTGCTGAAGTGTGGGGCTGGACAATAAATCCCAACTCTTCCAGATCAGACATCTCATTCCTGATAGTAGCAGAGCTTAAATTCAGATCAGAATACTTTGAAATTGTTCTTGACCCTACAGGTTCTCCAGTCTCCAGATAGTTCCGGATGATCGCCTGTAGTATTTTCATTTTTCTGTCATCCAGCTGCATGGGCATCTCACCTTTCAGTTGTTAGCACTCTTTGCATTCGAGTGCTAACACCTTCTTACCATAAATTATCACTCCTCTAAATAGTTGTCAACACTCTTTTCGAAAATTAATTCTAAAAAAATTATGAAAAAAGGAACCGCTCATCACAATACGGTTCCTGAAATATATACTTTTTAAGTTGTTTATTCTGTATATCAATGTTTGTTTAAATGCAAAAGCTTCCTAGTATATCTCCATTAATAACATAATACGCTTTGCCTTCTTCCGGCTTAACATATAAGTCAATTGTATTTAGTTCTGAAAGTTCTCGCATGTAATCATAAACCCAAATATCCTTTACACTGTTCATTAGTTCAACTTCTGAATAAGTTCTTCCTTCCATTTCAAAATAAACTGTACTTGTCACGCTGACAGCTTTTTTTGAAGTATTCTTTTGAGAAGGTATTTTTTTTGCTGGCTCTTTCTTAACTGAAACTTTTTTTATGACTTCTTTTTTAACCGCTTCTTTTTTAACTGGTTCTTTTTTAACTGGTTCTTTTTTAACAGGCTCTTTCTTTACAGTATCCTTCTTTACAGTTTCTTTCATATGAACTCCTTTCACACGATCATAACAGACTTTCATCTGTTAAAAAGTAAATTCCCCCAAATGTTCCTATAAAGATATATAAAATACTATCTTTACATGATATAAAGATAGTATCTCTATCAGAATTATTTGTCAACTTTCGTCTGTTTCCTGTTGTTTTCGTTCAAATGGTATTAAAATCTTAAAAGTACTGCCTTTTCCCAGTTCACTTTCCAGTGTGATTTCCCCTTCATAAAACTCAACAATATGTTTTACGATGGAAAGACCAAGACCAGTTCCACCACTTCGCTTACTTCTTCCCTTATCAACTCTGTAAAACCTGCCAAATACTCTTTGCTGATCATCTTTAGAAATACCCATTCCATTGTCTCGAACCAATATTTCCATATTTTCAGCCTTTTTGGATATGCTTACCCAAACATCTCCACCTGGCTTGTTATATTTAACTCCGTTTGACACCAGATTCATAATCAACTCACGGAGCTGTTTTATACTTGCTTCTATTATAATTGGTTCACACTCTTGGTGGATCTTCACACCATATTCTGATGCGATTGGCTCTAATGATTCGAATATTTCATTGACCAGAGGACTCATTCTGACTCTTGAAAAACTTACCTGTGCGTCCTTTGTTTCAAGTCTCGAGATCATTAAGATATCATTAATCAAACCTGTCATGTTCTCAGTTTCACGAAGAATTCTTGTAATAAAATCCTTTTTTGTCTCTTCATCTTTAACAAATCCCTGGTCCAAAAGTTCTGCATATCCACGGATTGATGTAATTGGAGTTTTAAGTTCATGGGAGGCATTTGAAAAAAATTCCTGTCTGATATTTTTTTCAAATTCATTTTTCTTAAAATAGTCCCGTATTTCTGCTGTTAATTTAAGCGTTGTATCAGAAATAATATTAAGCTCTTCATATTTATAATGACGAAATGAAAATTCAAGCTCGTTTCCTCTCGCCTTTGCCATTTGATCAGATATTTCATGTAAAGGTTTTGTAATCGTATTCGTAAATCGATATGTCAGAATAAGTGAAATTAAGAAAGCAAGTGCCATACCACCTAGCAAAAAGGGGAAAATGGTCGTAAAATACTCCTCAAGTCCAGTAAATTCTTCTGCCATTCTGATTATAACATTTCCTTCAGATGAGGTACTTGCTACATATAGCATATTTATCTTCAATGTGTCAGAATAACGAACTGCAAATCCATATTCAGAATTTAACGCCATCCTGATCTCTTCACGTTCAAGATGGTTATCCATAATGGTTATATCTGTAGCTTCCGAATCTGCAAGCACCGTTCCATCCAACGCAATGAGCGTAATTCTAAGTTTGCTGTGATTTTCATCTTTATCTGTGTTTTTAGCCAATTGCTGAACTTGTTCCTGTAAATTCTCAGAATAATCTATCCCAAAATCAACAGCCTGAATTACATTTCTCATAGCACTTATATTGCTTTTCAGCATATTTTCGGCGTAAAAATAATATGCGACAGCGCTGCTCATGATTAAAGCAAGCATCAATACACTCAAAAATCTGACAATCAGAGCTTTCCTCATGCATTATTCCTCATCTGTTGTGAAGCGATACCCAACACTTCTTACTGTTTTAATGTATCTGCTGGCTTCTTCACCAAGTTTCTGCCGCAATGTCCTGATATGAATATCCAGCGTTCTGGTCTCTATCTCTGCATTATAATCCCAAAGTTCATTTAAAAGTTCTTCTCGTTCTACTACCCTGCTCTTGTTTTCTACAAGGTAAAGCAATAATTCGTACTCTTTATAAGTAAGTAATATTTTCTGCTCTGCTACAAATACTTCCCTGACGGCAGTATCAATACTCAACATTCCAAAACTTAGATGACCTTTGTTTTCCTGAGCAGGCTCCTGAACTGATCTGCGAAGATGGGATCTGATTCTGGCAGCCAGTTCTAATACACCAAATGGCTTTGTAATATAATCATCTGCTCCGCCATCCAGACCGATAACCTTATCATATTCTTTATCTTTGGCTGTAAGAACAATCATAGGGATTTTTTTGAACTGTTCCTTTCCTCTTAAAATCTTGATTGCTTCTAGTCCGCTCATCCCGGGAAGCATAATATCAAAAAGGGCCAGATCCGGTACTTCTTTATCAAACTCCTTCAGAGCAAGTTCTGCTGTCTCAAACGTGCTAACAAGAAACCCATATCCTTCCAATGCTACCTTTACCAGGTTCCGGATATTTTCATCATCTTCTATTACAAATATTTTCTGCATCTTCTTTCCCCTCTGCCTTACAGGTCATGTTGGGAAGTACTCTTATTATCGCTCCGTCACAACATATCCTGCTATATTTTTTGCATGGTCAGAAATTCTTTCAAGATTACTAAGAATATCGAGGAAAATTACTCCACTTTCAGGAACGCATTTCCCTTTTGAAAGTCTCTGAATATGTCTTTCTCTCATTTCTTCTTCCAACAAATCAACTTTTGTTTCGAAATCATCTGTCATTGTGCTTGCTGATTTATCATGTTCTTTTCTTGCTTTCAGCGCCCACTCCAGTGAACGAAGTGTTTCTGTTGCAATCTCATCCAAATCAGTAATCCCTCTCTTTGAAAATGATATTTTATCTCTTCTTCTTACTTCAGCCAGCTGTACGATGTTCTCACAATGATCGCTGACACGTTCAAGATCACTGATTGTATAGAAAAGATTCTTTATCACAATATGCTGTTCTTCTGTTAATGAAAGATTATCAACTTCAACCAGGAAAGTCATCAGCATCTTTTCAAGCTGATTAATAACCTGTTCGCGTTCTAACACCTCATCAATTAATACCTTATCCGCTGACTGTACCGCTTCAACTGCTGTTTTGGCATTAGTAAACGTAATTTCACCCATATAGTTAACTTCTTTTAATGCCGTTTCAAGTGCAAACGAAGGATTTTCCAAAATTCTACGGTCCAGATGCCTTGCAACACTTGCTACAATATCAGGCTTCGTTTCAAGTTCTGGTACTTTCTCTTCTCCGATGATCCAACCAGACATTTTAACAAGGAGATCAGCAAAAGGAAATAAAATTACTGTACACGAAATATTAAAAATAGTATGAAAAATAGAAATCTGCACACTGCTGATTTTGTCTGAGGCCCAAGAAGCATTAAATAGGAATAATATATACATAATCACTCCAAAAATTGCTGCTCCAGTCACATTAAAAAGTAAATGAATCATTGAAGCTCGTTTTGCATTTTTACCCGCACCAGCACTAGAAATAATTGCAGTCACACAAGTTCCAATGTTTTGTCCAAGTGTTATAAATACTGCTGACTGCCATGATACTATCCCATTCATTGCAAGCGTCTGCAGAATACCAACAGAAGCCGAAGAACTCTGAATAATACCTGTTACAATCGTTCCAACCAATATTGCGAGAATTGGATTCTTTCCAAGTACAACAAAAGCGTTGGTAAAGATTGGCGAATCACGGTAAGGCGCAATGGATCCTGACATAAACGATAAACCAATAAACAAAATACCAAAGCCTACAAGGATCTCTCCAGCTTTTTTCTTGTTTTCATGCGTACTGAATAAAATAAGAAATGCACCAAGTCCTAATAATGCTGGCGCAAAAAACTCGGGTTTCAGCATACTTCCCCATTCATTCATAGAAACAAGCCATGCTGTTACGGTAGTTCCAATATTAGCACCCATAATGACACCGACAGCTTGTGTCAGATTCATCACGCCGGCATTTACAAAACCTACAACCATTACAGTGGTTGCTGAACTACTTTGAATAATTCCAGTAATTGCTGTGCCTGCAAGGATAGCAATTATTCTGTTTTTTGTTAAAAATTCCATGAGCTTCTTGAGACGTCCCCCGGCAGATTTCTGTAATCCATCTGCCATGACATTCATGCCATATAAAAACATCCCAAGACCACCTATAAACTTCAAGATCATTTCCAAATCATCTTTGGTCATCAAAATTCCTCCATCATCTGTCAATCATTAGTATTCTAACGTAAATCTTATCAGATTATGAAGAAATCGTAAAGTTTATTAAAGAAATGTGTAAAATCAAGCTGTTTTCATTAGATTATAGCAATCTGATATCCCTGATAGACCCTGTTTCTCTAAAAATTTCCCACTCTGCAATATTTACTGCATGATCTCCTATTTTCTCAAGATATTTAGCTATCATCATGATATCAATACAGATATCCGGATTATCCGTTCCTCTTTTCAGTAGGTCAATCACATCAAATTTCACCATATTAAACAGATCATCTACAAGATCATCACTTTTTATAACATCTTTTGCAGCATCCATATCTTTGTTTGTAAACGCTGCTACTGCTCTATGTACCATATCTTTTGATGCTTCAATCATAGGTGAAATATGAGAAGAGTAACTTAACAATTCAACATCTTTCCAACGAAGAATTAATTCTGCTATATCAACCGAATGGTCACCGATACGCTCGATATCTGTTACAACTTTTAAAGCAGATGAGACTAGTCTTAAGTCTCCTGCAACTGGCTGTTGCCTAGTAATTATGGATAGACATTGCGATTCAATGCTTCTTTCCATATCATTCACAACTCTGTCATTTTTATATAAATATTCTGCTAGTTCCTGGTCCATATGTTCCATTGCACTAAATAGTTTATCTATAGAATGCTCAACATGCAGACTCATTTCATCCAGACTATTTTTTAAATTTTCAAGTTCGTGTTCAAAACTAACTCTTGTTGTCATATTTCTTTCTCCTTAACCGAATCTACCGGTAATATAATCTTCTGTACGTTTCTCTCTTGGTCGTGTGAAGATATTATTGGTTGCATCAAACTCTACTACCTCACCTACCAGAAAGAATGCCGTATAGTCAGATACCCTTGCAGCCTGTTGCATGTTATGTGTTACAACAACAACAGTATATTTTGATTTTAATTCTATCATAAGATCTTCGATTTTAAGTGTTGAAATCGGATCCAAAGCAGAAGTCGGTTCGTCCATAAGAAGAATTTCCGGTTCTACTGCAAGTGCTCTTGCAATACATAATCTTTGTTGTTGTCCTCCGGATAGTCCAAGTGCAGATTTTTTTAATCTGTCTTTTACTTCATCAAAAATAGCAGCACCTCTGAGACTTTCTTCTACGATTTGATCAAGTTTTGCTTTTGATTTTATTCCATGAATGCGCGGTCCATATGCAACGTTATCATAAATGCTCATCGGAAACGGATTAGGCTGCTGAAAAACCATACCAACTTTTTTCCTAAGTAACGTCGTGTCAACTTTTGGACTATAGATATCTTCACCGTCAATAGATACCGTTCCTTCAATTCTGACACCTTCCACAAGATCATTCATTCTATTCAGTGTCTTTAAAAATGTCGATTTACCACACCCGCTCGGGCCAATAAAGGCTGTTATTGCCTTTTCTTTAATCTGCATACTGACATCTCTGAGCGCGTGATTCTGTCCATAATACAGATTTAAATTTTGTGTGATGATTTTCGTTTCTTCCATATATCCTCTTTTCAATCCATCCAATCTTATTTTCTGTTAAGCTTTTAAATTTACATCAAATTTTTTAGCAAGATACTTTGTCAGGATATTAATCAAAAGTACGATTGTTAATAATACAAATGCAATTCCAAAAGCTTGATCATATTTTGCTTTTGACATACTTAGATACAACTGTATTGTAAGAGTTCCTCCTGATTCAAATATTTTGTTCAATGCACCTGCTGCTGTTTTTGGTAAAAGATATCCACTGCCTGCTGTAAATAAGAGCGCCGCAGATTCTCCAACTATTCTACCTACTGCCAGAATAACACCAGTTATAATACCTGGCATGGCAGAGGGAAGTAATATTGTTCTGATCAGATACCACTTGGTGGCACCCATACCAAGCGCGCCGCTCCTATAAGTATCTGGAACTGTTTTTAATGCTTCTTGCGTATTTCTTGTGATCAGTGGAAGCACCATGATCGTTAGCGTAAGTGCACCTGTCAAAATGGAGTACTTAAATCCAAGTGTTGTTCCAAAAAACACCATACCAAACAACCCAAAGATAATTGATGGAATTCCTGCCAGTGTTTCTGTTGTGAATTCTATCATTCTGACAAATCGTCCGGGTTTTGCATACTCATTTAGATAAATTGCAGATCCAACTCCAATTGGCGTTGCAATTAAAAGTGTGAGACCAATAATATATAATGTATTGACAATATTACCAGCGATACCAAATGTACCTTTGATTGTACTGGGCTCAGTTGTTAAAAATGCAAGATTGACAGACCCAATCCCTTTAAAGAACACAAACCCAACGATACATGCCAGCAATAAAATAGACAATGAGGCACTGATATAAATCAGAACCTTTAATATATAATCAGAAACTCTGGATTTTTTTCTACAGATACTATTTGTCATTTTCTTTTTCTCCTTTCTTTAATACCTTAGTCAGGAGAAGATTAATAATCATAATAAACAAGAAGAGCACAAGACCAATTGTAAACAGAACTTCTCTATGCAGGTCAGATGCATATCCCATTTCACTTACAATTGCAGTCGTAAGGAATCTGACAGAGTTGAATGGCAATGGCATATTAACTGAACTTCCCGAAACAAGGCTGATTGCCATTGCTTCTCCAATAGCTCTACCGACACCAAGTACAATCGCTGTTACAATACCTGATTTTGCAGCTGGTATCATGACCTTGAAGATTGTCTGGATATGTGATCCACCAAGTGCCAGTGATGCCTCTTTTAAATGTCTGGGAACAGCCTTCAATGCGGACTCACTGATATTAATAACCGTTGGTAAAATCATAATTGCAAGTACAATGACTGCAGAGATAAGATTTGCGCCACCAGTAAACTGGTGATCAGGATCATTTTTAAAAATGAGTAATTCCCATTGATACATAATAGGATTAAGTAGAAGGAGTCCTAAAAGTCCATAAATAACAGATGGGATTCCAGCAAGGAGTTCAACTGCAGGTTTTACGATTCCTGCAAGTTTTTTTGGTGCAACTTCAGCAAGAAATATAGCTGTAAAAAGACCAATAGGGACACCAATTAATATAGAAAGAAAAGTTCCAATGATTGAGGTCATGATTACATATAAAATGCCATAAAATGGTTCAGATGCAGTAGGCTTCCAGACAGTTCCAAACAAGATATCACTGATTCCTACTTTGGACAACGCCGGTGCACCGTTTATGATCATATAAAGGGTAATTGAAAAAACTGCCAGAACTGCAAAGAAAGCGCAGGTGGTAAATACCACCTGAGCACTCTTTTCCACTTTTGACTTGGTTTTCATACTCCCTATGATTGAAAAAGTATTTGCTTTGTTATTTGTCATATTGAGCTCCAATTTATTTCTTAGTCAACTGTGATCAGACCTACTGATTTAATCAATTCTTTTCCTTCATCTGATGCAAGGAATTCAAATAATGCCTGTACCGCTTCACTCTGTGTTGCAACTTCCCCTTTTGTAGCCATTACGAATGGTCTGCTTAAGAAATAGCTGCCTGCTTTGATATTTTCTTCTGTTGGTTCAACTTCATCAAGAGGTAATGCAAGAACTGTGTCATCTACAACATCAAGTGATACATATCCGATTGCGCCAGGTGTAGAAGCTACTTTAGCCATAACAGCTCCAGTGCTGTCAAGTTCATTTGCATATACGCATGCATCTTCTACTTCAAGTAATTCTTCAAAAGCTCCTCTGGTACCAGAACCTGCTTCTCTTCCTACTACAACGATAGGTGCATCTGTTCCGCCAACCTCACTCCAGTTTTTGATTTCGCCTTTATAAATACCAATTAATTGATCTTTTGTAAGTCCTGCTACTGTATTTGCAGGATCAACAACTACTGCAATACCATCAATTGCTACAATGTTTTCCACTGCACCTGCTTCTTTTTCAGAATCTTTTAATGCTCTGGAAGAGTTTCCAATATCGACGCTGCCTGCTGCAAGTGATTCTATTCCGGCCGAAGATCCTGTGAATTCTGCTGTTACTGTTACGCCAGGATATTTTGCCATAAATACTTCTGACAATGCTGTTGCAAGTTTTTCCATTGATGTTGACCCTGCCATTGAAATACTTCCTGATAAGTCAGCTGTTTCTTCTGCTGCTGGTTCTGCTTCCTCAGCAGTTGCTGTTTCTTCTGCTGCTGGTGCTGCTTCTTCTACAACTGTTTCTTCTACTGGTGCTGCTGCTTCTTCTTTGCTTCCACATCCTGCAAGGGTACCCACTACCAATGCTGACACCGCAAGAAGTGCTACTAATTTACTCATTCTGTTCTTCATAACGTTCTCCTCTTTCAAAAATACTTTTCTTTGAATTTTTTCTTTCATTTCTTTTGACAGTTATTACGATACACTGAAATTAGCGTTCAAAATAGCAGTGTTTGGTTTGCTATTTGTAAATTCAATGTAAAAAAAGGACTTCTCATAGAGAAATCCTTTTAAATATAAAAGACCTTTTTGTCTTATCTGTTGTATTCTTTTTTCACAAATTTCCTGATTGCTTCAAGAGAGCGTTCTACCTTTTCTGTCTCAATACAATATGCCATCCTGAAATAACCTGGACACCCAAAACTGTCGCCTGGCACCAGACAAAGGTCATATTTTTTTGCTTTCAGACTAAACAAGTTAGCATCTTCTTCCAATGCCTTTGGAAAAATATAAAATGTTCCATCTGGTTCAACACAGGTAAAACCAAGTGTCTTTAATTCCTGATAAAGTATATTTTTATTTTTTTCATAAATGGATAGGTCTGATGTCAGCATAATCGTTTCTGCAACTGCCAGCTGGATTAAAGAAGGAGGACAGTTATGTCCAATTCCTCGTGAGATTTGTCCGCACATCTGTATCATAGTTTCACCCTGTTCACAATTGGGGTTGACCGCAACATAGCCAATTCTCTCACCCGGAAGCGATAGCGATTTACTAAATGAGTAACAAACGATTGTATCTTTATAATATGTAGAAACATATGGTGCTGGAATTCCTCCAAATACAATTTCACGATATGGTTCATCAGAAATCAGATAGATTGGATGACCAAATTGTTTTGATTTTTGTGTAAGTATTGTCGCAAGTTTTTTTAATGTTTCTTCTGAATATATAACACCTGTTGGATTATTTGGTGTGTTGATAAGAACTGCTGCTGTTTTATCGTTAATCATTTCTTCAAATAGATCAAATCTGATTTGAAACGCATCGTAATCCGGAGGTACTATTTTTAATATCGCGCCACTTAACGTAATATAAGGTCTATACTCCGGAAAAAAAGGTGCAAATGTAATAATTTCCTCACCAGGGGAACAGACTGCCCTTACTGTATGTGCAATTGCTCCTGCAGCACCGGTTGTCATAAAAATATGCTCAGCTTTATAAGGAAGCCCAAACCTCTGTCGAAGTGACGCAGCGACTTTCTCGAGAACCGATGGAATTCCAAGTGTTGGACTATAGCCATGTAATGCCATTGGATCCATTTCCTTTATAAGTCTTAAGAGTGTTTGTGTAAACTCCTTTGGTGGCTCTACTGAGGGATTCCCTAGTGAGTAATCAAATACATTATCATACCCCACTTCTTTTGCGCGGTTAAGTGCATAACCAAACAACTCTCTGATCACAGATTTTTCCTGAAGCATATCTTTATATTTCGTCGCAACCATTTTTTCTCAACCTGCCTTTTATTTTTTTTCAGAAACAGTGGAAAGTATCAATTCCATCTTTCCAACAAATTTTATTGTCTCATAATTTGCCGGAATAATAAAGTGATCTCCCTTTTTTATGATCTCCTGATTGAACAAACCATCGCCTTCTACAACATTAACTATGTAAAAAGGTTCTTCTGGTTTTATTTCCAGGCTATTTTCAACATTACACTTCCAGACTTTATAATATGGACTTTCAACCAGCAGGTTCTGTCTGTCAGCTTCTAAATCTGCACAATGTCTGATAAGTTCTTTTGTGTCTTTTGCAGGTATTTGAATCACATCCAGGCTTTTCTCGATATGAAGTGGACGTTTTGCCCCATCGCTTAATCTGTCATAATCATAGAGCCTGTATGTAACATCACTATTCTGTTGAATTTCTAGAATCAGGATTCCTGCTGTGATTGCATGCACTGTTCCCGGATCAATTTGTATAAAATCGCCCTTTTTCACTTCCATGCTTGTTAATAATTGGTCCCATTTTTCTTCCATGATCATGTCAGAGAGTTCTTTTTTACTCTGTGCGCTATGACCAATTACTATTTTAGCTCCCACTGGAGCATCAAGAACATACCAGCATTCTGTTTTTCCAAAAGATCCATTTTCATGAACCAAAGCATATGCATCATCAGGATGAACCTGTATACTTAAATCATCTTTGGCATCAATAATCTTAGCAAGAAGAGGAAATCTGTCCCCCTGAACACCACCAAATAAATTCCTGTTTTGTTCCCATACTTCTGAGAGTTTCTTTCCCTTATAAACTCCGTTCTTAATGACACAGTCACCATTTGGATGTGCGCTGACTGCCCAGCATTCTCCAGTATCTTCTCCAGGTATTGTGTACCCAAATACTTCTCTTAGCCTGTTTCCTCCCCAGACCATCTGTTTCATGACAGGTTCCAAAAATATTGGAGATTCCTGTTTCTGATTTATCATAATATTACCTCCAAGTTTATTCTATTGTTTCTTTATACCAGAAAGCAGAATCTTTTACAATTCTCTTCTTGTTTAATTCTCCCATACCTGGTCTCCAAGTTTTTCTATAAATGCTGTTAACTCCTCCGCCATCTGTTCTGCTTCACGAATTCTGATATGTCCTGGTGTTCCTTTTCCATTGTTTGAATATTTAAAATGTTTAATTTTGGGATCATTCAATCGATTCTTTACCTCTTCAATGGAACGATCCCAATGATCATGATGATTCAAAATGGTAGTTTTTAAGATCACATACGCATGAGGGTATATTTTTCTGATGTCCTCTATAAAATGCTGATATTCTTCTCTCCATCTTATTGCTTTCTCACACTCGTAATCTTCCGCCATATAATCTTCAGGATGATTATCATTTTGTCCAATGGCCACAATGACAACATGAGGTGTATATTTATTGAAATTCCATGAAGTAACAGGTCCAAGTGCAGCATGATAGTTTAATTTATCAAAGCAGTGAACCATGCCGACATAGTCTGGTTCACAAAAATAGCCTGTATGATCCATAAGTGCAATTCCGCCTTGAGATATATTATGTAATTCTGCATTCAGCTTTCGCGCTGTAATCCATGCATAAGAGTACCAGCTATTTGAATATTCTCCGTTATGTATTGGATCTTCTTTTCCTTCGTACAAGGCAGCTTCAGATACCTCTCCAGCAGACACGGAATCTCCATATACCTCAATTCTCCTGTTTATCCCTGAATCTTCCTTCTTGATTTCAGAACCTTCCTTGAGTATAAACCCTTTGATTGATATACTGTGACATCCGTCCATGCGTTTAAATAAGATGATTGTATGTTCTCCATCATCCAGTCCTTCTCCAAGATCGATACATTCTTCTCCCTCTTCTGTCAACTTGTATTTCTTCTGTTCTCCATCTATTACACTTCCAATATAATTATCCCACCATACTTTTTTATTTTCCAAAACCACTTTACAAACCGACCCTCTGAATCGGAACTTTGCATAACTTGATGGATAAAACATGGTGACTCCTTTAGGATTCGAAAAATCAATTCTGCCTGAATATTTAATATTCTCATTGAGTGCTGGATAAAACACCTCTCCCTCATTTACCCAATTACGTGTCATAATTTCTCCTTTACATTACTATCACATACACAAACAGGGTGACATAATATCACCCTGCAGTCAGTCTTTTTCTATTATTAAATCTGTTTCATAAACTCCAGGTTTCTTGAAATAAGATTGCATCTTTGCGCAACGCATTCTACAGAGCGAAGCGGATCCTTTGGTGTATTAAATACATAATCAGTCAGTCTTTCAATTGTTGTTGTTGCAACATGCATTCTAGTATCACTGGACGCGTAATAGATAAATACATCCCCATTTTCACGCGCAATCGCACCATTTGTAAACACTACATTTGATACATCCCCAACTCTTTCATTCCCCATCGGTCCAATCAGAAGACCTGATGGCTCTGCAATTACTTTCTTAGGATCCTCTAAACCTGTTGCAAATGCATAAATGACATAACGCAGACCAGCAGCTGTATTTCTTACCCCATGCGCAATATGAATCCAGCCTTTTTCTGTCTTAATTGGCACTGCTCCTGCTCCATTTTTTGCTTCTGTCAATGTATGATATTTTCTTTTACTTGTAATAATCTCTTCATCAATTTCAGCATGTTCAATGTCATCACACAATCCGAATCCAATTCCTCCACCTGATCCTGTATCAATAAAATCATCCATTGGCCTTGTATAAAATGCATACTTCCCATTTACGAATTCTGGATGCAGAACCACATTTCTCTGTTGTGGTGAGCGAAGTGTCTTTAAATTATCAAGGCGCTCCCATGTTTTTAAGTCTTTGGTACGCACGATGCCCGCTGCTGCTACTGCCGCAGAAAGATCATTACTCTTTGTGTCCTTGCTTTCTGAGCAGAAAACACCATAAATATATCCATCTTCATGCTTCGTAAGACGCATATCATAGACATTGGTTTCTTCGGGACATGTATCATCTAGCAGAATAGGATAATCCCAGAATTTAAATCCATCAATACCAGTGTCACTTTCCGCTACTCCAAAAAAAGATTTTCTATCATTTCCTTCTATTCTTGCTACCAGATAAAACTTACCATTCAGTTCTATAGCACCAGAGTTCATGACTGCATTGACACCAAGTCTCTCTATAAACAGCGGATTGGTTTCAGGGTTTAAATCATACTTCCAGAATACAGGTATATGGTTTCTTGTTAAAACTGGATCTTTGTATCTGTCAAAGACTCCATTATAAAAATCTGTTTTTTCATTTTTTCTACTGACGAGTTCATCATATTTTTTTACTTCTTCGTAATATTTTTTATGAAGCATTTTCTATTCTCCTTATCACTTCTAAACACATTCTTCCATTATGGTATGGGCATTTCCATGGTTCCACAATTGGCTTTTGCGTATCTGGTTTTCCATCTTTGTCTACTCTCCAATACCATTCGCTTCCGTTTCTGTGATCCCACAGATACTCTTTTATGAAATTCCATGAAGCCTCTGTTGCATCAAGATATTCTATTTTACTTGGTGTTTTCTCATAACCATTTAGGAAACCTACAACTGTCTCAGCCTGAACCCACCAGATTCTATCATGATTAATAATACCATTTTCAGCTTCATTCGCTAATGATCTTCCATCAAATGCCACTTTATAAATCTGATCTGTGAGATCTTTCGTAATCTCTTCCATTTTTTCTATTATTTTCTTGTCTTCCAAAACCTCACAGCCTCTGTCAATCAACCATGCCGTTTCAATATCATGCCCATAAGAGTGTAGATCTAATATAGAATGATACTCTCTGTCAAAGAAGACCTCTTGTCTATGAAGCTTCGGATTATATACTTTATCTGCAAACACCTCAAGAATTTCTTCCAGGCGTGCTTTGACCTTTTCAGACTTTGTCACTCTGTATAATTCTGTGTACGCTTCAAAGACATGAAGAAGTGTATTCATTGTCTTATCGGCCATAACACCATTTTCAGACAGTTTATCATTATCAATCACTTTAAATTCTTCATCAAATGCTTCCAGATATCCCGATGCATCTCTGCACTTTGTTTCAATCAGCTCGAAGAGTTCCATTGCTGTTTTTAATGCATCTTGATCACAGGATGCATCATAATAAGATGCAAGTGCATAAATAGCAAATGCCTGATTATATGTATGTTTTATGGTTTCAACTGGTTTCCCATCGTATGACATTGACCAAAAAATTCCTCCATTTTTATGATCAAGACACTTTTCCATCATAAAACGATATGCATGTACTGCTTCTTTTAAGAGACTTTCTTCTTTTAGAAGTAAATATGCATTTGAAAAAAACCAAAGTATTCGGCTATTCAAAATACAACCCTTTTCTGCCTCTTGATTCAACTGCAAATTGTAATCCATGAATCCATAAAACCCACCATTATCGTTATCTCGCAACTTTTTCCAAAACGGTATAATTACTGTTTTTAAATGATGCTTCATTTCTCGCGATAATTGCTTCAGTCTTTGATTCGTCTGATTATTTTTTCCTTGATCCATATGATCCTCCTTTCTAAACTGCTTGAATTGAAATAAGACTTCCTCTGAAATCGCCCCAAAGTTTATCCATGCAAATTCCAGCACACATTAACGCATTTCCACTTAAAATATGTTCCATTCCATCGACTTTATAATATTGATTTGGATCAAGTCCTTTTAACTTAATAATTCTGCTTCTGCTGTTTGCAAGATTCAGTACCTGGATATAAGTCAGCAATGCTTCTTTTTTATCTTTTGAGACAACCTGCCAGCAATCAAAATAATGATTTTCACGATAAGATGCGATTCTGTAATAATCCCCCATTCTAATAAGATCATTATATTTATGATACATTTCTACCTGCGCTGGTATCAACTCTCTGTCTTCCCTTGGGATTTTAGTCACATCCAGCTCATAGCCAAATGTACCTGCAAGCGCAACATATCCTCTTGTTTCAAATGGTGTAATTCTTCCTACCGTATGATTTGGACAATCACTGACATGTGCACCAATTGTAGATAACGGATATACAATTGCAGTTCCCTCCTGAATAGAAAGACGTTCAATTGCATCCGTGTCATCAGAACACCAGATCTGCGGGCTATAATAGAGCATGCCTGGATCAAATCTTGCACCACCGCCAGAGCAATTCTCTAATAACAGTTCTGGAAACTGCTTAATCAGACGTTCCTGAAGTTCATATACTCCAAGTACATATCTGTGGTAGAGTTCTCCCTGTCTTTCTGATGGTAGGTATGCACTTCCAATATCGCTCAACGGTCTGTTCATATCCCATTTTACATACTCTATATTTGCACTTTTAAGAATTGTTTCCATTTTCCCATAGACATAATCCACTACTTCTTTTCTTGAAAAATCAAGAACCAATTGATTTCTTGCTAGACCAGGTGTCTTACCCGGAATGGCGATTGCCCAATCAGGATGTTTACGATACAGATTTGAATCTGGAGAAATCATCTCTGGTTCGAACCAGATTCCAAACTTCATGCCTAATTTATTGACTTCCTCAACCAGGTAAGATAATCCGCCTTTTATCTTTTCTTCGTTGACGTCCCAATCCCCAAGAGCACAGTTATCACTACTTCTGTTTCCAAACCAACCATCATCCATCACAAGCATTTCAATGCCCAGACTCGATGCCTCTTTTGCGATAGCTAGTAACTTATCTGTGTCGAAGTTAAAATAAGTCGCTTCCCAGTTGTTAATTAAAATCGGTCTTTTTTTATCTTTGTAAGAACTTCTAATCAGGTGATTTCTGTACAAGTCATGGAACTCACGGCTCATTTTACCGATTCCTTCGTCTGAATATACGATGACAACCTCAGGCGTCTGAAAAAATTCTCCCGGTTCTAGAAGATAACGAAAACCATCTGGGTGAATTCCCATTGTCATACGAATACTTTCAAATTGATTTTGATGAACCTGCGCTGTAAAATTACCTGAATAAATCAAATTCATTCCATAGACAGCTCCATGGTCCTGATTGGCATCTGATTCTGCAAGACACAAAAATGGATGATCCTGATGTCCGGATTCTCCTCTGACAGAAAATACTCCCTGGCTGCCATATCCAACGCTTCTTCTTTGTATGTGCCTTTCTCTTGCCCATGAACCATGTAGCGTGATGAGATCATATTCTGCATTATCCATATCAATGCATGCAGATAATGCTTTGGTAAGATAGACTGATTCCTTTGCCTTATTAAAGATTTTTGTACTTCTGATGATGGCATCACTATCTTCAAAGATAGTATATATCAATGTAACTTCAAAACCGGTCTGTGCATCTTCACAGATCAGCTCCAGAACACTAGCGTTCTTCTCGTCTCCAAATACTCCAGGCAGTCCTTGTGGTGCTTGTTTTCCATGGCTTATTTTATGTGATTGATACGTTAATTTTAAGGCCCAGTGCCCCTCTTTTGTTTCGATTGCCAGACAATCTTCTCTGAAATCTCCTATACCTCTTGTCGGATATTCCCATGGAAAACTGTCATAAAAGGCAAGTCGGTCTCTGTTGTTTTCGGTCGGGACAAAAGGTGCTTCCTTTAATCTAAGTAAATGATCTATTTGAAAATCTTCAATTTTACTACCATAGTAAATATGACCAACAAATTTCTCATCATCGACCACTGCAATTAAATAAGTGGTATCTTTTCCATCTAATTTAAATATACGTTCGTTCTCATAATATTTGATTCCCATACAATTTCCTCTCTTATGACTGATATGTATCAAATAAACTTCTTATTTTTAATGTTCTCTCAAGTTCTGATATGTTGATTTTTTCTTTATTCCAGATATCTGACTTTTCAAGTTCTACTGTTACAGCTTCGTTTCCTGATATATTAAAATAATTATCTGCAAAAATTGCATCTGCTTCTATCAAGTCCAGTTCTACAAATGCCGCAAAAGCTTCTGCCGTAATTGTAATCACAAATTTATCATCAGATTCTATAATTTCATATTTCAATTTAGGGTCAGAAAGTTTTATATGTTTGTATGGTAAGAACGCTTCTGACATGGTATGTTTTCTACCATTCTCATCACTAACTGTCATTTCACATACCAGCTCTTCCTGATTGTATTCTGTCATCAGACTCTGGTAACTTTCAGCAAGAATCATTTGGGCAGAAAAAGGCTTTACCACGACTTGTTCTTTTCTTGTATGGATTGTTTCAAAGCGCAGTGTTTTTAAAGATAGGGTAACCGTAACTGTTACGGGCTGCATCGTTTCATTTTGTATCCATGCCTCTGCTCGCTCCCCTTCTATCATCAAACTTCCAGCAACAGGCTCATAGAAATTCTTTGCAAAATAGTGAAGCGCTTTCCATCGTCCGTAATAATCAATACTTGACCATGATGCAACCGGCCAATTATCGTTCATTTGCCAGTAAAGGCTGCCCATACATCTCCCACGGTTTCTTCTAAAATGTTCTACGCCATATTTAATTGCACATGCCTGAAGAATCTGTGTTACATATAGAAGATGCTCAAAATTCTTTGGATAGCAGAAATTTTCTGACAGGTAGTATAGCATCTTACCATTGGCAGCATCGTTCTTCTGATGGCTTTCCATCACCTTTGAAAAAATATTACGGTCTCCCTCTCCCGTATAAGTATTTACTGTTTTCACGGAAGGAAAGGATTGAAATCCGAACTCTGAGCAAAATCTGAAATAGTGTTTTCTGTAATCACTGAACGGAAGGAGTCCATGCCATACTGCCCAGTAATGCGTGTCACCATTATTTTCATCATCCGGGTTGTCAAAATTACCTCCATTGGAAGGGGAGGACGGCCAGAAAAAAGTATCTGTTCCCGCTTCTTTTACGGCTTTTGGAAGTATATGTTCAAATAATTTTATATAATCGGCTTTTAATGCTGGTTTTTCTTTTTTAAATCCATCCCAGTTTACCCATGCCGATTCTATTTCATTGTTACCACACCATAATCCCAAACATGCGTGATGCCTCAATCTCTTTACATTATCGATTACTTCATGAACTACATTATCTGCAAATGCATCTGTAACATCATATGCATTACACGCAAACATAAAATCCTGCCAAACAATAAGTCCTTTTTTATCACATAAATCATAGAAATAATCAGAAGGATAGTAACCTCCTCCCCATATTCTAAGACAATTATAATTTGCGCGTACTGCACAATCTGTCAGATAATCCAAACGTTTTTTGTCAATCTTTGGATAAACACAATCTTCTGGAATATAATTGGCACCCTTCGTAAATATTTTGATTCCATTGATCATAAATGCGAACTCTGAGCCCCACTGATCCTTTTCTCTACTGATTGTGAGTGTTCTAAGCCCTATTGTGTATTCCTTTTGCCATAATTCTTCTTCTCCATTATAAAATACTAATTGAATCTGATATAATGGTTGATCACCTAACCCGTTTGGCCACCATAAGTGTGGATGTTCAATGATTTGTTCTATTTCTAGTGTAGTTCGACTCACTTCAATTGTTTCTTTACTGAGTTCATTCTGTTCTGGATCCAAGAGCTTAACTAACATGTGATAGTTTGTTTCAACGTCTTGACTAACAGTTTTCAAATTAAAATCGGACAGTGTAATACCCATATTAAGTTTTACACTCTGGCCTTCATGCTCTTGATGAAATATCACATCCTCCAGAATTGGATCTGAATATCCAACCAGTTCTATTTTACGAAAAATACCCGCATCCGGCAATTGTGCGCCCCAGTCCCATCCAAGCATAGAATGAGATTTTCGAAGCAACTGATTCCCTGGAATAGATCCGCTGTTTACAAATGTAATTTCTTTTCCTTCTTCATATTGATAATCCTTAATATATTGCAACGGCGAATGAAATAAAATTTGAATTTTATTCTCACCTGATATCAATAATGATTTGACAGGAATGTTGTAGGTTCTATGCATATTTTCAGACTTTAAAATCGTATGTCCATTTAATGTCACATCTGCAAGTGTATCCAACCCATAAAAAACAAGATCTATCTGTTCCTCTTTTAAATCGCTTTCATCCATAAAAAACGATGTTTCAAACGAATAATCATGCCAGAATAAGTCCCTGACTTCGTATTCATTCGTTCCATAATATGGATCCTTGAGTGCATCTGCATTCATTAAGCTTGCCAAGACTGATCCCGGCACCGTAGCTGGATAAGTCTGATTATTTTTACAGTCCTTCATTATCCAGTTTTGATCTAATTTAAGAATCTTCATATTGTTACTCCTCATATTGTGCTTTTTTATAAATTGGATACGTCGCTACCATAATAAATGCATTATCTAATTCCGGATTTTCAATCTTATCTATCGTTATTTTAATGAGTCTTCTTCCAAGCTCTTCTTTTCTGATATGTACTGTCAAAATATCCTGCTTAAAGAAATCCTCTTCAATTGTATTATCAAATCCAATCAATCTAGTTTTTCTGGCAAGGCTGAGATCTCTTTTAAATAATGCTGATGCTGTATATTTTGCAATGTCATCATTTGCACACACAATTGTATCTGGAATAGGATTAAGTGCATGGATAATTTCTTCCACTGTTGCATAGCTGTAATAATAGTCTTCTCTATACTCTGTAAAAAAACTGCAGTCATCTCTTCGAATCTTATTTTCATCAAGTGCCTGTATCATACCATCAAGTCGATCCTTAATACTGATACTGCCGTCCGGGTATCCAATAAATGCAAATGTTTTACTTCCTTCTTCTATGACATGCTTCGTCAGTTGATATATAGCGCTTTTTCCCTCCATCGATACCACCGTTCCATATTGGAGGTAACATGCTGGATCCATTGTTGCATTAAAAATCGTCATAGGTCGTTTGGCTTTTGCAATCTCTTTAATGAACTCCGTTGAAAATGCACACAAAAAAACCACACCTTGCACATCATCATCTATCATCTGTAATGTTTTTTTACCATCAACATCTTCATCATCTACAATATGAAGCTGCATTCTATATTGGTGTTCTTTTAATTCATCACTGATTCCTGTCAGAATCGCTTTCCAAAACATTGAGTCTGCTCTGTTAAAAAGCAATAGAATAGATCCTTTTCTGATTTCTTTCATCTGCTCTAATTCATCGAGGAGCTGTGGATTCAGCTTTGCATAGCCCAGCTGCTTTGCTGTTTTAATAATCTCCCATTTCGTTTCCAGCGCGACCGATTTCCCACTTAATGCTTTTGCTACTGTATTCCTTGATAAACCCATATGTTTGGCAATTTCTATGATGGTTATTTTTTTCAATTTTAACCTCCCCGTTAAAAGATAAAAAGGCACAACTTAAAATGAAAATCTCATTTAAAGATGTACCTTTTGAGACTAGCATTTCGAATTTACTATAATCTCTGCATCGCAACTTGTCAATTGTATTTGTGCATTTTTATCAATTAATTAATGCATTTTATATGCTTATATTTTACATTTAGTGTGCGTTTTAGTCTAGAAATGAAAATGGACTTTCCTGATCCGAATGAATAAAGTGCATTAGTAGATAGGCACCTCTCATCGAAACCTTTTCCTCTCTTAAAATCCTTTCTGCTTCTGTCCGATCAACCATTAATGTGTGAATCATCTCCGAATCCTCCTGATTTACTATGTCGCTTTCCCCTTCTGCCCAGCCATAAATGGTTGTACTCGTTTCATCTGTAAAGCCTGCCCCCATAAAAAAGGGCCTACGATAAGAAGGTTTTCCACCTTGGTAAATAGTAAGTTTCATTCCTGTTTCTTCCTTCATTTCTCTCATTGCTGCTTCTTCTGCACTTTCACCATAATCAATAAGACCCGCGGGCAATTCGAAAATTTCTTCATCCAGGGGGTACCTATATTGCCTGATCATAATTAGTTTAGAGGGATCAGATCGCATTAAGGCATAAATAACAATCCCCTCTGGTTTTAGTTCATGCGTCAGGAGTTTCAAATGTTCCTGATCGTTTCTTGATACAAAGAAATAATCAAATACTCCTCCCTTTTTATTAATTGCCTCCAAATGAAACAGATTTAAAAATCGATTGTTCGTCAGTTGCTTTATCTTTCGGAATCTTTTCATACACCCCTCCAAAACTATTTATAAATTGAGAGAAGGCTCCTACTGCATCTGCAGTAAGAGCCTGAAAGAGAGTAGGTATTAACAAAATACGATTCAGAAAAGATTGATCTGCATCAAACTGCTTTCAAATTCAATATTTTATTAATGTAAACTACTGCGCATTATTATACACTTTTTAGACTTATTTGTCATTCACTTTTCGCCAAAAGCTTTTTCAATTCTTTTAAAACACCGTCATTCACATTTGTATCCGCAATATAGTCAGCTGCTGCTTTTATTTCATCTCTTGCGTTTCCGATTGCATAGCTGATTCCGGAATTTTCAATCATTTCTAAATCGTTTATATTATCACCAAAAGCCATTGTTTCTTCTTTTGTAATCTTAAGATACTTCTGCAAATGTTGTAAAGCAATTCCTTTATTTGCATTTTTATGGGAACAGTCAATCCACATAACTCCAGCACAACTCAGCTGTAGTGTGTCTTTCCACTTATCCATGAAAAAATCTGATGCCTTTCCCTCTGCATCGTCCACATGATATAACGATACTTTCAGTATTTCGTCATTGATTTCATCGTCCAGATTTTTTATTTCCTCCACATCAAAATGATAGGAATCGATTAACCATTTAGCCATTTTGCTATTCTTATCCATAACATAAGTGCCCTTCATTCCACAAATCATCATATCACACCCTGGTATGCTTAATATATCTCTGGCAACTTCCTTGGCAATATCCTGAGGTATCGTCTCCTCAAATATTGTTTCATCTAATGTTCGGACAACACTTCCTCCATCCGGTATGTAAAAAATAATATCTGCTATAGGCTCAAATAACTTTTTTATGCTGATGAACTGACGTCCGCTCGCTGCTGCAAATCGAATTCCTCTTTTATACAAAGTCTGGATCACACTAAAAATTTCATGATTGATTTTATCTGTTCCGTCCGGAACTAACGTCCCGTCAATATCACTTATAATTAATTTAATCATATCTGTCCTTTCAAAAAAATTTTTCTGCATACTGCAATCGTTCTTTACATATATGTTACTTAAGTCATAGTATACTATGACCGTTTCTTCACTCTGAATATGCTATAGTATGCTTAACAGTTTGTCAAATCTCTTTCATTATTTTTATTCTTAACGTTAATATTTTTATGGCATACTTACTCAAAAGTGATATAATAATGGTGTTAATTACGAGGAGATATGATTATGTTTTATTTACTACTTATTTTATCTATATTCATTATTTTATGTTTTTTATATTTGGCTGCCATTATGCCTCAGCTAAAGAAACCTGATTCCTTAAAAATATTATCAAACCACCGTTATTATGCTCACCGTGGTCTACACGATAATAAGTCAGATGCGCCCGAGAATTCGTTACTTGCCATTCAAAGAGCGGCAGATGCTGGATATGGAATTGAACTTGACGTACAATTAAGCAAGGACGGAATTCCTGTTATTTTTCATGACTTTACACTGAAGCGAATTTGCAGAACAAACTTACGAGTTTCTGAGCTTACACTTTCCGAATTAAAATCATTACGACTTTTTTCCTCCGATGAGACGATTCCTACCTTAAAACAAGTATTAGATGTTGTCGATGGACGTGTCCCACTCATCATTGAATATAAACTGGAGGATTTTCACTGTAATGTATGCAAAATCTCTGATACTTTACTTCGTGAATATAATGGTCCTTATTGTATTGAATCTTTTCATCCACTTGCTGTCTACTGGTACCGCAAAAATCGTCCTCAGGTTGTTCGCGGACAACTGTCTTCGAATTTCTTAAGAGAAGGCGAATTATCACCAGCATTATTTTTTGTACGACACCTGCTTTTTAATTTTTTAACCAGACCTACTTTTGTTGCATATAATTGTATTGATAAACATTCTGTGTCACGAAGATTGTGTCGCCGTTTATATAAAAACCTATCAGTTGCATGGACGATTCATTCAGAAAAGGAACTGGCTGATAATCGCTCTAATTTTGACTGGTTTATCTTTGAGGGATTTTGTCCTTGATTTTATAGAAACTCCTGGCCTTTCCCGGAGTTTCTTCCACATATAATAGGAAGATTTCCATTCCTGCATCTTAAGGCATCCAGAAATTCTTTCTCTAATTCTTCCTGTTTCAATTCAATTTTATATCTAAGTTCGAACAAACTGCCCATATTTGTGGTACGAACCTGTTCAAGGCTATTCTCCTGCGTATATTTCTCAAACAAATCATCAAAGATACCCTGATAATCAAGATTTTCTGGAATTGTAATTTTAAGTTCTTTTTCTATCAGCTTACTCGTTCCAAAACCCGAATGGATTAATATAAATGTTGCAATTCCTATCATGACAAGAAATGCGGCTGCAAATCCAATATATCCCATTCCTGTTGCCAGTCCTATTCCCATCGCAAAAAAGATACTACTTATTTCTCTGGCAGTCCCAGGCACAGAGCGGAACCGGACAAGACTAAATGCCCCCATCACTGCAACACCGGTACCCAGATTCCCATTTACCAGCATAATAACAATCTGAATCATTGCTGGCATTAACGCCAGGGTGAGAACAAAATTTTTATGATATGAATTACGATACATATAAATCATAGATGCCAAAACACCCAAGATGAGTGAAGCCAGGGTGCAGATCAAAAACCCCTGCATTGTTACGGTTGTTGTATTTGATGCAATTTCTAAGATACTGCTAAGCATTGTATTTTTCCTCCTTGCTGATAGCTGGTTTTGTTATAATTTGATTGAAGAGAACTGTCCGTTAATAGGTCTTTATAAAGATGCGCTTGATAGCATGTTCCGTATTTTGAAAATGATATTGGATAAATATTTGATTCTGTTAATGCTTCTGAAAGCCACAAAGGAATGGTTCCTGGAATTTTAATTTCCATTAAAATCTGATTTGGTCCTAAAACTTTTTCACCATCATCACTAACAGAAAGATCAAGATTTTCTTTTCTCCACCTGATATTCCTATCAAAAGTAACTCTCAGTTCGGGGTCATCCATGCCATAATATGCAACTCTGTCATATGCAATATATACTTTTGGTTCAGGTTGATACATTTGAAAGAACCAACTAATCTCTTTCATAATCTGGTTTCCCTCCTTCATGAAACCATCATTCATGATACTATTTAATTCTTCAAACATTACCTCAACACGTCTTTTATAGACGATACCGTCAAACTTCTTCTTAATTTCAAGAAACACTTTATCTTGATGATTTGGTATTCCATAGCTCCTGACACGAAACTTTTCTTTATATAATGGCTTTTCTATTGAATTTCTAATCAGTTCATATTGCTTTGTATCATAATAAATATTACAAATCGTATAATTACCATACTGATCTTCTTTCATTGTATGACTCAGTTTTTTCAGAAACATTTCATATTGAAATTGATTCAGTAAGTATTTCTTCTCATATCGTTTAAATATTTCCTGGTTCATCACAGCACCTCCTGTTCGTTTTTGTTATTGTAAATCCAGAATCTTAAAATAGTCTGAAACTATACAAGAATTTTTTTCAGACTATTTTAAGGAACCATAATTATACTCAACTCAGCGCATAGAATGAAAAGTTGCAAGGTTTACAACTTTCATTAGGCTTCGTATCATATATAATATATAAGGAGGCAGACTATATGAGAATATTAATTGTAGAAGACGAAATACGTCTGGCAGATACGCTTGGACAGATTATTATGGAACAAAAATATCAGACTGATATTGTACACGATGGTGAAACTGGCCTTGATTATGCACTATCAGGTCAGTATGATGTGATTGTTCTTGATGTAATGCTCCCAAAAATAAATGGTTTTGATGTCGTCAGAAAACTGCGTCAGAATAAAAATGCAACCCCAGTTCTCATGCTTACGGCCAGAGATGAAGTTCGTTATAAAATTGAAGGTCTTGATTATGGTGCAGATGATTATATGACAAAACCCTTTGTTCCCGAGGAACTTCTTGCAAGAATACGAGCTCTTTCCAGACGGCAGGGAGAGGTTCTCATTGAGACTCTTAACTTTTCAGATCTTACACTCCAGCTGGATACCTATATGCTTCAATGTGGAAAAAAATCAATTAGACTTGGATATAAAGAATTTGAAATCCTAAAATTATTAATGAGCAATCCTGGAATGGTGTTCCCAAAAGAATCTATTCTGATTAAAATCTGGGGAAGCGAATCAGATGCTGAAGATAATAATGTTGAAGCCTATATTTCATTCTTAAGAAAAAAATTTAACTATCTTGGCTCAATCGTTTCTATCGGAACCGTTCGAAAGGTTGGATATCATCTGGAGGAATCAAATGCTTCGTAAACTAAAATATAAATTTGTGTTGTTTAATATGTTATCCGTTGGACTAATTTTATGTGTTATGGTTTCTACCGTTATTTTTACAAGTTATCAAAGACAACAGGAAGAGACAAATAAAATTCTTGAAAATACACTATTTGAAGATGTCAAAAAAAGCGCACCAAAGCTACAGATTGGTGCACATGACACAGAAAACCGTTTTCAGAATTATGCTGCCTTTCTAGTAACCATTAATGAAGACGGAACCGTCAACACATTTCTACGTGATAATTTAGAAGTTTCTCAAGAAATACTGGATGCTGCTATTACTTATATCGAAACATCAGAAAATTCATCTGGAAGAATACCTGATTTAAATCTTTCCTATCAACTTATACAAACTGAAACTGAAACTAGAATTGCTTTTTTAGATACCTCTTTCCAGGATGAGTCCTTTGGGCATCTGGTCATAATACTATTATCTGCTTTGTTCTTTGGTTTACTTCTCTTTTTTGTCATCAGTCTTCGACTGGCCAAGTGGAGTGTGAAACCTGTAGAAGACGCATGGAACCAACAAAGACAATTTATAGCCGATGCCTCACATGAATTAAAAACTCCCCTTACAGTCATTCTTGCTAATACGGGAATTATGATGAATCATAAAAATGATACAATTTTCAATCAAATGAAATGGCTGAACTATATTAAAGAAGAAGCTGATCATATGAAAAAACTTATTGAAGATATGTTGTTTCTTGCAAAAAATGATGCAGGACGTTCTATAATTCCAATGGATCTAATTTCTCTGAGCGATCTCGCTTTTGAAGTCTCTCTTCCTTTTGAGTCTGTCGCATTTGAAAAAAATATTGTTCTTGAAACACAAATCGAAGACGGACTGCTTATGAAGGGTAATTATGGACAATTAAAAGAATTAATATCTATTCTATTGGATAATGCCTGCAAATATACTCCTGAAAAAGAAACAATATTACTATCGTTAAACAAGTCGCAGGATAAAATAAAACTCCAGGTTAAAAATACTGGTGTGTATATTTCGACTGATGTAATTGATCATCTCTTTGAGCGCTTTTACCGTCCCGATCAATCGCGTAATCTTCAGACTGGCGGATATGGCCTTGGCCTTTCGATTGCAAAAAGCATCACTGAATTACATAAAGGGTGGATTCAGGTGACAAGTTCTCCACAAGACGGGACTTCCTTTATTGTTACGCTTCCTACTGATTCAATTTAATTATAAAAACCGACCTCCTAATCATTAGATTCAGATGTGTATCCAGTATCCTGGACGCATATCAATTCTAATTTTTATGGGATCGGTTTTAATTACATTATTTGTTTTTCTATCTGGTAATTAAATTAATACTGTTTGCAAAACTATTTATATTTTACTCACCTTCATGAATTCTAAAGTTCGCATATGCACTCATACCATGTTCATGCTTGTCAAGTCCATCAATCTGCTCCTGATCGCTTACTCTGAGACCATGTAGTTTATCTAATACTTTGAATAGAATATATGCTACGATCCCAACATATACAATAACAGATCCAACACCTAATGCCTGAATTCCAATAAACTGCATTCTGCTCATCCCCATTCCTTCTAAAATCTCTGTTTTACAAAAGATTCCTGTCATAATGGTACCTGCCGCTCCACATGCTCCATGAACTGCGACTGCTCCAACTGGATCATCTATTCTTACAACTTTATCAAGAAATTCTACAACAAATACGACAATTAAACCTGCAATCACACCAATTAACAATGCTGAGTAATTCGATACATAGTCACAGCCTGCCGTGATTGCTACCAGTCCTGCAAGTGAACCATTCAGTGTCATCGATACATCGGGCTTGCCATATCTGACCCATGTGATGATAAGTACACAAAATGTTGCTGCCACTGCCGAAAGGTTGGTTGTCATTGCAATATCACCAATGGATGTGGATGCAGCTGTTGTTGAGCCCGCGTTAAACCCAAACCAGCAGAACCATAGAATAAATACACCAAGCGCACCAATTACGATATTGTGTCCTGGGATTGCATTTGCTTTTCCATCCGAGCCAAATTTTCCAATACGTGGACCAACAATTTTTGCACCAACGAGTGCACAAACACCACCTACCATATGTACTGCTGTTGATCCTGCAAAATCGTGAAATCCAATTCCCGATAACCATCCATCACTCCAGATCCAGTGACCTGTGATTGGATAGATAAAAATAGAAATACATGCACTATAAACAAGATATGCTGAGAATTTTGTTCTTTCTGCCATAGCACCAGATACGATAGTTGCTGATGTAGCACAGAAAACTGTATGGAAAATCATAAATACACCAATAGGAAGACCATTTTTCATACCAAATTCATCAGCAAGAGAATACGTATCGAAAAATCCAGTTGTTCCTAATATTCCTCCTGCATCCTGTCCAAACATAAATGCAAATCCAATCAGAAAAAAGAAAATACTTCCCAGTACAAAATCCATCAGATTTTTCATTGTAATATTTCCCGCATTTTTTGCTCTTGTAAACCCTGTTTCTACAAGGGCAAATCCTGCCTGCATAAAAAACACCAGAAATGCCGCAACGCTTGTCCATAATATATTTAATAGTAGTTCAATCGCGGCCGTACTTTCCATTCCGCTAGCAATCAAATCTGTTAATTTCATAATTATTCCTCCTTAATATGAAAGATAAAAAAGGAGATAGTACATCCGGCTCGTTGCCGCAAATGTGCTATCTCCTTTGATAACCTTTTAATCTTGTCATGTATCTTTCTCTAGTACGCATTTTTTATAATGCGTCATATCCTCTTTCTCCAGTTCTGATTCTTACTGCATCTTCAACATCATAAACAAATATTTTACCATCTCCATAATTTCCAGTCTTGATCTCCTGCACTATTTTATCTATTAAAGCTTCTGCTACTTCTGTTGGAACTACTGTTTCCACTTTAATTTTAGGAAGGAGGTTTACCCTGTAATCAGCACCTCTGTATTTATTAACAATACCCTTTTGATTACCGTAACCCATAACATTTACAATATTTAATCCATTTACTTCGCTCTTATCAAGCAGTTCTTTCAGATCTTCCAGTTTTTCAGGTTTGATAATGATCTCTAATTTTTTCATATATTGCCTCCTCCTTTTTGAAATACGAAAAAGGCGCTTACATTTCGTAAACGCCTTTGTTTATGTTAATTATACATATGGAAACTAACTTGTCAAACATTTTTTAATTTTTTATTAATTTCCTATAATCTTTTCATAAAATCTGTGGTTTTTTTGAACATTTTTTACACCATGAAGTTCTGTTGCCAAACATACTTACACAGAATGACACCCTCTTTTTCCAAAATCCCCTGTTCCTTAAAACCAAGTTTCTTACACAAGTTGACAGATGCTACATTATCGGGATGAATATAGGAATATATTTTTGTTACTTCTAAATGTTCCAAAACATATTTCACGATTGCATTGCAAACCTCAGACGCATATCCTTTTCTCTGATAGCTCTTTTCAATCAGATATCCAAGTTCAAGACCATCTTGTTCTTCCTTGTATTCAACGCCAGCCCTGCCAATAACTACTCCGCTCACTTTATCTACAATGCTCCACATCCCATACCCATAAAATGAGTAAACATGATCTATATAGGACTGAATGTATGTCTCTTCTTTTTCATATTCTTCAAAGAGTGGTTCGAGAAAATCTGTCATTCCATCCTGCGCGTATATTTCATAAAAGCGATCTAAATCATCAAGACTGGTTTCTCGAATCATGCATCTGTCTGTTTCTAATATTTTAATGGGCAATTTGTGAAATCTTGCATAAACTTCTTCAAGATATTGTCTGGTAATCGCATCTATTGAAGTAACCAAATAACGAATCCGCATAGAAGATTGTCCGGAAAGCAACTCCTCTACCAAGATGACTGGATAACCTGCTTCGGCAGCTTCAAGACAATAGGTATCCTGATCTGAAATAAACACTGTGTTTAGACTGTGTAATGGTAATGGCAATTCCTGTGGTAGCAAAATTAAGTCTTTCATATCGGGTATTGATTTAATTTTCGATATTGCCTCTGACTTATTTGGGTCCACAAAATAATAATAAACTATCTGGAGCATATCTATCCCTTAAATCATGAATTACTTCCTGTTAGCGGGCTCAATATTAATAGGTTTTCCTTTGATTTTAACATTTTTCATCGCTGCCATAACTTCTGCTGCAAGATGCTTTGGTACTTCTACAAAAGTATATTTGTCATACATATCAATAGATCCAACCAGATTTCCTTTGATTCCAGACTCGCCAGCGATTGCTCCAAGAATATTACCAGCAGTTACCTTCTGGTTTTTACCTATATTAATGAAAAGCCTTGCCATTCCGTCTTCAGCACCTGTGTTCTCAAAATCGTCCACAACCGTTGCTGTATCTGTTTCTTTATTGCTTAGGTACATTTTTACAAAAGCTGCTGCGACATCCATCGCTGTATAGTCTTCATCGTTTATTTTCTTTTCAATAATTGAAATCATAGATTCCAGGTTCTCAGTTTCTATAATCTCACTCACATCTTTAAAAAGATTATCAACTCTTGTCTGTGTTACATCATTTAATGATGGAACTGGTTTTGCAGCAATTTTAGTTTTGCAGTATCTTTCAATTTCTTTTAATTTGTATACTTCTTTTCCTCTGATAAAAGAAAATGCAAGGCCTGTTTTTCCTGCACGTCCAGTTCTTCCAATTCTATGAACATAATATTCTTCATCCTGTGGAAGATCATAATTGAATACGATATCCACGTTATCAACGTCAATTCCTCGCGCTGCAACATCTGTTGCAACAAGAATTTCTGTTTTTCCTTTTCTAAAGCTTTCCATAACGCGATCTCTTTGCTGCTGTTTTAAATCACCATGAAGGCCTTCTGCAAAGTAACCTCTTCCCTGTAAATCAGACGCAAGTTCATCTACTTTTTTCTTTGTGTTACAAAAAATAACCGAAAGTTTTGGATTATAGATGTCAATGAGTCTTGAAACAACTTCTTCTTTATTGCCTGGTCGTACTTCAAAATAATACTGTTCTATGTTTGATACCGTAAGTTCTTTTTTAACTACTTTAACAATTTCAGCATCCTTTTGATATGTTCTTGCAATATCCATAATTGGCTTTGGCATTGTTGCTGAAAATAAAACAGTCTGTCTTGTTTCTGGTGTATCTGTCAGAATGGTTTCAATGTCTTCACGAAATCCCATATTAAGCATTTCATCTGCTTCATCAAGTACAACTGTTTGAATTCCATCAAATTTAACAGTTTTTCTTCGCATATGATCCATGACACGTCCTGGTGTTCCAATAATAATCTGAACTCCAGCTTTCAGTGACCTGATCTGTTTTGAGATATCCTGTCCACCATAGACCGGCAAAATCTTGATATCATGTGTATACATACACAACTTACGAAATTCCTCAGCAACCTGAATCGCAAGTTCTCTTGTAGGACATAGAATAATTGCCTGTGGTTTCTTATTTGATTTATCTATTTTTTCAAGGGTTGGAATTGCAAATGCTGCTGTTTTTCCAGTTCCTGTCTGCGCCTGTCCAACAACATCTTTCCCAGCCAAAATTACCGGAATTGCCTTTTCCTGTATGGGTGTCATCTCTTCGAACCCCATATCCACGATCCCTCTCATTAATTTACTATTAATCACTAATTCATCAAACTTCAAACTTTCACCTTTCACCTTTCACTAAATCGCGAAAAAAAGCTTCAGTCAGAAAAAACGGCCTCTAGGCATCCATTTTTCGGGACTAAAGCGTGTTTACAACTATATAACATTATCAGAGATGGCGCAATATGTCAATCAGTTTATTATTCACCTGCATAAGTCGCTAACAAATTCCACACATCTGGTGTCTCAAGTCCAAGTTTCCAGGCAGCAACACCACCTAATTCATACTTTCTCATAATATTCAGTTTCACATCAAGAGATGCCGCATCCTCCAGCCATACCTGATATAGTACATCATCTGCATTAAACTCTGCATAGTTCTGACATGTGGTTTCATCCCAGGATGCTGTCACACCGTTTGTTGAAAGAAAACTTTCAGCCATACCCATTCCAACACTATCCGCACTTACTTCGGATCCTTTTGTCGACCATACTCTGGTGTAAAATGGAACTGCATTTATTACTTTATTTGATGGAACTTCTGCAACCGTATTTGCAATGCCTTCTTCCACAAAATCTATGGAGGCTACAGAACCAGCAACCCCTCCGCCTGCATAGTGTTCATCATAACCCATAATGATAACATAATCAGCCACAATGCCCTGTTCTTTTCTAAAATAGTGTGCCGAATAGTCTTTGGGAACATAATTATCAATAGACAGCACTAGCTGATTTGCTCTACATGCCACTGAAAGTTCTCTAATAAACTGAATAAAATGATCTCCAGTCTCTTCACTCAGTGTTTCAAAATCTATATTGATTCCATCCAGCCCATTTTGTAGTGCAGTATTTACCAAATTTGTAACAAGGATATTTCTTCTTGAAGTGTACGATAATACTTCCATTGTATCGACTTCAGGATTAAAGTTATCAATTAATCCCCAAACTTCAAGTCCCATGCTATGTGCTTGGTTTACATAATCCGTTGATGCCAGACTCGTAAAATTGCCTTGATTATCACTTAATGAGAACCATGTTGGTGAAATCACATTTACTCCAATCGCTTCTGCCATCATTTCTGACAAATAAGAATTTGCTGATAAGTTTGTTACCTGATGCCAGACAAGGTTGATCTTATGATCTCTTGTAAGACTTGAATATACAGGCTCTTCTACTTCGGTTACAGCCTGTTGCTCTTCTGTTCTAATATTCTTCAGACGTTTATTCTCAACATATCCAATAATAGAATCTGATGTTTTTACTTTGGACCAAGTATCCATTTCTTCTAAGATAGTAACTGTATCTCCCTTGTTGAGATCTGTAAGAATTTCACTTTTTATCCCACCAAGTACTCTTACTGCAGTACTCTTTCTGAGTTCAGCAAGTTTTACTTCCGGCCATTGCACAAATATTTGTACCCGGGAAGGCTGTTCAAACACCTGATAGGACAAATTAGTATACTTCTTTAAATAATCTATGGCTACATAAAGAGTATCCTGCTCTATGATAGAAATTGGAAAAATTTCTTTATTTTCCTGTCCATCCTGAACATATGTAGTACTCCCCACAGCACTGCTAATTGTATCTGTCGGACCTGTGTAAAGGAGAAGCCCTTCATTTTGATCGTAATACAGTCTGTCATTAAAATAATTTTTCACCGTGTTGAAATCCAGATAAATAAAGCCATCAATATTTCTTGCCTTTTGTTCAAGAAGCTCATCACCGAGCATGATTGCTGTTTCATCACTGGTACTTATATGAAAATACTCGCTTAAATCTGCTCTTTCTTTTGAGTATGTAAATCTTTCAATCACCTTCATTCCAAATGTCGCCGCCACAACAACTAAAATTAGGACGATCGCGACAATAACCGGAATTATTTTCTTTTTCATTCCAAATTACCTCCTGACCGTCCTAATTATATCAGACTCCAACAATCACGTCATTATTCTTTTTTTGTTTTTTTATTAATTTTTGTTTACACACAGCAACTGTTTGGAGGGGCTTCCATCGATCTTACTTGTGTTTACGCTAATTAATAAACATTACTGTACTTTGTTATATTATGGCTTATAATAGATTTTCATTCATGAGCCAAACTACAATGATTTTAATATCTGGTTGTTTGATTAAAACTGCATGATTTTGTCATATCTTAACTCTCTTAGCTGCCCGTAATCATCTAATACGTAGTCTGCCATGTACACGGCTCCTTGTTCCTGACAGCATTTTGATGCAATTTCTTCCGGGGATGATTCCCTCCCTTCAAAATAAAGAATAACACCTCCACACACAAACCATCGTAGCCTGGCATATTCTTCCAGCTGATTCCTTTTTAAACTTAAAATTTAGGTAACCCCCCATCTTATGAGTTTCGACCAAAAGGCTCTGTGATATAAAACTAATACTTCATTTTTTTCATAATAATGACGATACATGTAATAGAACCTCAGAGATGTCAGGATTTGCATCATAAAAATACTACACGCTTTAAATAAATGTTTGGTTTTGAATTGTTTGAATTTGAATTGTTTTAGTTTGGAATAAATGATTTTAGCGAACAGGCACGTAAGCCTGTAAGACAATATCCTCTGGATAATCCAAAGGAAAAACAGACAGGAAGGAACGCCTTCCCGGAATGAAATAATTCAGTCTGATAAAATCAGACATGTTGGATTCAGATACTGAATCCGCTTTTGTTCCTGCCTCCTAACCGATACCGATTAACCAAGAACATCTCTGTTAATATTATAGGTGCTACCACATGAAAACACAAGCAATTTCTAAAATTATTTTAAAATTGTATGAAATTTTTGAAACTACCCGCAGTACTATTGACTTCGTAAAATATACAGTATAATATCATCATATATTACAAACTGTTGTTGATCTGGTGTTTCAGTCACGGTACCTATTCACTGTTCTTAGCATAAAAGAAAAGGATGTGATACTATGAAGATTGAAAAAGTGAATGACCATCAAATTCGTTGTACCTTAACCAAAGCAGATCTGGCAGATCGCGAACTAAAGATTAGTGAGCTCGCATATGGAACAGAGAAAGCAAAAACCTTATTCAGAGATATGATGCAGCAGGCTGCATTCGAATTTGGTTTTGAAGCCGAAGATATTCCACTTATGATAGAGGCTATTCCTTTAAATTCAGAGTGCATCGTTCTTATAATTACCAAAGTTGAGGATCCTGAAGAACTTGATACCAGGTTTTCTAAATTTGCTCCTTCCGTTCATGATTCTGAAACCGGAAATGAAGAGTCCTCTCATGTAGTCTCAGAGGGTGCTGATGATGTTTTAGACCTATTTAAAAGAATCCATGAAGGTAATTTTATAGATGTTCCTGCAAAAGAGATTTCTTCTAAACCTTTGGCAGAGCCTGCAACTACTCCTGCAAAAGAAGCAATATCAGAAAAAGAAGAAAAACAGCCTATGGATCTTACAAAGATCTATTTATTGGATAATCTTGATTCAGTAACCAGATTATCCCGTGTGCTACGATTCCATTATCAGGGCACAAATTCATTGTATAAAAACAAACAGACAGGAGCTTATACTCTTGTTATTTCAAAAAGCGGACATACACCTGAAGAATTCAATAAGATTTGTAATATGATTTCAGAATATGCGTCTCCAGAAAGGTTCAGCCATGCTGGTGAAGCATATCTAGAGGAGCATTTTGAACCAGTTGTTAAAAATACTGCCGTTCAGTCATTTGCACTCATTTAAAAAAGGCCGGAGTAAAATCCGGCCTTTACCTATGCTCTGAAATTACATTTTTTAATCAGAGTGCATTAATTTTGGACATCAAATCATTTACATCCATTCCATGAACCATTGCTGCTTCTTCCAGTGATTCTCCCTGTGCGGATGGACATCCAAGACAGTGCATTCCTGCTTCCATAAGAATAGGTGCTACTGCAGGATTGGTTCTTAATATTTCACCAATCGTCATTTCTTTACTGATTCCTGACATGATCATACCTCCTGTAAGTGTGATTCTTCAAATTGTACAACAAATCTTTAAGGATTTGCGATGAAAATAAGTATATTACTTTTTTACATTTTCTGCAACTACTCTGTATTTTAGGTGTATACAATGTATTCCAATACAAATACCAATAAACTCTGGGTTTTTTAACATTTTTGTACCAAAAAAAGAACATTCCAATCCCTTGACGCTGTTAATTAATTAACATATAATGATTTTTGTTGACAGACCGACCAAATTACTATGTTTCAACGTCTTATATCAGAATAAGACATAAACCAAACACAATATACTTTATAGGAGGCTTTTTAATGAGACCAGAATGGAAAGATTTTGTAGGCGGCAAATGGGAAAATGAAATCAATGTAAGAGATTTCATCCAGAAAAATTATACTCCATATGATGGAGATGATTCCTTCCTTGCAGGCCCTACACAGAACACAAAAGATTTATGGACACAGGTTATGGATCTTACAAAACAGGAAATCGCTGCTGGCGGAGTTCTTGATATGGATACTAAAATTGTATCTACAATTACTTCACATGGTCCTGGCTATTTAAACAAAGACAAAGAGACCATCGTTGGTTTCCAGACAGATAAACCTTTCAAACGTTCCATGCAGCCTTACGGTGGTATTCGTATGGCTGAAAAAGCTTGTTCAGACAATGGTTATGAAGTAGATCCTGAAATCAGCGAGTTTTTCTCAACACATAGAAAAACTCATAATGCAGGATGTTTTGACGCATATAACGAAGATATGAGAGCTTGCCGTTCAAGCCACGTTATTACAGGTCTTCCAGATGCTTACGGCCGCGGACGTATTATTGGAGATTACAGACGTATTGCTCTTTACGGAATTGACAGACTGATCGAAGATAAAAATGAACAAAAAGATTCCACAGGACGTGTTATGACAGACGAAGTTATTCGTCTCCGTGAAGAAATCTCCGAACAGATCGTTGCATTAAAACAAATGAAGAAAATGGCAGCCGTTTACGGATGTGATATTTCTAAGCCTGCTACCAATGTACAGGAAGCAATTCAGTTTACATACTTTGGATACCTTGCAGCAATCAAAGAACAGAACGGTGCAGCTATGTCACTTGGACGTACTTCAACATTCATTGACTGCTATGCAGAAAGAGATCTTGCAAACGGAACATTTACAGAAGAACAGATTCAGGAGTTCATTGACCACTTTGTAATGAAGCTAAGATGCGTAAAATTTGCACGTACTCCAGAGTACAATCAGATTTTTGCAGGAGATCCTGTTTGGGTAACTGAATCTATTGGTGGTGTTGGTATTGACGGACGTCACATGGTTTCTAAGATGTCATTCCGTTACCTTCATACACTGATTAATCTTGGTGCATCTCCAGAACCAAACTTAACTGTTCTCTGGTCTACAAGATTACCAGAAAACTTCAAAAAATATTGTGCTAAAATTTCTATCTCTACTTCATCCATTCAGTATGAGAACGATGATCTTATGAGAGTAACACATGGTGATGATTATGGTATCGCATGCTGTGTATCTTCTATGGTAATCGGAAAACAGATGCAGTTCTTCGGTGCTCGTGCAAACCTTGCAAAATGTATGTTATATGCATTAAACGGCGGTGTTGATGAAGTTTCTCATAAACAAGTAGGACCTAAATATCGTCCAGTTGCTGGAGATGTCCTTGATTATGATGATGTCATTGGCAAATTTGATGATATGATGGAATGGCTTGCAGATGTTTATGTAAATACTTTAAATGTAATTCACTATATGCATGATAAATACTGCTATGAAAGAGCACAGATGGCATTACATGATAGAGATGTTCTTCGTTACTTTGCTACAGGTATCGCTGGTCTTTCTGTTGTTACAGACTCATTATGCGCTATCAAGTATGCTACAGTAAAACCTATCAGAGATGAAGACGGTGTTATTATCGACTTTGAAACAACTGGTGATTTCCCTAAATACGGAAATGATGATGATCGCGCAGATCAGATCGCTCATGACCTTGTTTCTAAATTCATGAAAATGATCAGAAGACATCACACATACAGAAATGGTTTCCCTACAATGTCAGTTCTTACCATAACTTCAAACGTAACCTATGGTAAAGCTACTGGTAATACTCCTGACGGACGTGTGAAAGGACAGCCTTTTGCTCCAGGTGCTAACCCAATGCACGGACGCGATACACATGGTGCAATCGCTTCTCTTGCTTCTGTATCAAAACTTCCATTCCAGGATGCACAGGATGGTATTTCTAACACATTTACAATTATTCCAGGCGCACTTGGAAAAGATGATCAGGTATTCTCAGGTGATCTTGATATCGAACTTGATTTAAATTAATTACAGTTTAATGCTACATTAATTTCCGATAAGAATAGGATGGTGTAATATGGATGAGAACAAAATGATTGATGACCTGGTTGCAATGCTTGATGCCGGAATCGCAAAAGGTGTCGGCCATGTTAATGTGGATTATGATGAAACACTGAACGCACCAAAGTCAGTTCAGACTCTTGGGTGCACCGATTGTTCTCGAACTCCTACTGCATGCAGCATTCCTACTCTTCATCAGGGACTTGACGATTATAAATAATTCTATTACAGGAGGTAATACATATGTCACAGACAAGCCAGGCACAGATCGATAACTTAGTATCATTATTAGATGGATATGCTACAAAAGGCGGCCATCATTTAAATGTAAACGTTTTAAACAGAGATATGCTTTTAGATGCTCAGCAGCATCCAGAAAACTATCCACAGCTCACAATCCGTGTTTCCGGATATGCAGTTAACTTTGTTAAACTTACAAAAGAACAGCAGAACGATGTTATCAGCCGTACATTTCACGAAACAATCTAATTTCAGTTACGAATAATTCTTTTTAGCTTTCAGACACAAAGGACTTCACCTTATACAAATAGCTTATGGCTGCTTTGTTAAGGTGAAGTCCTTTTATTTTTAATATTTATTTTCCCAAAAGTACTTGACCTGTCGTAGTAATCATGTTATATTGTTACTACGACAGACATAGTACGTCTGACATAGTATACCTGTCGTAGTAAACAGCAAATGTATGTCTCGCATATTTTCCCCGAAAGGAGGATGTTTATTTGATCAGTAGTGATGTAATAAGAGGTTATAATGATACAATGATTCTTTTCTTGTTATTACACGGTGATTCTTATGGATATGAAATTTCGAAAAATATTAAAGAAATGACCAGTGAAAAGTATATCATGAAGGAGACAACACTCTACTCTGCTTTTTCAAGACTAGAAAAAAACGGCTATATCTCATCCTATTCAGGTGATGAGACAAACGGTAAGCGCCGTACTTACTACAAATTAACCAATGAGGGGTTGATTTATTACAAGGAAAAATGCCAAGAATGGCAGATAACAAAGGAAGTCGTTGATAAATTTATTAAGGAGATGTGATTATGGAAACAATCAAAAGTTATTTAGATAATATGTTCGCAAATATGCCAAAAACACCAGCTTTAATTAAGCTGAAAGAAGATCTGTTAAGTAGTATGGAAGATAAATATAATGAAATGAAATACCATGGTAAAAGTGAAAATGAAGCAATTGGCATTGTGATTTCTGAGTTTGGCAATATTGATGAGTTAATTCGTGAAATGAATATTGAAGTACCCTCTCCTATGCAGCCTACAGTTCCTGTCATTACGAAAGAAGAGGCTGAAAGAATGATACATGATAAAAAATTCTTTGGAAATTTAATCGCACTTGGTGTCTTTTTATGTATCACGGCACCCGCAATTTTTGTTCTTGGTACAACACTCACAGGTTTTCAGATCGGTGAAGACAGGGCTGCTACACTCTTCCTGTTTCCATTATTTCTAATGATTGCAATTGCTGTTGGTCTGTTTATCTTTAGCGGAATTCAACTTGAGCAGTACAAGTATCTTGAAAAACCATTTACACTTGACTATTCTCTTACAGAAATAATCCGTAAGAAAAAGGCTGCTAACCTTCCTTATTTCACGCTTAAAATCGTAGCAGGTGTTGTATTATGTATACTGTCTCCGCTTACTTTAATAAGTCTGACAGTATTTATAGATGATAATGATTTTTATGGCGCAGTTGGAGTGTTCTTATTACTTGTAATGGTCGCAACCGCAGTTACTTTATTTATTAATGCAGGCACAACAATGGACTGCTACAAACAACTTTTACAGGAGGGTGATTATACCCCTGAACGCAAAGAAGATAAATTAGTTGGCGCTGTTGCGTCAATCGTCTGGCCACTTACAACAGCCGGTTACCTGCTATGGAGCTTTTTAACTGGAGATTGGCATATTACATGGATTGTATGGCCAATTATGGGGATTTTATTTGGAGCTTTTTCTGCTGTAGTCAGTATTGTCCGTGGAGATCAAAATTAAGTTGTACTAAATCAAATACACCAGACCCTTACCAATTGAATTTCTTTCTCACTGATAGTATACTAAATAAGCAGATTACTGCTTTGACAGGAGGTATTATTATGAGTGGAAGAATACATTCTATAGAGAGTTTTGGAACAGTTGATGGGCCAGGTGTCCGGTTAGTGGTTTTTCTTCAAGGATGTCCTATGCGTTGTGCATATTGCCACAATCCTGACACGTGGGATCTTAAGGGTGGAAAAAAGGTAGAAGTTTCCAGAATTATCAAAGATTATGAACGAAATAAAAGCTTCTACCGCGGTGGTGGAATCACGGTGACTGGCGGAGAACCTTTATTGCAGGTCGATTTTCTAATTGAGCTATTTCAAGAATGCAAAAAGCATGAAATTCATACCTGTATTGATACATCCGGTATCACATACAAATCGGACAATACTGAATATATCAAAAAACTAGATGAGTTGCTCGAACTAACAGATCTTGTTATGCTTGACATTAAACACATTGATCCCGAAAAACACTTGCACCTTACAGGTCAGCCGAATGATGGAATCCTTGCTTTTGCCCACTACCTTGACCAGAAAAATATTCCAATATGGATTCGACATGTTGTAGTCCCCGGACTGACAGATGATGATGAATATTTATTTAAACTTGGCTATTTTATTGGTGATCTGAAAAATGTAAAAGCACTTGATGTTTTACCATACCATTCTATGGGAAAGGCTAAATATGAAATGCTTGGTTTGGATTACTCACTTAAGTTTGTTCCTGATATGGATAAAAAAGCAGTTGTAGATAAAAAGAAGGTAATTCTCGAAGGTATTAAAAAGCGTAGGATCGAGCTTCGTGATCAGACTTGAAATGATAAAAGAAATGAAAACTAATTTGGTTTTCTACCAAAAATATCTTGATCTTTCTAGTCTATTTACTTGTATTCAGTCCCTTAATGTATTAAAATAATATCAGTTACGAAAATCATTTCGGGAACTAATCAGGAAAAGGAGGACTATTATTATGGCATACGTAATCAGTGACGCTTGTGTTAGCTGTGGAGCTTGTGAACCTCAATGTCCAGTAGGCGCAATCAGCCAGGGTGATACACAATATGAAATTAATGCAGATGCATGCATCAGCTGTGGTGCTTGCGCAAGCACTTGCCCTACAGGAGCTATTTCAGAAGAATAATTTTGAGGCATCAAAAAAAAGACACTTTCGTGTCTTTTTTTATTGCCTTGTTTATCCTTATTTTTGCATGTTTGCAAATTTAGTATAATCCGGAAGCCATACGAGATTAATGGTTCCAATCGGACCATTTCTTTGTTTTGCAATAATAATTTCTGCTATGTTCTTTAACTCAGTATCTTTATTATAATAGTCATCTCTGTAAATAAACATTACAACATCCGCATCCTGCTCAATCGCACCTGACTCTCTAAGATCTGAAAGCATTGGCCTATGATCTGGTCTCTGTTCTACAGCTCGACTCAACTGAGATAATGCAACAACAGGAACATTTAATTCTCTGGCCAGTGATTTTAAAGATCTTGAAATATCTGATATTTCCTGTTGCCTCGATTCACTCTTTCCCCTCCCTGACATAAGCTGAAGGTAGTCAATAATAATAATACTTAAATTATGTTCTAATTTATATTTTCTGCACTTTGATCTTAGTTCAGCGATACTAATACCGGGTGTGTCATCTATAATCAGATTTGACTTCGCAATGACACCGGCACTTTCTATTAATTTTTCCCATTCATTATCTGAAAGATTTCCAGTTCTGATATGCTGCGAATCTACCTTTGACTCTAATGAGAATAAACGGTTTACCAACTGCTCTTTTGACATTTCCAGACTAAATATAGCAACAGTCTTATTTTCATGAAACGCCATATACTGTGCAATATTTAAGACAAATGCAGTCTTTCCCATAGATGGTCTGGCTGCTACCAAAATAAAATCTGATGGTTGGAAACCAGCAGTTCTAAAATCAAGATCAATAAAGCCTGTCGGTATTCCCGTTACAGAACCTTTGTTTCTTGCAGCCTGTTCGATTTTATCCATTGCATTCATAACGACCTGCCTAATGGATACAAAGTCACTTGTATTTCGCTTCTGAACAAGCTCAAATGTCTTTTTTTCTGTCTCTTCCAGAATAACTTCCAACGGTTCTTTTCCAGAGTAACAGTTATTAGCAATTTCTTCATTTAGTCGAATCAGCCTTCGTAATGTCGACTTTTCAGCAACAATTCCAGCATAATATTTAACATTTGCTGATGTCGGAACCGCCGAAAGAAGATCTCTGACATACTCAAGACTGCTTACTTCCGGAGGTGCATCCTTTTCTTTCAAGCGATTCTGCAAGGTTACAACATCTACCGGTTTTCCTTCTTCGTTTAGTTCTACCATCGATTGAAACAATACTGCATACTGTCTGCTGTAAAAATCTTCATCTGTAATGATCTCGGAGGCAGCAACAATGGCGTCGCGATCCATAATCATGGATCCAATTACAGACTGCTCTGCTTCCAGGCTGTGAGGAAGTATTCTTTTAATAATCGATTCTTCAATTGTTGCCATGGAACCTCCTCAGTTATTTTTCTTCCTGTACTTTTACCTTCAGTGTTCCTGTTACCTGTGGGTGTAACTTTATCGCAACTTCATATGCTCCAAAATTTTTAATTGCTTCCTGTAAAACTATTTTCTTCTTATCGAGTTCTATTCCATGTTGCTCCAACGCTGCACGAACAATTTCTTTAGATGAAACAGAACCAAATGTTTTTCCACCTTCACCAGCCTTAATATATACGAGCACTTCCAACTCTGCAAGTTTTTGTGCAAATTGTTTCGCCTGTTCAAGCTGTTCTGCCGCTAATTTCTCATCATTTGCTTTTTTAAGTCTTAAGTCATTTAAATTTTTTGTACTAGCTTCAAGACCCAGTTTTTTAGGTAATACAAAATTTCTTGCATAACCATCATTCACTTCAACAATTTCACCCTTTTTCCCAAGAGTTTTAACATCTTCCAATAAAATTACTTTCATTATAAATCACCTTCCTGTATCATGCTGTCAAGTATTCGTTTTAATGTCTCTTCTGCCTGTAATATGGTTATATCTTCCAACTGCGCTCCAGCAATATTCATATGTCCGCCGCCACCAAGTTTTTCCATAATTACATGAACGTTTACTTCATCAATAGAACGGGCACTGATGTACACGCGACCCTGATATTCTGTTAATACAAAACTAGCCTTAATGCCTTTTATATCTAGCAACTCATTTGCTGCCTGCGCTCCAACTATGGTAGGACTTTCAATTCCTGTGCTTGGACAAATTGATATTGCATAATCATTTCTATATATTTCTGCATGTCTAACCGTTTCAGCCTTCGCTTTGTAGTCTGATGCTTCTTCACGAAATAGCTTTCTGACTCTTGTTACATCTGCACCATTACGTCTCAAAAACGCTGCTGCTTCAAAGGTTCTGACTCCTGTTTTTGCAACAAAATTGTTCGTATCAATAATAATTCCCGAATAAAGGCAATCTGCCTCATTTCCACGAATCTTAATACCATCACCAATATACTGTAATATCTCTGCCACCATTTCGCATGCGGATGATGCATATGGTTCTACATAAGACAATGTCGCATTTTCTATCACTTCCGAGCTTTGTCTATGATGATCCAGCACTACAATAGATTTACATATTTTCAGCAATTCAGGACACTCTGTAATACTTGGTCTGTTTACATCTACAATCACAAGAACAGTATTTGCACCGGCAGCTTCAATTGCCTGCTGACTGTTTAAAAACATATCCGATTCATACTCCTGGTGACCAGTGAATAAATCAAGAAGTGGTTTGACCGAAGTAGAAACTTCATTTATTACAATATGTGTTTTTCTCTGCAACGCCTTTGCAATACAATAAACTCCAATTGCTGCGCCAAAACTATCAACATCTGTAAGATGATGCCCCATGACGATTACTTTATCTTTTGCAGAGATAATCTCACGTAGCGCATATGCTTTTACTCTTGCTTTGACCCGCGTATTTTTTTCAACGACCTGACTCTTGCCTCCATAATAAGACAATGAATCCATTGTCTTAACTACTGCCTGATCGCCACCTCTTCCAAGTGCAAGATCTATTGATGTTCTTGCAAACTCATAATTTTGAGAATAAGATATACCATCAAGTCCGATTCCTATACTCAGTGTTACAGACATATCATTTCCTATATTTACAGTTTTAATCTCTTCTAGTATATCAAATTTGGTCTCTTGTAGATGCTTCAATGATTTCTTTCTCAAGATTACGAGATATTTATCTTTTTCTGTTTTTTTGATAATTCCATCCAGTGAAGCTACATACTTATTCACTTTACGATCGATAAGTGCAACGAGAAGTGATCTTCTTACCTCTTCAATACTATCAAGTGCTTCATCATAATTATCAATATAAATTAAACCCACAACTAAGCTTTGATCATCATTTTCCTGTAATGCAAATTTCAGGGCCGTCTCATCAAACAGATAAAGTGCAATTAAAAATCCTTCATACTCATCCGCTTCGATAATATCACTATTTTCAACCATTTCCCTCAGGGAAATTTTTTTAAGCTTCACAAGGAAATTTCGTTCGTCATAAACAATTTCAACTTCACTTTCATCCCGATCCAGTGGAAGCTTGTCTTTAGTAACTGCTGGAAAAAGCTGATTTACTGCTTTTCTCATACATTTATTCTGATAAGTAACATCTTCAAATGCATTGTTTACCCAGATGATTTTACCAGTGTCATCTAATAATGCATGCGGTAAATCAAGCTCTTTAAGAAGCTTCTTCTGAATCTGCCCATACTGTGTTGCAAAGCTAATCAGTTCATTCAGAATAATGTTTTTATTATGATAAAGTAATAAAAAGTTAACAACAAAATACAGGACTACAAAAAGCGACAGTAGGAAGCCGGCTTTATAATCAATAAAAAATATCAATACCGTTAGTAATGCCATTGCAACTCCCAAAAATAAAAAAGCTTGCAGATAAACTTTTAATCTTCCTTTTAGTCTGACTTGTGTCTTCATTCCTATCCCTCATATATTCAGGCAAAATCCGATTCAGCACTTACTGTGTTTCTGCCCTTTTCCTTTGATTTGTAAAGAAGTCTGTCAACGCGTAAATAAAGGCTGTCTTTGTCTTCAGCATTTTTCGTAAATAAAGCACCAATTGAAATTGTCGCTTCAATTTGGAGTTTACTCCATAGTGCTTTGGTAAACTGTTCGTTTAAAGTCTGTATTTTTGTATAAAATCCTTCCGCACTCTCTGGATTGATTTTACCAGTAACCGCAAATTCATCTCCACCCAGACGAAATACTCTGTCATCCTCTCTGAATACCGATCGAAGCCAATGACCTGTTTCTTTTAGTATTTCATCTCCTGTCTGATGACCATAGGTATCATTGATTATCTTAAACTTATCCAAATCAATAAATAAAATAAAAAATGAATCAGGATGTCTTACAATTGTTTCCAATGTACTATTCCATGAACTTCGATTCAATAATTTTGTCAAAGGATCTGTTTCAATAAGCCTTACCATTTTTTCTCTGCTGATTACAATATTAACCAGAACATCATTAACAAGCATAAATGAAGTTACAAAGTCTTTTACTTCACAATTGACGAGTCTCTTTGGAAACATCAATATAATATATATTTTTTCGTCCTGCTCCTGATTAATCTGTGAAACCGAGACCGGGTAGCACATTACAGTGATATCCTCAAATAATTTATCAAATACCGTCAGCCCGTCTCCTTGCGTTAAATCATCAATCTGGCTTAGAATCTGCTGGTATATACTATCTTCAGGTTTCAGATTACTTAATATCATGCCTCGATATACCATCATAGAATGAAGGCAACCTGTGCAACCTATGATAATATCATTCAATTTTTCAAGATTGATGCTTCTGTCAAAATGAACCAACTTAAGTAATTCAAAACTTTGCTGGGATTCTGCAAGTTTTCTTGTGAGAATTCTATTTTCCTCTAAAACAACATCTTTAATATTCTCTGGAGAACCTTTGTAACAGTCATAATCGAACATCATCTCAGCCACCTCTACACTACACGGTAATGCATGTTATAAAATATGTGATAAAAATACTGTTTTTCACTATTTCGACTACAAAAAACTACTCCGATTATAACATATCCTCCTTCAAACTTCAAATTTAGTATCTACGAAATTTACAATCTACGAAATTTGGTTTCAAAAAAATCTGCCACATGGGCAGATTTTATGTTAAATGAATACTAAGTTTTTAATATGTTCCTGTTACCTTCATAAAGACATCTACCAAGTCCGGATCAAACTGGGTTCCACTACATTTTTGAATCTCTCTCCTTGAATCTTCAACAGACATTGCATTTCTATATGGCCTGTCATTCGTCATTGCATCAAATGTATCAACAATCGATAGAATCCTGCATTCAATCGGTATCTCCTGACCTGCAATTCCTAGTGGATATCCCTGACCATCCCATCTTTCATGATGTTTTAATATTAGGTGTGCAATATCTCTTATCTCTGCTGCTTCCAATGCAATTCTTTCTCCTATTGAAGTATGTGTTTTCATGACTTTCCATTCCGTGTCATCGAGTGCTGCAGGTTTTTTCAGTATTGCATCTGGGATTCCTATTTTACCTATATCATGAAATTTGGTAAGCAATACCAATCTGTCCATCTGATCTTGATGAAGTTTTAAATCCTTCCCCATAACAACAGCTAGATGTTCCATTCGCGATACATGTCCTTCAGAAACAAAATCCTTTACTTCCAGCGCTTTCATAAATGCTTTTACAAAAGTACTTCTGATACTTTCTTTTTTCAAAAGCTTATTCTGGTACATATTATTATCAGCTTCCTGAAATATAAATTCAGTATTTACAAATCCTTTCTTATGAAATGCATAACCCGAGGCAAGTGACAAGCCTCTGTTCCCAGCCGTCTTATTATGCGCATCAACCAATATGTTCATATTCTCTAATAAAACTTCAATTTCTTTTTCCGTTGTATCTTCTATAAATACTCCAAATTCGTCTCCACCAATTCTTGCAACCAGCCCAATTTCCCCAAAAATCTGTGACACAATTTCAGCCACTTCTATAATCATTAAATCGCCATTATAGTGTCCTAAGGTATCATTTATAAATTTTAATCCATTAATATCTACTGATACAATCGCCAGATTCTCATGATATCTATTTACATATCGTTCCATCTTTTCTTCAAAACTTCTTCGACTTTGAAGTCCGGTCAGTGCATCTCTCTCAACAAGATATCGTAGTTTACGTTCAAGCAGAATACGTTCTGTCATATTTCGAATGATAATCAATATCTCACCAGATTCTGCCTTTTGGCATCTTGCCTCAAGATAATAGGTCTTTTGACCATTTATCATTTCAATTTCTTTTGATAAAAAATCAATTTCTTCCTTCATCCCTGAGATCATTTCACTTAGTATGTTTCGTGTATCTTTATCCTGAAAAATCAGCTCTGAAAGTGGATCTTCCTTTCCTATATCAGAGATAGGGTGAATCTCTCCATCCAGACCACAAATAAATAACGTATCAGGTATTGCGGCTATCAGTGCTCTGTTACTTGATACCGCTCGTTCCAGCCGTATAATTTTCTCCTGCAATTCAGGATAATAATTTTTTCGAAAAGAATCCTCCCCCAAACCTATAATTGCATCTCTTGTAAATGCTTTTCTATCTTTTTTTTCGTAGTATTTGTCCATAAACAGTTGTCACCTCTTTTAGAGAAAGCATCCTTGGATTTGTAACAATGCACGGATCTAAAAGTGCACCTTCTGCAAGCTTATCAAGTAGTTTATCATCCAATTCTTCCACGATAGCATAATCATTTATACCCAGCTTTTTTCTTAATACTTTCAATCTATTAAGAAGATTTTCTTTTACGACTTCCGGACCAAGTCCATCTACATCCAAACCCATCACTTTTGCTATTTCTGTATATTTTTCAGATGCGACTTCAAAATTAAGGTTAACAACATGCTCTAATAACAAACTATTACATTCACCATGCGGAAGGTCTAAAAGGCCTCCAAGACTATGGGCCATTGCATGTACTGCACCCAGACTTGCATTCGAAAAAGCAAGCCCTGCGTGTAATGATCCCAGCATCATTTCATACATGATTTCAATGGTACGATCTGGTTTCACTGCATCTTCAATCGTCGCATTTATCAAACGGATTGCTTCAATTGCATGAATATCCGTTAGTTGCGAATTTGCATTTGATACATATGCTTCCATCGCATGTGTCAATGCATCCATTCCTGTACATGCCGTTAGATACAAATCCATTGTCATAAGCGGAACTGGATCAATTAAAGCCAGATCAGGTACTACTTTCTTACTAATAATTGCTTTTTTAACATAATTTGATGTATCACATATAATTGCAAACTGGGATACATCCGCAGAGGCACCCGAAGTTGTCGGAATGGCGATCAGTGGAGGTCCTGGTAAATTTATTTCATCAACACCCTCATAATCCAGGATTTCACCTCCGTTTGATGACACAATACTGATTCCTTTCGCACAATCAATCGGGCTGCCTCCACCTATTGCAATGATCAGATCACATTTATAATCAAGAAACATTTCTGCTCCCTGCATAACTTCATATTCTCTTGGATTAGATGTAACATCATTAAATATAACCGGGCAAATATCATATTTTTCAAATTCAGACAGAATATCAGCAAACCACGGCAGTGCTTCTAAATTACGATCCGTTACAATCATTGGTCTTTTTGAGGCAAAATGACCAATATATCTTCCTATCATTATTCTTGCATCAACACCCATAATAATCTCAGGTGCTACAAATTTTCTTAATTCTGTAATTGTATTCATAGAAATATTACCTCCCCATGTTACAGTCAATTCTATAAATTCAGCTTACAATTTTTACTTCTATTTGTCAAATAAACTCGTTTTGTCAGTCAATAAGTTGTTATGATTATATTTTGTATCTAAATTTCATTCCTTGAAATTAGCCTAATGCGACATCTAAAATCATCATAATTGAGAATCCAACCATACACCCTATTGTAGCAATATCTGTTTTGGAACCGCCTTCTTCCCTTTGTGCCTCCGGTATCAGTTCCTCAACCACAACATATATCATCGCTCCTGCTGCAAACGCTAATGCATATGGTAAAAGATGCTGCATTCTTACAACGGTATAAGCTCCTATCACGCCCGCAATGGGTTCAACAAGGCCAGATGCCTGTCCATACAAAAATGCTTTTTTTCTGCTAAATCCTTCTCTTCGTAACGGTATAGAAACAGCTGCTCCTTCTGGAAAGTTTTGCAAGCCTATTCCTATTGCAAGAGCAACCGCACCTGCTAACGAAGCTGTTGAGCCAATCCCAGCCGAAACAGCACCAAAAGCCACACCTACCGCAAGCCCTTCAGGTATATTATGTAATGTGATTGCCAAGACAAGTAAAATACTTCTTTGTAGATTTGTTTTAATTCCTTCTGCCTCTTTTGTTTCGAGACCCATATGTAAATGCGGCATAAATTTATCAACCAGGTAGAGAAATATTCCTCCAAGCATAAAACCGCTCGAAGCTGTAATAAATGCTACTTGTCCAAGTTCTTCTGCCATCTCAATACTCGGTGCAAGTAGCGACCAAAAGCTAGCTGCAATCATAACCCCTGCCGCAAAACCCAGCATACCATTTAATATTTTCTTATTGATTACTTTAAAAAAGAATACAAGTGAAGCACCCAGCGCAGTTACACTCCATGTAAACATAGTAGCAATTAGCGCCTGTTCAATCTGCCCAAATTGAGAAATCCATTGAATCATAGTTTCATCCTCCTAATCTAATGTTATCTGTATTATGTAAATCATAAAATAATATTACCCTCTTTGCTTATTGTATTCAAGTAATTCCTCTTTGCTTAAAAAAAACCCGTCATTACTACTAGTAATGACGGGTTACTGATTAATCCATTGTATAAGGCATCAGTGCTACGTGACGTGCTCTTTTAATTGCTACAGTAAGAGCTCTCTGATGTTTTGCACAGTTTCCTGTGATTCTTCTAGGAAGAATTTTTCCTCTTTCAGATACGTATCTTTTTAATTTATTTACATCTTTGTAATCAATTGAACTATCTTTTCCACAAAATACGCAAACTTTCTTTCTTCTGCGCATTCCGCCTCTTCTCTTCATAGGAGAATCGGACTTCTCTGCTCTATTATAAGCCATAATATTGCCTCCTATCTAAATTTTATTATTAGTTGAATGGCAATTCTTCGTCTATTCCATCAGGAATATTCATGAATCCATCACCAATGGATGTATTCTCTGATCTACCCTGATTGCCGGAAAATCCACCTTCAGAACCTGAATTTTTGCTTTCTGCAAATTCCTGGTCTTCTACTACTACATCTGTAGTATATACTTTAACACCTTCTTTGTTTGTATAGCTTCCTGTCTGAATTCTTCCAGAAATAGCTACTTTGGTTCCTTTGCGGAAATATTTTTCAGCAAATTCTCCAGCTTTACCAAATGCTACACAACCAATAAAGTCCGCTGTTGCTTCATCGCTGTTTCTGTTAAATCTGCGATCAACTGCGATTGTATATCTTGCAATTGCCATTGCATTGTCACCCTGAGAATATCTTACCTCTGGATCCCTTGTCAAACGCCCCATAAGAATTACTTTGTTCATACGTTCTCCTTATCTTAAGCTTCGTCCTGTCGTACGCACAAATATCTGATCACATTGTCCATAATGCGGATACGGCTTTCGATTTCCGCTGGAACAGTAGGTTCAGCATCGAATTTGATGAAATAATAAAAAGCTTCTTTCATCTTCTGAACTTCGTAAGCTAATCTCTTCTTACCCCATTCATCCACGTTTGTAATTTGTCCACCGAAACGTTCAACGTAGCTTTTTACTTTTTCTAAAGTAGCTGCTCTTTCATCGTCTTCGATTTTAGCACTTACAACAACGGCTAATTCATACTTGTTCATTTTGTTACCTCCTTTTGGTCTCTGGCCCTCCTTGATTAGAAGAGCAAGGAATGTAATGCCGAAATACGGCATTCTTTATATCACAGATATCTATGATAGCATACCACTTCTATTAATACAAGCTTTTTTCCATGATTTCTACTGCATTTTGGAGAAAATTACCATTAAATTCTTCAAAACGCTCTTGATTGATCAATCCCGTAATTGCTGTATCAATAGGAATTCTTCCCAGAATTTCAAGTCCTGTTTCAGCTGCAATTTCATCCAGATTACTTTCACCAAATAAATTAATTTCTTTGCCACAATCCGGACATGTTACGTAGCTCATATTTTCAATCATTCCCAGAACTGGAATATTCATCTGCATTGCCATATAATACGCTTTTTTGACAATCATTGAAACCAAATCCTGTGGCGACGTTACAATGACTATCCCATCAAGCGGAATAGATTGAAATACAGTAAGCGGTACATCACCCGTTCCTGGCGGCATATCAATAAATAAATAATCCAATTCACCCCAATTTACATCTGACCAGAATTGTTTTACTGCATTTGCTAACACCGGCCCTCTCCAGATTACAGGTGCTTCTTCATCTTCAAGCAGAAGATTGACTGACATGACTTTCATCTGATTTCTTGTAAGCAACGGAATAATTCCCGTTTCATCTGCAATTGCTTTTTCATGAATTCCAAACATTTTAGGAATGGAAGGACCTGTTATATCTGCATCAAGTATCCCGACTTTTTTATTATTTTTACTCATGGAAACTGCAAGCATCCCTGTAACAAGTGACTTCCCAACGCCACCTTTTCCACTCACGATTCCTATGACTTTTTTTACATTACTCTTTGCATTCTGATTCACTCTGAAATCCGGAACTGAATGACTTTGATTCTGACTGCTGCAACCTTCACAGGAATCTTTAGAACATCCGCTTACACCGCAGCTTTCCTGATTTTTTTCTTCTGTCATGATAATGTCTCCTTTTTTCTAATTCCCCTGGTATTTTTTTCAACCAACTTTCTTGCAACCATAACTTGATGTCCACAACCTATACACTTTAGTCTGAAGTCTGCACCAACTCTTAAAACTTCCCATTCATGACTTCCACACGGATGTGGTTTTTTAAGCTTTACAATATCGCCAACCTGATATTCCATTGACATAACTCTCCTTCTTCACTGACGATGTTCTATTTACAAATCAGTATTATCTATACCATACTTAATATTTCGCCGATGCTACCATAAATAACCAATCCTGCTCTTTGATCCTGTGGTGTAGGTGTTTTATTTATCAGAATCAGTTTGTTTCCTCTAAAGTAATCAATTAAGCCCGCTGCCGGATAAACTGAAAGCGAAGTACCTCCTACAACCAATACCTCTGCATTTTCTATATACTTTACTGCTTTATTTATTATATTATGATCGAGTGCTTCTTCATATAATACAACATCAGGCTTAATCATGCCACCGCAGCTACAGACTGGCGCACCTTTTTGTACCATAATCTCTTCCATTGTGTAATTCTTTCTGCATATTTCACAGAAATTTCTCAACACGCTTCCATGAAGCTCAAGTACTTCTTTGCTACCAGCCACCTGATGAAGTCCATCTATATTTTGCGTAATCACAGCTTTTAATTTTCCTTCATCCTCAAGTCGTGCAAGAACCTTATGTGCAGAATTCGGTACCGCATCTTTATAGATCATCTTGTTTTTATAAAATCTAAAAAATTCATTTCTATGATTCTTATAATAGGTATGACTTAGAATTGTCTCCGGAGGCTGATCATATTCCATATGATAGAGGCCGTCAGTACTTCTGAAATCTGGTATTCCACTTTCAGTCGATACCCCTGCGCCTCCAAAAAAGACAATATTACTGCTCTCATTTATCCATTTTTTTAAGGTCATTATATCACTCTGATTCATATTCTCACCTCTGATAAACAGTATATCACAAAAAAAGGGAGATGCAATTCCTAATCCCGAATTGCATCTCCCATAAGTTCAAATCGCAAATGCCTCATAAATAAGATATTTAAAGTCAGCACTTACATTATGATTACCGAACACAAATATACCTAAAATACATCCTGTAAACCCACCTGCCGCTTCTGTAGAATAACTGCGTAAATCAATATTCTCAGCAAGTAGATGAAACTCCTTATCTCCCTCATATCGAAATAATAATTCACCTTTTTGTTCACGTGCCACAAACTTTATTTCTAATATGTCTTGATGTACCATAACCTGTGCAATAACAGAATTCTGGCCTCCAATATTACTCTCAACTGTCAGCAAATTTCCTTCAGAATGATACTTTTTATAGATCGTTAAATTAGATTCTTCATTTTGAAAGAGTACCATACCGGCTTTGTCGTGAAGAGCTCTTGGTTCAAATTCCATTTTTGTTCTGACACTATAATGATAATCTTTTTGTCGTACCCCTATTAACGAAATTGGACAAGTTGTTATAAACGACTCGCTTTTTGCATGAAGTCTCAACCAACCACTCCTTGCACTACTATCAGCGGCACATAAACCACCTCTAAGGCTGATTACATTATATGTTAATAATCCATCTCTAAATCCATATACATTTTTTTCAATACTTTTTGGCTCTTTATCTGTACTATCCGGAAGTATAACATTCTCTTCCAGCCTTCCAATGCCTTTGTTTACAACAGGCCAATCGTTCTCCCATTCAACTTTAGCAAGAAACGTTTCCCGTCCTAGCGATGTATATCCCTTACAAGGACGCATCCCAAGCATTACCATGTACCAGTCATTTTCTGGCGTATGGAAAAAATCTCCATGACCCACACATTGTACAGGATAATCAGTTCCAAGATGTCTATGTGTCAAAATGGGGTTTTGAGGTGCTCCTTCATAAGGTCCCCATAGTGTTTTACTTCTTGCAATCATAATGCTATGATTACGTTCTGTTCCACCTTCAGCTGTTAGGATATAGTAATACCCATCTTTTTTGTATAGATGCGGTCCTTCTGGCCAATAAGCATTACGCATAGCACCTTGCCATACTGATTTACATTGACCTATTAGCTTCATTTTTTTAAGATCCAGTTCCTGTAAATAAATCTCCCAGTTTCCAAAATACGCTTCGCTTTCAGAATTTGGTCTTGTTCCAATAAAGTAACACCTATCATCTTCATCAAAAAACAAACTCGGATCAATCCCTGGCGCCGTCTCTCCTAGCATATATGCGTCTGACCAAGGACCTGCCGGATCTTTAGCTGTTATGATAAAATTACCGCCAGTAGGCACTTTTGTAGTGATAATATAAAAAAGTCCTTTATGATATCTAATCGTTGGCGCATAAATTCCTTGTGAAACAAGACAATCACTAAGATCTACCTGACTGACTCGATCAAGCGCATTTCCAATCTGATTCCAATGCTCCAAATCTCTGCTATGAAACACAGGGATCCCCGGGAAATATGCAAAACTGGAGTTTACCAAGTAGTAGTCTGCTCCAACTCTGCAGATAGAAGGATCTGGATAAAATCCTCTGATGATTGGATTGCTGACTTTTCGCATAGTGCCTCCTATAAAAACAGATCAACTGTAATACATTGTTTTCCTGTCAGTTCTAAACTTCTCAGATCAGGCTGACTGGTTCCTGCAAATAACCTGAACTTTTTACTATCAATATATCTCTTTCCTAGATCATCCACAATTGTTAATGCCCTAACAGGGATAGAGATTGTGTATTTATTTACTTCACCAGCTTTTAAAGATATTTTTTTAAATCCACAAAGACTATGATTTTTTACTGCATAGTGAGACTCCAGATCCTTAATATATATCTGTATGGTGTCTTTCGTATCTATGCTGCCCTCATTACACATTGTAACTTCTAATTTTATTGAACCATCTACATGAATTTCCTGCGTAATTTCCTGCGTGTCAGATAGTATTGTTGCATCCAAAACCTTAACATCGCTATAAGTCAGTCCATATCCAAATGGATACAGAGGCTCTTTCTCAAGGTATCGATATGTTCTTCCTTTCATAGAATAATCTTCAAAATCAGGCATCCCTTCAAGATCTCTATAAAAAGTAACCGGAAGTTTTCCTGACGGAGAACTTTCACCAAATAATATTGAAGCAACTGCTTTGCCACCTGCAGCACCTGGATACCATGTCTGAATTACTGCTGCAGCGCTATCCTGCGCAACACTAAGATCAATTGCGCTACCTGTCATATTGCATACAATGACCGGTTTTCCAACAGATAACACTTCTTCTAACAGCTCTTGTTGGACCAATGGCAGCTTAAGGTCTTCTTTATCTCCAGAGGCATAACTATTTCCAGTATCTCCTTCTTCACCTTCAAGTGTTTCATCTAAGCCAAGACAAAGTATGACAACATCACTATGTTTTGCAACAATTCTGGCTTCTGAAATTCTATCTTGTCTTTCTCCAAGATGTTCCACTCTATCTTTGAACAGGTGACATCCTTGTGAATATAGTACGCCAATCTCGTCTCCAACTTCTTCTCTGATTCCTTCAAGTATTGTTTTATTCACTGAAGATGTTCCATGATAATTCCCTATTAATGCCGCGCGGCTGTCAGCATTAGGGCCAATGACTCCAATATACTTAATATCTTGCTTTTTAAGCGGAAGTATTCCGTTATTTTTTAACAGTACAATGCTTTCTTTTGCGGCTTCTATTGCTAATTTCTGGTGCTGATCACATTCCACATTATAATATGTAATTTCATCATATTCACTTCCATCAAATAATCCAAGCAGATATCTTGTAGTTAATAATCTAACAGCTGATTCCGTAATCGTCTCATCTGAGACCAAGCCCAGTTGGTATGCTTTTAGTACATGAAGGTATGTGTTTCCACAATTTAAATCACATCCTGTATTTAGTGCAAGTGCTGCCGACTCTTCCGGTGTACTTGTAACCATATGATGTTCATGAAAATCTCTGATTGCCCAACAATCTGAAACATAGTGTCCCTGAAATCCCCATTCATTTCTAAGAATATCCACCATTAACAATTTACTTGCACAGCATGGTTCCCCATTTGTTCTATTATAGGCACCCATCACAGCTTCCACATTTCCTTCTTTAACACACATCTCAAATGCCGGAAGATATGTTTCTCTCAAATCCTTTTCATTGACAACGGCATTAAACTCATGCCTAAGAGCTTCCGGACCAGAATGCACAGCAAAGTGCTTTGCACACGCTGCTGATTTCATCGTCTCCCCATTACCTTGGAGTCCTTTAATAAATGTAACACCAAGACGACCAGTCAGAAATGGATCTTCTCCATATGTTTCATGACCCCTTCCCCATCTTGGATCCCTAAAAATATTTACATTAGGCGTCCAGAAGGTAAGCCCTTTATAAATGTCTCTGTCTTCTTCTTTTGCATATTGGTTATATTTTGCACGTCCCTCTGTTGCAGAAGTTTCTGCAATCTGAAGTAACAATTCTTCATTAAAACTTGCTGCAAGCGCAATTGCCTGTGGAAAACTTGTTGCTGTTCCTGCTCTTGCTACTCCATGTAATGTTTCATTCCACCAGTTATACGCTGGAACTTGTAATCTTTCTATTGCCGGAGAATTGTATCGTAATTGTGATGCTTTTTCTTCGATCGTCATTTTTGATACGAGTTCTATCGCTTTTTTTCTTGCACTCTCTCTGTTCATTATACCTTCTCCAACTTCATTATGGTATGGTTACTGTTTCTCCCGGTTGAACTGTTATTACCAGCTCATCAGCCAAAAGAAAAACAGTTTTGGCAGTCGGATTGTATATTGTTCTACAACTTGCAGAACAAATCAATCCTCTGACCGCAGTTAAATATTCTTTTATCTCTATATTTGTTGCAAACCAGACGTCCGTACACTGTTTCAGTCTGCTGCACATCTTTTCAAATAATACCCAGCTCTTCTCTCTCTCAAATTCAAAACTATGTCCCCAAATATATAGTAGTGGTAATCTGCTGTATTCCGGAGGACAATCAAATCTGCTGATTAATTCTTCGGATAGCCCATTGTGATGACATGTCGGTTTCCACTTCATCCAGTCGCCCGGAATGCCAAAAGCATCCGTATTCTCAACAGTTCTGGCATATTCCATGCCAAATCTTTTTAATGCCATTATTACATCATCCGAATAATCTCCAAAGGGATAAGATAACCCCCTTATAGGATATCCTGTAATCATTTCTAGTATTTTACGTTCTTCCATAATTTCAAATGCAAGTTCTGTTTGTGACAGATGCGTCATAAAAGGATGTGAATAACCATGACAGGATATTTCATGCCCAAGATAAAGTTCCCTTACTTCATCACTTTTAATAAAGCCTTCCTGGTCAAGTGTCCCTGCATTAATATGGAACGTAGCCTTCAACTCATACTGATTCAAAATATCTATTAATCTTCGATCATAAATCTGGTTGTCATCATAACTGAAAGTACATGCTTTTCTTTTTCCATCCGGATATAAATAATGTAACATTTGCTTTATCCCTTTACTGCTCCTGCTGTAAGTCCTTCTACAATCTGGTTGCTAAAAATACTATAAACAATAATTGTCGGAATCACCGCAATTACAATTGCAGCAAACATTTGAACATAATTTGTTGAGTATGGCCCTACAAAGTAAGTCAGTGTAACAGGAAGCGTTTTCTTCTCAACATCTGATATAAATACCATTGCCAATAACAACTCATTCCAGTTATTTACAAATGTCATAAGGCCTGTAACAAAAAGTCCGGTTTTTGCAAGTGGTAAACCGATTCTGAAAAAGCATCCATAAATAGAACATCCATCCATACAGGCTGATTCAAATAATTCACCCGGCATATTTCTGAAGAATCCTACCATGATAAAAATTGTCATCGGAAGTGAAAATGTTATATAAGGAAGAATCAGTCCGATCAGCGAATTATTCAGCTGTACTTTTGCAAAGGTAACAAACAATGGAATCAAAATACAGTGTACTGGAATCATCATACCCAGTAAGAAATATGTCATAACGGTTCCTGATAATTTCCATCTCATTCTTCCTATTGCAAATGCTGCCATTGTTCCAAAGAGCATACTACACAGAAGTGTTGCCACACATACGATGATTGAATTCACAATTGCGATGTTAAGTTTACCAATGCTCCATGCAACATGAAAGTTCTCCCATTGAATTGCCTCTGGTAGTGCAAATGGAGATGCAAATACTTCAGCATTCGTCTTAACAGATACAGAAAACATCCATAAAAGCGGAGCGATATATATAATCGCAAGAAGAACCAGGAAGGTATAGATTAAAATTTTACTGATTGACATTTTTTTGCTTAATTTCATTTCATCATTCCCTCCTACATTTCATAATCTTCTACTTTAATGCTTTTATTAATAATAAAAGTGACAAGTAAACACATTGCTAAAAGGACCACAGAAATAGCACTTGCATATCCATATTTAAAATATTTGAATCCTTCATTATATAAATCTGTCGCAAGAACTTCTGTTTTGTTGTTTGGTCCACCCTGTGTCATATTATAAATCAAGTCAAAGAATTTCAAAGAACCAATACAGGTAAGTGAAATTGTTGTTTTTGCCATCGGCTTAATCAGAGGCATTGTTATATTTTTAAATGATTGCCATTTATTTGCACCATCAATATAAGACGCTTCATATAAACTTGAGGGAATTCCTGCGATCGCTGCCATATAAAGCATCATAGTTGTTCCTACATACTGCCATGTTGCAACAGTACCAATGACCCACATAGGCAATGGGATAAAACCTTTTACATCCATGAGCCATAACGGACCCTGAATTCCAAAGATCGCAAGAATCTGATTCAATCCCATTTTAGGGTTTAATAAAAAACTAAATAATAATCCAAGTGCTGCCGACGACAGAACACAAGGAAGATAATATATATTCTTAAAGAGATTCTTTCCTTTTACAAGATTTGATAGGATTACTGCAAGAAAAAGCCCTATTACCTGTTGTGTCACAAGTGAAAATGTTGTAAAAAACAAAGAATTCTTAATAGCCGTTTTCATAATATCATCGTTTGTAAAAATTTTAATATAATTTGAAAAACCAACAAATTGTGGTTGTGTTAAAGCATTCCATTCGCAAAGAGAAATATAAACTGCATATGCAATCGGTACGAGGAGTATCGCAGTAAATAAAATACCTCCAGGAGCAATAAACAGACAGATCGCTTTTTTGTCCCGAAACAATTTTTCCATAAAATTCAGTCTCCTTTATAGAAGTATACGGGATTAGTATTCCAATCCCGTATACCTGTCACTTCATTTATTTGTTGTAGACATTTTCTTCATAAAACTTCTGCATAGTAGCCATCCCATCTTCAGGTGTAGTTTCACCCATTACAACAGATACCATTGTATTGTCAAATTTGTCTCCCGCTTCTACAGATGCAAGAGATTCATTATAGAATCCAAACGTACCTGTTAAAGTTTTCATACAATCCTGCACATAACTTAACTGTTTTGGAGCTTTTGTATAATCTACTTCAACATCAATAATTGGCATTTTACCAGCGATTTCTGCTGTTGCTTTCTGTGCTGTTTCACCAGTGAACTCTTTTAAAAGAGCGATACAAGCATCAACATTTTTTGTGTTTTTTGAAACCATAAGGTTATCTGTTTTAACAATCCATCTATTTGGATCTGATCCGCCTTCAACTCCTGGGAACTGGAATACGCCACATTTATCCTGCATTTCAGGTGCATTTCCATTAATCTGAGCAATTGCCCATGAACCCTGAATTAACATCGCTGCTTCTCCATTATAGAAGTTTGCAGTAGCCTGATCATTACTGTCTCCAAGGTATGTTGGCTGGAAATATTTTGAGAGTTCAACAAGTTTGTTTGCTGCGTTTACATAACTTGGATCTGTCCATTTTACTGAACCATCAGCAATACCTTTTAAGTTGTCTGGACCACCTTCTCTGTCACAAAGATAACCAGCTACCATAGACAGACACCAAGGTGTTCCTGCACTGATACTAAGTGGTGAGTAGCCTGCGTCCTGAATCTTCTGGCACACATCCATGAACTCTGTCCAAGTCGTTGGAACACTTACTCCAACTTCTTCAAAAATCTCTGTGTTATAGAAAACACATGCTGCTGCAAAGTTTGTTGGTACTGCCATAATCTTGCCATCATATGTCATTCTTTCAAAAATACCACCTGTAAAACTATCGTTCCATTCTGTATCTTTTGCAAGAATGTCTGTCAGATCCATAACTACATCAGCTTCAACATACTGTGTCATGTTAGGACCTGGATTACAGATCCATACGTCAGGTGCCTGTCCAGCTGCAATCAATGCGTTTAATTTTGTATCATATTCTTCAAGATTTGTTGTGATAACATTTACATGATATCCATTGTCTGCTTCATTGAATCTTTTAATTGTCTCTGCATACTGTTGTGACATAAGATCTTCAGTTGCTTCAAGATCATCCCAGAACATCCATGTGATCTCAACATCACCTTCACTTGCTGTATCAGTCGCTTCTGCTGTTTCAGCTGGTGCTTCTGCTTCTGTTGTAGTTGCTGCATCAGCCGGAGCTGCTGCTTCTTCTGTTTTGCTTCCACATCCTGACAACAAACCAGTCATCATTGCTGTAGAAAGTAATACTGCTAATACCTTTCTCATTCTCATAACAAATAACCCTCCTTGAAATTTAGTTGCTTAACACTACATTCAGATTATAGCAAAACATATTAATGTTATCATTCAAATAATTGCCTTTTGAATATCAATTATTGCTATTAAACCAAAGCTTTCTCTTGTTATTTTTACACTTTACACAATATTTTATTCTTGTTTTTATCTATATTGCATAATTTTTAATCTTTATCCTATATTTATACAGCATATTTAACTTCCCTTATTGCATATTTATTATAATATGATATGATATCATCATTATGAAATCGCAATTATTTAATGTTATAAAATTGACATTTTAGTATTTTACATACGATCACTTATTTGATTTATACTATGATTAATTATGGGATAAGCGAAAAGAGGGGATTATATTATGATAGAAAGATTAGAAGGTATCCACGAAACCGTCAACTTCAAAAAAAATACAGGACTCCGCCTGTATGATAATCAAGAATATGAAACATATCCACCACATTGGCATACGCCTATGGAAATTATATTTGTTCTTGATGAGACTTATTCAGTTACATGTAACAATATAACGTTCGAATTAAAAGAAGGGGATTTCTTACTTATTACACCGGGTGTCATTCACAGCATGGATCAGCCTTATCAAGGAAGACGTTTCATTTTACAAGCCGATTGTAATCTCCTAAGAAATTTGAAAGATATGGAGGCAACGCTTTCCATCATAGCACCAGCACTCCACCTGACTCCTGAAAATGCACCCTATGTATATCCCATCATCAAGGATACTATTTTTTCTATTTATGATGAATATATTGCAGAAGCGCCATTAAGCGAAAGTGCTGTATATATGTTACTTATTCAGATGCTGATCCATATCGGACGCAACCATACACTGAATAATGAATTATCCTATTCCAATGACTCCAAACAAAAAGAATACACAGAGAAGTTTTTATCCATCTGTGATTATATTAATACCCATTGCACAGAAGACCTTACCCTCGATGAAATGGCTGCCATGGCAGGATTTAGCAAATATCACTTTACAAGACTCTTTAAGCAATTTACAAATATCTCATTTTATCGCTACTTGAATCAGAAGAGAATTGCTGTCGCTGAGACATTACTGATTGATCCAAATGTCAGCGTCACCGAGGCTGCACTTCGTTCGGGCTTCAACAGCCTCTCAGCCTTTATCCGTATGTTTAAAATTATAAAAGACTGTACACCAACGGAATTTTGTAATATGTATTCCCGTTAGTTACAGTCTTCCAGTAATAAAATCTTTTATGAATGCAAACCCTTCTCTTACCATGTAGTTTGGAAGTAGTAGGATTTCACATTTTGCCGGCTTTGGAATACATTTTCCATAGCCGGCTTTTTTAGCTAGTTTTATCGCACGAAACATATGAAAATTAGTTGTGACGATTGCTACTTCTGGTATCTCTTCTTGATATCCATTATTTATCAATAATTTCTTTGAATATATCAGATTCTCGTAGGTATCTTTTGAACACGCCTCAAGTATAATCCGTTTTGGCGAGAGCCCCTTTGCAGTCAGATATTGTTTCATTCCTTCCGCTTCAGAGATAGGTTCATTCTCTCCTTTTCCGCCACTTACAATAAGTACACTTTCTATATTGGACTGCGCCATTGAATATGCAAGATCTAATCTTTTTCTCAGTGTTTTTCCAGGACCATCATGATTTAGCTGTGCACCAAGTATAATGATAATATTTGGTACTTCTTCGGATTTTGTATCCATAGAAAACAAAATCATAAGCTCTGCAAACAAAAAGCAAATAAATACACATATCATAATAAAATAAAACCCACGCTCTACAATGTCTGGTAGCGCGAAATCACTCATATTTATGTCCGTGATATCTACAATCATGAACCCAATGCCTGAAATAAGCCAGAAAAAAGGAAACTTTGATTTTAAACCTGTGCTTAATGCAACTAAAACAAAATAAATGGTAAATAATAATCCAATGACTAACATCATTGCTCTATTTCCAACCTAGCATTCAAGTGTTTTTGCCAATTCAAATTCATCTTGAATTTCTTTTGGTGGCTCCTCTGTTAATAACGATACCACAACAATAAATAAACAGGAAGTTAAAAATGCCGGCATTAACTCATAAATGCCAAAAACTCCACCCATTGGTTTTAGAAGTAGCTTCCAGATAAATACCATAATACCACCTGCAAGCATACCCGCAATTGCTCCTTTATGATTAATACGTTTCCAGAAAAGAGAAAATAGCATCAATGGTCCAAATGTTGCACCAAACCCTGCCCATGCAAAACTTACAATCGTAAAAATTGCACTTGTATCATCTAAAGCTATGACAATTCCAATGAACGCAACTGTAAGTAATGCAATTCTTGAAATCATTAATACTTTTTTGTCATCTGCGTCTTTTTTAATAATGCCTTGATAAATGTTTTTCGAAAAAGCTGAAGCTGCAATCAAAAGATAAGAATCTGATGAACTGATTGTCGCTGCAAGAATGCCTGCCATAACGATACCAGCCGGAACCGGATGTAATAGTGAAGTTGCCATAATAATAAATATACTTTCCGAATCACCAGCTGTTTGTAGTGCTGTCGGATACAGGGCGCGTCCAATCAGACCGATCAAAACTGCTGCTGTTAATGAAATTGCACACCATGTAGTTGCAATTCTTCTGGATTCTCTTAACTCTTTTGTTTTTCTGATTGCCATAAATCGAAGAAGTACCTGTGGCATTCCAAAGTAACCAAGACCCCAGGACATTGTTGATATAATGGTAATCAGTGGATATGCAGCCTTGTCCCCAAACACTGGCAGATTGTTTACAATCTGTTGTGTACCGTCCTGAACAGTTGGTGATGCAATACTGAAAAATTCAAGAAATCCAGGGAACGATTGCACATTTGCGATTACCTGAGCGGGGCCACCAGTTACAACTGTTCCTATTCCCACAATAACCGTTAAAGCACATATCATAACAATCGCCTGCATAAAATCCGAAGCACTTTCTGCTAAAAATCCACCTAAGAAAGTATATACAATAACAAAAATAGCACCTGCCAGCATCATAGGAATATAAGGCATATTAAAAAGTCTGGAAAATAGTTTCCCACATGTTACAAAACAGCTTGCTGCATATACCGAAAAGAAAATAAGAATGAAGCTAGAGGCAATAAACATGATGACTTTATTTTTTTCTTTGAATCTGTTAGAAAAAAAGTCAGGAACGGTAATCGAATTACCTGCAATCTGTGAGTATTTTCTTAGTCTCTTAGCAACAATCAACCAGTTAACATAAGTTCCGATTGCAAGACCAATTGCAGTCCATGCTGCATCTGCAAGTCCACACCAATAAGCCACACCTGGAAGTCCCATCAACAACCAGCCGCTCATATCTGAAGCTTCTGCACTCATTGCAGCGACCCATGGTCCTAATGATCTTCCTCCAAGAAAATAATTTTCAGTACTTTGATTTGCCTTTTTAGCAAAGAAAATACCAATTGCGATAACAATCGCACAATAGCCGCTCATTGCGACCAACATCTGAATAGAACTCGACATATAGCACCCTCCTGTAATTTTTCATCATGCAAAGATAAAAAAAGCGCCCTAAGCTGATCCTTCTCAGCTTAGGGCGAATTTGACTCCGCGTTACCACCTAATTTCAGTAAAAACTGCACTCTACGGTACACAAGATACCTCTTCCCTTTAACGGGAGAATCCCGATGAAGCCTACTCGACAATAAAACATCTTTGGGTTCATAGCTCCAAGACTGGTTCATCATATTTTCATTAAAGTTTTTCACCTGCCAACTTCTCTCTGAAAAATCTAATATGATTACTCTCTCTCTTCTTTGCCTTTACATGAATGATTAGTAAGAATTTAGCACATTAACGTGATATTGTCAAATACTTTTCATTTAATTTTGCTTCCTATCCCTTTTTCAACTCTCCAACTTGGAATTTCACCATCCTCACTCCAGTATTCATCTATCGATGCAATCTTTTCTTCGAAAACTTTGATAAATGAAATTGTATGAAATGAGATTGTTTCTGCAAGATCAAAAACATGCACTACTGTAATATACAAAGAATCAAACTTCTCGATTCTTTCAACATTACAACCCCATGTCCCTGGATAATCGCAATTAGCTTTTATAAATTCATCTACACTAAACTTTTCATTTGTATTATGCCAGCAGATTGTTGCTTCTTCTTTAAAATAATTCTTTATCTCATAAGCTTTTTGTTTTACGACCACATCCCAATATGCTTCGGGATTAAATTTTATTACTTCTTTAAATCCTGATTCTAACATTATCAAATAGCTCCTTTTATATTCTTACTAAATTCGCTCTTTTCTTGTTCAGAAGAAAATAAACTAAAAAAATCGCATATTTCTATTGCAAAATCAATGAATGCGTTTCCATGTGCTGTAATAACATTACGATCTCTCACAACACGTTTGGCAATAAAATTTGCCCTTGGAAAATGATCCGTTGTTCCAAATAATTCCTGGTATTTTTTGTCCCATTCACTAATTGGTGTTGTGTATTGTACATTTTTGAGCATTCCTGCTTTTGCCAACAACAATGTACCGGCACCACAAATGCCTGCGATTAGTTTCTTCTGCAGGTTCAGCTCCATTAGCAACTGTTGCAGTTCTATCCTGAGTTCTCCGAACCATCCTCCACAAATAATTATTCCATCTAACTCTTCTGCTACTAATTCCGAAACTTTTTTATCTATTTCATATCGAAGACCGGAACGTCCTTTTACACTCTGTCCATCATAAGATACTGCTATAACATCTTTCCCTGCATCTGCATGTAATAAATGTGTTATAAAGGTAATCTCATAATCTGTCATTTCATCAAACATAAATAATGCAATTTTATTCATTTGTTCACATCCTAAAATCTAGATTTTTCATAGTTATAGGGTATACTTGTCCCTACCACAACATCGTCAATTTTCTCTAAAATAAGCCAATCATCCATATTCCCCTGATGATCAAATGCGAGTGGTGGTATTATCTCACTAATGTCTTTAAATTCAACAAGACATAAACATTTTTTATGCCAGCGTTCTTTCTGTTTTTCCGATAGATTAAGTTTACTTTGGTTTTCATCTATAACGCTTATTATTTCATCATCAGACAATTTTACATAATTTTGTACATATGTAATATGGCCTTTGCTGAAATTTGAGCAGTACCTTTTTCCATAAAATAAATTGTATCATTCTCAAACACTCTGCTATGTGGTATTTTCCTGCCAGCAGCGCCTCTTACTACCATTGTTTTATCCCTGCTTTTGATTTTATCTAGTTCCTTATCTCCAGATTTACCAGTATTATCGCAATAAGCCAAATGTACCATTATATCCCCCTATATGATTTTTAACATTTATTCCTACAATATTTTTTCTTGTCCAAGTACTAGTGATGTCTTGATATTTTTATAGGATGTGCTGTGATAATCGTATAGCTATGTGAATTAACTGTTATTCTGCACTGATCATTGGAAATATAAAAGTTTTTACCCTCTTTTATAATCTCACTATTGTTATCAACAACCATATTTCGGCACCATGCTACGACATCGTCTGTTTCAAGACTGAGATTTTTTCTGATTCTAACTGCCCCCAGATCTGTTGTATGTATACAATCCAAATTTTTAATTAAATTTTGTTTTGCATTCTCAACCTCTAGATTAACATCCTTTACATATCCATTGCGTATCTTTAGTCTCATTGAGTCATCTGGTTTATTTTTCATACATATCATTTTACCGGACTCTACTCCAATATCATTTGCTATCACATCACATTTTGTCATTAATAAGAAATAGATATTCTTCTTCTCTTCACTGAGACATTCATAATTAGCCTGACCTTTTGATATAATAATGTCTGCATTGTAATATACTTCTAGAAATTCAGGACTAACACGATGTAATACAGTACCAAGTGAACCGTCTCCGTTATCTATTATAGCCGCATACTGTTGCATTCCAACATGATATGCATCTTCTTTAATCGAATCGTTAACTACCGGTTTTCCTCTGACACCATATGTAATATGTAATGATGGATTCAGTTCTTTTATTTTCTTCATTAAGATTAGATCCATACAGATCTCTCCACAATTATCACCTAAATATAACAAAGCCTTTGCATTACTACAATCACTCATTAAAAGTTTGCTGTCATTGATTGCAAAATTAAGCTGCTCCATTTTCTCAAAAGTATCATAAATATCATCTAGGAATAAGTTGTGAATTGGATTGAAATCTATGATATTGCCAACAATTGCAAATTGAATTGCTTTGAAAAATGGATCTTTTGCATGATTAATTATACCTTCATATTTCGGAATCATTTCCAGAAATAAATTATTATAATAAGTTCTGGTCTCCTTATACGGATCAGGATTCTTCGTTTGTTTTTTAATCATTTCAAAAATATCACCTATTATTTCCGGTGTAGTAGATAAAAAATTCATCCTACTCATGTATTTGAAAATATTTTTAAGTAGAACCTCCTTGTTTTTCACTCCTGTTATATTTGCTACTTTAATCGCTTGATTGATTACGCACGGAATACATTCATCATGAATTTTCATAAAATCCTCTCATAATAAAGAAAATCAGACCATCCAGTATTTCCAGCATAGAGATTCTGCTTCCCTCTGAGCTTAAACCCAAGAGTCTCATACATTTTTTGCGCCGGTATATTTGATGCAAGTGTATCTAGCCGAAACACTATTTTACCATTGCTTTTTGCCAGCTCCCAGGCCATTCTGATCATCTTTTTTCCAAATCCTCTTCCCTGAAAATCTGATGCAACAGCAAATATATGCAATGTAGCCACTTCATTTTCAGATGATTTCAAATCCCATTTAATCCTATGATAATCTTCATCCTGTTTCATTAGAATTGCCATAACTCCAATCAGCTTCGAATCTTCCATACACATATACATATTATTATTGTGAATATAATCAATTATTGTCTCATCCGTTGGATGACTACCAATCTTCCATCTTGCATGTTTCTCTAGCTCCGGAGTGTTGCGAATTACATCATCATACAAATCTCTAATAATTCTAAAATCATCTTGCTTCGCTCTAATCAAATCCAAATTATTTCATCCCCTTCAAATTGAAATTGTATGTCTCATGTGACTTTAGGTTATATTTTATAATGCCATAATATTCTCAACCTTGAAGTCCACTAGCCTGTCTTATCATATCCTCAACAACTATATCATATATCTCCCCAACCGAATTACAATACTCAAGTATTTTCCATGGTTCATTGGTATGAAAATGAATCTTTACCAAATCTTCATCACCAGCTGCAATCAGACTATTTCCCTCAAAATGTTCTGTTATATACGCAGAAATTTCATCTTCATTTAAATCCTGATTTCTTCTATCAATCAATATCTGCGTATCATAACGGTATGCAAACTGATCCTCTTCTGCATCAATTGAATTTATTCCCATTATAGTATACCTCCAAGTTTTAGTTTGTATAAATTATATATGATAATACCATATTGAAAGATATAAACAAGTTAATTTATATCTATTCCATTCACTTTGTTTTCAATCCATTTATATCTGACTTACATCTACTTCTTTTTCGTATTGATCTCTATATCCTTTATTTCGCTTAATCTTTTTCTAATAAATTCTAAAAATATATCTTCATCTGCTAAAAGTTCATTTTGCAATCTTTTTGCATTACTTAATGCTTTATCATACTGAATCTTTGAAATAATACTTTTTTCTAAAGCTTCTTCCAGCTCGTCCATATCATCAACTACTATTTTTCCATCAGGGAATACTATCAAATCTAAATATATATCATAATAGTAAGGCACTCCGTCAATATCAACTCCTTGACTATCAATAATATCAATGTAACAAACGCAAATTTGATAGTTCTTATCCATCATTACAGTAATACAATAAAATTCATTACTAGGCATAATTGTAAGCCATTTGTATCCATTATCACATACTGTAATTTCGCATCCATTATATTTCCAAACCTGTTTTTCTTGTACTTGACCAATTCGTATTAATCCTAAATAACCATTATACTCTGCGTTATTAACATTAATACCTATAATATTTTTTTCTTTTATACATTTCCATTCATCATACACAAGTCTGCATTTGTACACTCTCTTTTCCTCATTAACTTAATATTTGACATTATCAGTCTCCTGTTTCATTCATATATATAAATATTTCAAATGTGTAACCATCTGCCGTATTAAAGAAACTATAAATGCTTTTCTTTCTATAAAATTTTACATGCCTGGCAATTGTTCCTTCCTTAACATGTATAGCTCTTATGTAGTCTTTTGCAATCTCTTCATTCACATTTCCAGTATATTCAACTTCTTGATCACAAACTAGTCCATTATATTTACTTAAACTGGAGATGTTTTGTGAATACGTTTCTCTCATTAGGCTAAATGTTGGTGCTTTGATATTATTATGAATAATGAACAAAACAAACAGACAAGAAATCACTAATAAAACAATAAATCTAATTCTATATTTTTTTAGTTTATAAGATAGATCATTTTTACAAGAGCAAATGAATTGAGAAAAAGTCTGTTTTATTTGCTGCTGTGGGTAAACAAAATTATCGGGCACTTTCTCACCATTAAGAAGTTCATACGTTGAAATGTCAAATGCTCTTGCTAAACACTCAAACATTACAATATCTGGATAGCAAATACCACATTCCCATTTTGAAATGGCCTGTTTGGTAACATGAAGTTGATCAGCCAACTCTTTTTGTGTCATTCCCTTTTCTTTTCTTAATTTAAAAATGAATTCACCAAATTTCTTTTTATCAATATTCACATTGCACCTCCCTTTAACTAAACTATCATATCTCAATTTATTTATCAAACAACCCTTAGTTGTCCTCGAAATTTTCATATTAAAAGAATAATTTGTAAAGCATATATTACTCTTCAACCCTATATTTGACATTATTTCAGATTATTAAAATAATTTCTTAATTATAGTAGTATCAACCACATCCACGCTTCATAAAAACAATACATCTAATACAACTCTTTACAAAATGCTTTAAAATATAATACTTGCACCTCTTTTGCACCTCATAAAGCACAAAAAAAACGAGCTAAATGCTCGTTTTGAGAGAGGCGCCAACCAGATTTGAACTGGTGATAGAGGTGTTGCAGACCTTTGCCTTACCACTTGGCTATGGCGCCATATATTAACTTCCTAAGTGATTATAACAAAATGATAATTTCCAGTCAATGTCAAATCAACCTAAAATTATCAGTTTTTAGTGACTCCGACGGGAATCGAACCCGTGTTACCGCCGTGAAAGGGCGATGTCTTGACCGCTTGACCACGGAGCCTTATCTGTTTTTCCCTCCGCTTTTCACACGGTGGTCGAGCTCCCCGAGTAGGACTCGAACCTACAACCCCACGGTTAACAGCCGTGTGCTCTACCATTGAGCTATCGAGGATCATTAGGTATCTTTTTCTTCCATGATACCCTCAAAACCGAATAC
>QKAS01000009.1 GCA_003246295.1 Clostridia bacterium | reverse complement strand
ATTATATTTTTTGAGATACTTATTCCGCCAGAGCCCTTTATGCGGGATGCACCTCATTTCTTTTATCGCAAATATAATAAAAATCTGTTATAGCTTGGCTCCCCCCTCTCGTTTTTTTAATATCTATTGTATATATTTTACTTTAATTTTCATTTTATGCTATGGGCACAGGAGTCAGCCTCATGATTTGCGTGTAGCGACATATGTTATAGACTAGGCAGGTCATTGCGACATCTGCCCTTGCCCTGAGTATTCCAACTCTGCGAAAGATCAGTCCGCACATAGACTGTTCCATAAAGCCGAAAACGTGTTCAACAAGGCAGCGTGTCTTAGACTTTTCACGATTCTTCTTTTTCTGCTCATCCGTAAGTGGATGATTTCTGTGTCCCTTCTCACAAATGACAGGCTTCATCCTGTGCCTCTCCACAATGGGCTCCTGTGATTCGTAGCCGGCATCCAAATACAGTTCTTTGCCCTCGTCGCTCTCATCAAGCAGTGGCTCATAGCCTTTGGAGTCATGAACGTTGGCGGAGGTTGTATCATACTTCAGTACCATCTTGTGCCTTTGATCCGCCTTGGCATGCATCTTATATCCGTAGAACTTCTCGCCTCGTTTCTCCGTCCAGCGGGCATCAACGTCCTTGTGGCTCTTCTTGTGGGGCTTGTCATTCCACAACTCGCTCCCGCGACCTTCCTTGATTGCCTTGTTCTCTTCGCGTGTGTTGCGCTGACGAGGAGCCACAACGAAACTCGCATCAATAATCCGACCTTCGTTGAATTGGAACCCCATTTTGTCAAGGCTGGCGCGGAAGTCATTGAAAAGCTTGTCGTAGACTTTACCCCGTGTCAGCATCTCTTTGTAGTTCCAGACGGTTTTCTCGTCGGGAACATCTCGCACATCACGGATGCGAAGGAAGTTACGAAAACTGGTGCGGTCGATAATCTGATACTGTATCTGATGGTCGCCCAGACCGTAGTAACGCTGAAGAAATAGCACCTTGAACATCAGTACGCAGTCGAACGGCGGACGACCGGCTTTGCTCTTGCGCTCTCCTGTAAACAGCGCTGACTCCAGTGTCGGGCGAAACTGCTCGAAGTCAACCAGTCTGGACAAAGCATCCAGTGGGTTGCCCAGGTTGTTCAATACATCTGTACTCATTGCTTCATCAAACAAACTTTTGTTGTTCCTCAGTTCCTTGTAATTCGATAACTTATTCATTGTTCTTTGAGTTCTATGCAAATGTACAAAAAAATATCGAGATATGCAATGTAATTGCCTGAAATACAACTATTTAATTTTTAGAACTCCCCTAATAAAAAATAGGGATTTTTTATAGCCATTTAGGGTGAAAAAAAAATTCCCCCTCTTGTAATTGTGGTTTATCAGTCAAACGGATGTGTGGAAATGTCAGCTCGTTTTATTGCAAATGCCAAGTCGTTTTGATTATAAGTGTAAGCCGAGGTGAAGAACAATAAACGAAAGATACATCTGATCTGCATCCTCCGTTTGTTACCCTAAAACATTTTTGTTAAACCTTTAAAAATACCTTATTGAAAAAATTAATTAACCATAACACCTGTAAATCTGATTAATACTTGTTGTTTCCTATTTAATTATTAATCTCGTTTCTACTGTAATTTGATTTTTAATATCATCCATATAGAATGCTCAACTTTTCCTCTTTCCCTGAATGCTGTAAATCTATATGTATACACACACTTTATTTGCGTCAAACTCTACTATTGTTGTTATGTAAGTATTTAAATAAAATAAGCTTTTAGATTGTTTTTATGATTTATTTTTTATGTCTGCAAATTTACATGTAACAATGTATGTTACGGGTGAATTTTCTTTTCTAAAAAGAGGTGTTTTTAATTGGAATGTAGAAAATATTACAATGTGCAATATTCCCCCTCCTATATTAAAATTTTTCCCCCTGCATTGTATTCATAATAAAGTAATTTCGCATATGGATAAAATTTAGTGCTAAAAAGAAAACATGAATAAAATAGATTTCATAATAAAATGTCCTGTTTTATTCGGCATATTGTTGCCGGTAAATATGTATTCGCAGGATGTCATGGTAACAGCCGTTTTTTCTGTGGCTAAAGAATACGGAACCGTAAAATCTCTGGAACGTGAAAAATTTTTTAATTCCCATAATTCGCCCGGAAATGAGTTTTCTGCCGATGAGTGGAATTATCTCAATAAAATAAAAATGGGGATAGGCAGAGCGTTTATGGTTCCGGGTGGGGGAGCTTCGGTGGCCAATGGTGTGTCTGTAGAAATATTACAGAAGCAGGCTGCAAACTGGGGAAAGTTCTCCAAGAAATATCCATGCTATTCGCCCTATATGTATAAGGAGATGATAGTAACATCGCATCCCACTCCAGGAAAAGTAAAGAATTATGCTTTTCACTGGAAGGGTGTCAATGCCTACTATACAGAGGAAGCAAAATTAATGGCTGATTTCTTTAAAATTCAGTTTATAGATAACGGCTACTCTTTGCCGGGTTATTATGAACCCATGAATGAACCATACGTTCATGCTTCCGATTACAGAAAGAAAGGTATAAAGGGAGCTACAGATGAAAAAGTAAGGAAGGAAATGGCAAGATATCATAAAGCTGTTGCTATGGAACTTCACAAGCATTATCCTGAACTTAAAGTAGGAGGGTTTGCGTCGGCATGGCCATTTGTTGAAGGTTTTCATTCCGACTTCCAGCATTGGAATGAACGCATGAAAATGTTTATCGATACTGCCGGTGACGAAATTGATTTTCTGTCGGTTCATATTTATGACGGAAAGAATGTAAAGGGGGAAGATACTTTCCGTAGCGGAAGTAACATGGAAGGTATTATGGACCTGATTGAAGGATATACATTTATCAAATACGGACATGTAAAACCCTTGCTTATTTCCGAACACGGAATGACTCGCCCCGACTGGCTTACACAGCCTTATTCCGAGGAAAGAGACTGGAAGATAATCCGTTCGTTAAACCATCAGACGGTGCAGTTCATGTCGCGTCCGGATAATCTGTTGAAATGTATACCATTCATTTCGGGTAAAGCATCATGGAGAAAAGACCCTAATCCTTATCCGTGGGTAATATCAAAAAAGGATGCAAAAGGAAACTGGGAGTGGACACATCTTGTAAAGTATTTTGAGTTCTGGAGCCGTTTGAAAGGTAATTATTCTAAAATAAACAGCTCGGAAATAGATATTTTACCTCTTGCTTTCGTTGACGGGAAGAAAGCATACGTTGTATTGAATAATCTTGAAGAAAAGAAAACCGTTAATCTTGAAGTGGCGGTTTTAAAGAACAATACAATAAGGGATATAAGTGTCAGCCGTCTGGCTCAAAAGAATGGCATTCCGGTGTTGGATGAAGAAAAGCTGAAGAACAGTAATAATGTAGTTATAGACATAGATAATGGTGAAACCTGTATTGTGGAGTTTGAGTATAATAATAAGGTAAGCACGGAAGGTGTTATAAAAAACCGGAAATTCTACGCTTCATCATATCTGAAACCTGTCAAGCCCGGAAAGGAGATGGAGTTCGAAATAAATATTGAAAATGGAAGTATTGACAAAGCTGTATTGCAGATAGGTATAGCACGTCCGGTAGGCCAAAAGGTAAATCCGGGACTGCATGTTAACGGCAAGAAATATCAGTTCCCTACCGATTGGAAAGGTTACGACCAGAAAAACCGTACTAAGGAAGGCTTTTTCGGAGTAATTGACATTAATATTGAAAAAAGTGATATAAAAGCCGGGACAAACCATGTATCACTTAAATTCGCTGACGGAGCCGGAACAGTAAGTACAGCTGCATTTAATGTGGACTACATTAATGAATAACTATAAAAACTTTTAACTATGAAATAGCAAATTGGACTTTACCGTGGAGTGAAGTCTACGTTTATTAGAAAAAATATGGAAATGAAAAAAATATTGACAGCTTTGTCATTACCTATGTATACAATGGCAATGACAGCACAAGAGAAACCTGATATACTCTGGATATTGACCGATGACCACAGAGCCGATGCTCTTGAATGTTTTAATATCGCAACAAGGGGAACTAAAGAAAGCAGATTGGGATATGTTTCGTCGCCGGCACTTAACAAGCTTGCCTCTGAAGGTGTATTGTTTACTGCTTCGTATTGCAACAGTCCGGGTAGCGCCCCATCGAGAGCATCCATGCATACAGGTTTGTATCCTCATCACAGAGGTGTATACGGATTTGAATATTTTCATGTTCATCCGGATTTTAATCCTGTCACAATGCCCGAATATTTATCAAAAGCAGGCTATAATACCACAGGCTTTGGTAAGCTTGGTGTGCGAAGCAGGATTAAAAACAAATCGGGCAAAGATTCAAACCTTATTATGTATGATACTTTTTTCAATACAAAGGATATTGAAGCAAACGGATATTTTGACTGGACAACCGAAAAAATATGGAAGGGTGAAGATACCGGAGGAAAATATATATTCCAGTATCCCGACGGAAGCAGGTATGAGTATTATACCGACAGAAAAGATTCCCAATTAAGAGACAGTGACATTGAAGCTGCTAGGAAATTTCACGAAAAACAGGATATACTGTTAAGTTACACGGGAAAAAGACAGATAGATAAGGGCGGATATCCTAATACTATATTGGGAGGAGAAAACACTATGCCTACCGAACGTACAAACGACGGATATCTTAACCGGGAGTTTTACGGATATCTTGACAGTATGAATAAGAAGTACAAATCGCTTACCGGGGTTATTGTGGACGGACCTGTAGACGATGAACCTCAACTTTATTATATAGGATACCATTTCCCGCATACTCCGGTTATGCCGTCGAAAACTTTCAGAGATAAGTTTAAGGACAAAGTGTATAATATTCCGGAATTTGATAAGAAAGAGCTTGCAAAGATGCCGAAACAGATTGTGAGGTGGTACGAAAAGACAATGGTTGACAAAATGAAGACAGAAGAAAAACAGCAGTTTATTCGTGACTATTATGCATTTTGTGCTATGGGAGATTCGCTAATAGGGGCTGCTGTGGATAAATTTAAGGAAAGCTGCAGAAAACGTAACCGCGAATATGTTATACTTATTGTATGTGGTGACCACTCATGGCATCTGGGTGAACAGGGAGCCTGCAATAAATTTGCTGCATACGAGCAGTCGAACCATACAGCGGTAATTGCTGTTTCGTCCGACAAGAATAGATTCCCAGCCGGAAAGGTAGTAAATGATTTTGTGGAGCATGTAGATTTTATGCCAACACTGATGTCGGCTGCAGGATATAACCTTAATGATAAGAAATTTGATTATCTTGACGGATATGATCTGGCTGCCGTGGCCTCTGGCAAAGCAAAGAAAAGACAGTATGTGATAGGTGAGATTAATCATGTGTGCGGACCGCATGCAATGATAAGAACTAAGGATTTTCTGTTTACAATGCGTACACGTAAGGACGGTGCCATTCCTACAATGGGAGTAGATGCCAACAAGGACATGAGATGGGCCCTTGATGTATCGCTTGAAGAAGCAGATGCAGCACTTTATGACTTGAGGGTTGACCCGATGGAAAGAAATAATGTGGCATACGAAAAGAAATATCGTAAGCTGGCCGAATGCCTCAGAATGAAGCTTGGTAATATAGTTCTGGGTGACGGGCGAATAGAGTGCAACTGGCAGAAAACCAATGAGTATAACAGAAGTACTTTTGCCTTGGGTGCAGATGATAAGGTTATTGAAATAGACGAAAGCATTATTCCTGAAATTTAAATGTAGTTTATGAAAAAATAGTACCTGTTTAGGACTGGCAGTCGACACAAAAGGTACCTGATGATGAAAACGAATAGAGGGTGCTCGCAGGTGAAAATTAATGAATTAAAGCAACATTCGGCTATAGCTGCTGACTTTAAAAACGACAATATATAATATTGGGAATGTACAGGTTTTATGAAAATTTTATTGAAAATATGAATTTGAAAATTAGTACTTTGGCGCTGGCTGTAATAGTGGCAGGCGGAATTAATGCGCAGGTTACTGTAACTGTAGATCCTACTACAAGAAAATTTCTTGGTAACGAATCGGAATTTGACAGAGAGAAATTTGTTAATATTCATGCTTTGTTTGATGAGCATGATTCCGATTTCGAGAAATTCAAAAAGGATTATAATATAGATGAAGATTTTATAGGGTCGAGAAGATTCTATTATCCTATCAGTAAAACAAAGAATGGTAAAATACCTAAAGTAAGCAAAAAATACAGTGGTAATAGAGAAGTAAATAATTATGTGGCTACTAGTTCTCCTAACTCGTTGTTTTATGACAAAACATTGAATTACGGGAAGATTGATTTTATGCCTTATATAAAGGATGTTTCAAGTTATGTGGCTGAATCTTATCGTGATGAATGGGATTTAGTGCCGGAATTTCTGGAACCTTTCAACGAGCCGATGGTGCATGCTGCTGATTTTACAAAAGGACTGAAAGGTGCAGAGAAAAAACAGGCTGTTGAAGCTGTAATTACATATATATGTAAATATCACCGTGAGGTGGCGCGGGCAGTGAAGAACACTCCTGAGCTAAGTAATATGAAGATAATGGGATTTGGCAGTGCATTCCCTGAATTTGAAGCTAATAATTTTGGATTATGGAACTCACGCTTTAAACAGTTTATTGATATTGCCGGAGAGGATATTGATATATTATCAGTACATCTTTATGACGGATCGGGAGTGAATAATGCCGGAGGGCGCCGTTCAGGTTCAAATCTGGAGGCTATTCTTGATATGCTGCAGACTTACAGCTATATAAAACTGGGTAAGCCTCTGCCTATTGCTGTTACTGAATACGGACGACTAGTTCCTAATCAGCCTGAATGGGAAAAAGCTACAGGTGCTGTGGGAAATAAACTTGAGAAAAAGGTAAAGACTAATGTGAGTAACTATCATCCTGTAACTAACTCTCAGGCTGTGAGATCGCAGCTTCACATGGTGATGAGTTTTATGAACAGGCAGAATGAGCTGGTGAGAACTATTCCTTTTACTATAGGAAAGGCACCTCAGTCGGCTATGTATGCCAAGTCGTCGTTATGGGTGAAACAAGAAGACGGAAGTTATGAGTATTCAAACAGAAAGTATTTCTTTGAAATGTTGAAAGATATTGAGGGTGAGCAGATTCTTGTAAATTCAAACAATGTGGATGTTCAGGCATTGGGATATGTTGACGATAATAAACTTTATCTGATGCTCAACAATCTTAATGATAATGAACAGAAGGTGAAACTTAATCTTAAAACGGAAGATAATCTTAAAAAAGTGAGTGTGAAAACTCTCAAGATTTTTGATAATAAAGTTCCAGAACTTAAAAAACAGGATTATAAAGCTGCTCCTTCGGAAATAAATCTGGCTTACGGCGAAACTGCTGTTATCACTTATGAATATAAGAAAGATATTAAGTTTGATAAAGAGGTGAGACGTAATAAATATTATTCAAAGAATTATCTTCAGCCAGTAGCCTCGGGTAAGGATATTGTATTTAATATTGATGGAGTGAAGAATGCTGCCGGAAGTAATGTTGTTTTACGACTGAGTGTGGGACGTGCTCACGGACTGGCTGTTGTTCCTTCTGATATTAAAGTTAACGGTAAGACTGTGGAAGTGAAACGTGATGTTATAAAGGGATACGACCAGAATACACGTAGGCAGTTCTTCGGGGCTCTTGAAATTCCGGTTGATTCAGAAATCCTTAAAGACGGTAATAATACTGTAACTGTAAAATATAATGATAACGGCGGTTTTGTTACTACTGCCATTATGCAAGTTGAGAAATAGAATTGTTGATTAGATGATATGAATTTTTGGGGGATAAAGTGCTTTTTGCATTTTATCCCCCTATTTATAATATTTTATTACCGCTCTTAAGTGGTTTAAAATGAATATTTTTACTTGGAATTTTAAAATCTGATTATCTTATGAAAATAAAACTTTTAGTATCTCTGTGTTTGTTATGTCATTGTGTAGTGAATGCTATGACCATTGATGTGAGAAAAAACGGTGCTGTCAGTGACGGGGTAACTGATAATACGATAATTATCCAAAAGGCAATAGATGACTGTAGTGCCGGTGGTGGCGGAACTGTTTTGCTTACCGGTGGTGGAAAGTTTATGACCGGAACTTTATATCTGAAAAGTTATGTAACGCTTCATGTTGCTAATGGTACTACACTTTTGGGTAGTCCGGATATAAATGATTATACACGTGATACTCACAAAATAATGTACAAACGTGAGAAACACATGGACAGGTGTTTTATATATGCCGAAAATGCCGAATCGGTAGGTATTGAGGGGTTGGGTACTATTGACGGAAACGGACATCAGAAGTTTTTCAAATCGCAGCGCCCCATGCTTATCCGTTTCAAAAATTGCAACAGAATAACAGTTAAGGATATAACTCTTGTAAATCCTGCTGCATGGACTTCGGCATGGCTATATTGTAATGATATATCTGTAAGAGGTATCAGAATAGTGAGCCGTGTGAACAGAAATGGTGACGGACTTGATTTTGACGGTTGCACTAATGTGAGAGTAAGCGACAGTTCGTTTGATACAAGTGACGACAGTATCTGCCTGCAGACTTCAAGAAAAGACAAACCTTGCAAAGACATTGTAGTTACAAACTGTATATTTAAAAGTAAATGGGCAGGGTTGCGTATAGGACTTCTTTCGATGGGTGAAATTAGTTCGGTTACAGTTTCGAACTGTACATTCCTTGATATTGACGATTCGGGTCTTAAAATCCAGCAGAATGAAGGCGGATGTATGAAGAATATGGTGTTCAGCAATCTTGTTATGAAAAATGTTCCCCGCCCTATTTTTATGACATTCTGCAAGCAGAGAGCCTGTGTGGATGCTCCGATTGACCAGCTTGACTCTTTACAGTATATGAAGAATTTTGTGTTCAACAATTTTATAGTTGACAACGAAGAGCTTGATAAAAATTGTGGTATAGTTATTTCAGGAATACCTGGACATGATATAGAAAATATAACTATTGATAATGTAAATATGCATCTTGCCGGTGGTGGAAGCAAGGCTGATGCAAAAAGAGTGAACATTCCGGAATTTGATCTTAATTCAATGAAACATCATTGGCCTGAGTATTCTTGCCTTGGCGGAGCATTGCCTTCGTACGGATTTTTCCTTCGCCATATTGACGGTATCAAGATAAGAAACTGTGAGGTTTATACAAAAACGGGAGATGAGCGTAAACCTCTTGTAAAGATAGATGTAAAGAATTTAGTAACTGATTAAAAATATATACAATGAGAAATATATTGGTCTGTGTAGTTTCGTGTCTGCTTTTTTCGTGCAGTAACGGAGAGTATAACATTAAGGATTACGGGGCTGTTGGTGACGGAACTACAGTTAATACTAAATTTATTCAGGCTGCCATTGATGACTGCAGTGAAAATGGAGGCGGTAAGGTTATAGTACCAGAAGGCATTTTCTGTACTGGTACGATTCTGATTAAAGATGGTGTTAACCTGCATCTTGCCGACGGAGCCAAACTGTTGGGTAGTGATAATCCTAATGATTATATAAATATAGATCCTTTTACAGATGCAGTAAATCAGGAACGAGGTAAATGTCTGGTAGGTATCCGCAAAGTATCAGGTGTTTCTATAACAGGCAGCGGAAGCATTGACGGAAGCGGCAAATGCTTTAAAAATGAATATCTTAAAACCGTAGCTCTAAAATATGGTCTCGACAGTAAGCTTGGTGTTTATGTCAGCAACCGTCCCTTTCTGGTGAGACTTGTTGATTCCAAGGATATACAAATAAGTGGTGTAAAAATGGAGAATGCAGCAGCATGGTCGTGTCATATTTTCAGATGTAACAATGTTTCAATTGACGGAATATCAATAAACAGTCACGTTAACAAGAATGCCGATGGTATAGATATAGATTCAAGCTCAAAGGTATATATTTCTAACTGTGATATTGATACGGGTGATGATGCCATTTGTCTTAAAACAACAGCTCCTGAGCCTTGTTTTGATATAAATGTTGAAAATTGCAGACTGAAAACCGATTGGGGAGCAATAAAAATAGGAACAGAATCGATGGGTGATGTCTATAATGTAAATATAAAGAACTGTTTCCTACATAATGTGCGAGGTGGCGGTATAAAGATTTTAAGTGCAGACGGTGCCAATGTTCACGATATAAATATCTCGGATATTGAAATGGATTATGTAGACATGCCTATTTTTATCAGACTCTGTAAACGACTCCGTTCATACAGAAATGTATCTGAGGAAGATGTGGGTAGCATAAGAGATATATCAATCAGTAATGTTAAGGCAACTACCCGTGCTTGTAATGACTCGAGAGTGAATCCTCCGTCAGGAATTCTTATACTAGGTCTTGAAGAGAAGAAAATAGAAAATATTTCTTTGAATAATATTCATATAACTTTACCTGGAGGCGGACTGAAAGAGCATACGGATATTTCTATCCCTACGGATGAAACACGTTATCCTGAGTTCAGTTTCTTTGGGATTATGCCCGCATACGGTATAACTGCCAGATATGTTGAAAATCTTGAGCAGAATAATGTGGATTTCCGACTGACAGGAAGTGACGAACGTCCGGAAACTAAATTTATAGAAGTCAATTAATAGCTATATATCAATTGTATTATTATAAAAAATATCATAAGCGTCCACTAAAAAACGCAAAGAGTTCTTTGAAATGATTGAATATTAGTCTTATACAACGATTATTCGAGCGAACGGACTTGATTCTGTTACTTTGCATTCTTAATTGAATAGCATATGTTTCAAGATAAATACGTTT
>QKAS01000057.1 GCA_003246295.1 Clostridia bacterium | reverse complement strand
ACAGCCAATAGACAGGAAGCCTGCACCGCTCCAATTTTATCAGGATCTTCACTCATTGATTTTATATAAGAAAACAGCCATTTTCCAATCAATCCACCCAAAGCTGCACCAATCGCCAGAGGAAACCATGTTTTTTGTTCTACATGTGATTCTCGGTTTATATTACTTTTTACAACAGAATAGGTAGTCATAGAAAGTACCATACAGCCTGATAAAAAGCTAATGGTGGATACACTCATGATTCCAAAGGCATCAAGTAATGGTTTGATAATTACTCCACCACCTATACCACAAATTGCACCAACCACTGACGCTAAAAAACATATTACAAAAACTACTGCATAGATCATTTTATTTCATCCCTAACAAAATTACTATATAAATTTTTTCTTATATATGCAGAATTTACTTATCATATATTCATTGAGATCATGATAGATATCCTACTATTTGTATACTTTCTATTTGATTTAATTTATTTCACTGTTTTGTATGCTACTTACTTATTATTTCACTACTGTCTTAGCAATTTCTTTTATTCGCGCCAGACACTGTTCAAAAAAGTATTGAAAGCTGCTACAGTAATAATTTTTATAACTAGTTGTTTGTTCATCAAATTCCCGGTCTCTCTGGCATCCACCCCTACAAATACTATAATATTGGCAAGACTTACAGTTATCATCTAGCTTTAGGGAACACTCAACAAATCCAATCTCTTTCCTTCTGGCATTTATCTCATCGACCTGATTTTGATTAAAATTACCAAGATAATACTCATCCAGCATATAAAAATCGCAGGGATACACACTACCATCGGCTTCAACTACATTCTGAATCCCACAGATTCCTCTCTGATTACAGGCTTCCGGTTGGCATCCTGCCATAATTCCAACATAGTTTTCAAACTGTCGGATGTAAGGCTGCTTCCCTTTTTTCCAATCCTGATACCAGAGTTCAAAAAGCTCTACCAGAAACATCCCATACTGCTTTGGAGTTAACGCATATTCCTTTGTTCCTCTTTCTTCTCCCAATGGATCCAAGCACCCAATATACTGTTGATATATCCATCCATTTTCCATATAGTATTCATAAATTTGTTTTATATTTTTTGCTGTCATCTGATTTACGACGGTTAGAATATTATATTCCACACCATACTGTTCCATAAGATCTACATTCTCTTTTACCTTATTAAAGGTAGCATTTCCGCTTTTGTCATGGCGGTAGGTGTCATGGATCTCCTGCATTCCATCAATAGATACACCCACCAGAAAATGATTTTCCTTAAAAAACCGACACCATTCTTCATTTATTGCATATCCATTAGTTTGTACTGCATTATGTACAGGAATTCCTTTTTTATTATACTGTACCTCATATTCTATGACTTTTCGAAAAAAATCCAGTCCGCGAAGTGTAGGCTCTCCTCCTTGAAAAGCATAAGCCGCACTACCATCAGCTCGTAGAAGTGTTTTTCGAATCACATTCTTCAATGTGCTCTCTGACATAAAACCATAGGATTCCTGCGATCGTTTTTGTGTTTCATCACAGTAGAAGCAATAATCACATTGCATATTACACATTCCCGATGAAGGTTTCAATAATACACTAATCGGTGGCATATTTGTCCTCCTGGTTAAAAATAATTATTTCATGTTCTTTTATGTACTATAATTTTTAACTAGAATCCTTCCTTAGGTACTAGCTTACTTTTTCTTGAGGTGGGTGGAATATTTCCGGCGTGTACATCTGCAAGACGAGCATGTGTATCCCTCATGATAGAAACAAAAGCCTCATATGGTCGGTTACAGACATCCACTACCCCTAGGTTCAAATTCTCTCCATCAAAACGTCCAAGTGTTGGTTGGTCATTCCACTGAAAATAGTGGGCACCAATCATATAAGGTATTTCTGCTGCCTTTTCCATGTAATACTGATAAAAACGTCCCCGTTCTTCCTGGCAAGTCACTCCGAACATACCATTAGAAGCAAGACCCACATCTAGTGAACCAACTTGAAATTCGCCAATGATGATGGGGAGATTTGTAAGTTTATGAATTAATTCAAACAGCTCACTCTCTGGAGCCTCCTTATAGTGATTGATTGAAAAGACGTCAATGAATTCACATCCAACAGTCAAGTCCTCATTTTCCAACCACCCCCAACGCAGACCGAGGTTCAGATGATTGGGATCAACCGCACGATAGGCTAAGCTAGGCACCCTGATATACTCACGAATAATGTCGCGTGTAAATTCATGCAAATCAGCCTCTGCCGTTTCCGATAAGTTCCACGGCTTTGTAATAGGTTTTTTTAATTCCTCGAAGCTTCGAAAGGAAACCTTCCATGCTTTATTAAATTCATCAACATTATAGTATTTATTCTTCATTTTGTCTATAAATACATCTTTCGAAACAAAATTCTGTTCTTTTTCCAGCATAATACCAGCGATATTGTAAGTACCAAATGCCCAATCCGGTTCATTACGTAGAAAATATCCGACTAGATAGGGATCGTCACGTGTTTCGATAAGCGCTTCTGAACATATCACTGAGTTTTTATAATACTCCTCAGAAAAAACATCCGGCATCGAACGAAACAACTTCTCTTTTGTTGTAGGAAAAGGTTTTTGAATAAAATATGCAATTTCCTGTCCTTGTGCAAAGTCGCTCGACCAATTACCCACACCATTTACTCCCCAGGAGTGCAGTCGTTTTTTGGTAATCTCACTCCATGACTGATACCAATTCTCACCAAAAGCTCGGATAAGATTAGCAGTATGGAAAGATACTGCGTTATCTTCCCATGCATTAACATATTCGACATCACGTGGTGGTAGTTCCTCAAACAGACACTCAATCCCTTCGACTGGGCAGTATTCATTCGGGGAAATCAAGTCTACACCAGATGAAAACAATAAATAACCTTCAGGATCGCATAACCAGTACTTTCCACTTTCTTTATGAATACGAAAAAAACCTGTTCCTTCTCTCTTCATTGAGAGTTCACCACCATACCTGCTTCTCATTAAAGGGAATTTAGGAAGCGGTTCATTTAGGTGTTTTCGTAGGTTCTCCACTAATTCTGTCTCATCAAACGTTTTGCCTTGCCAATCTTTAATCTTCCACTGTCCCAGACGATCCACTTGAGCAGAAGCTACTAATGGTACAACTGGGTCGTGATCTGTGAGATATGGTAAACCAAAGAAAATTTCACTCGTCCCCCCCGATTTCGGAATATGGAATTCAACCATCTCTATATCCTCCGGCTTCTGTGGACGACCGTGCATCATATTTTTCAACCTTCCTGGTGTACGAGGCATAAAAACAGTCTCTAAATTCAGAAAAGTCAATGGAAAAGAGACTGCTACATCAACAAAAGGCTGCGATGCAAAATCAGCTTCAACATATGTCCCATCAGCTGCATGAAAATTTAAATGAAAATAGAAAGTATGTAATTCATCATACCTTATCGGTAAAGTAATGAACTTATCAATGGACCACTTTACACCCCCAACATGTCCGGCTTTTCCATGTATAAAGACAGAACCACCTTCTTTACCAACTTTAAGTAAATAACCATGTTCACAATTTTCAATTTCAACTTGTCCCTCAATCGTCACTTCTGAATGCATAAAATATTCTTTTTTCATATTATTACCACTCCTTTCTTCGTTCTTAGGCGGTACCGAAGCTTTTGCCTTACATTTCTAAATACACTCCAATTTTCTTTCATTTTCTGTCTCTATTTAACCGGAGAACATCCTGTTTTTCCTTTAAGAGTATATATATTTAATCATTTTATAATTCCGTAAGAATACATAATCATTGTGAATATTTATCACCAAGTAATCTGATGAATAGTTCAAAATAGAACGGGTAAAATCTAGAAGATATATTAGAACAGATAAAACTTTCCCATTTAACATGTACTTTTTCTTGACCTAGTAAGTACGACTACTGTTTATTAAAAATATAAGCCAAGGCCCAAATCATAGATCGTGCATATTAATGAAATATTCTCACATTTTCATCTATTTCAAGAGATTAATTCATACATCCCAGGGATCCATTTTTCGGCCGCAGATACAATATTAGCTACTGCCGTAACCCCAACGGAAGAGATAAAAACCAGAACCTGTTCCTCATCTTTAATACCTTCATAAACACCAAAATTCAGTTTTTCCATGACAGTATCCAGAGTAAGTTGCTGTTCTCTATAACGGATAATTCCTTTAATTCTATAAAAACAATATTTAATTTCTTCTATCATACACTGAAGACTTTCGGGCTCAACTTCCTCCTCAAGTCGCATCATAATTACATAGGGTCTATTTTCTTCCTTATTGGTTGTGTTTTCACAGGTTATTGGACTTTGAGACAATTCTAATTGTTTAATATCGATTTCTCCATGTTGAACATCCCAAATCGGGACATGATCATTAATTTCACGGATTTTTGCATGGATTGCTTCAACCTGATCAGAGCAAATCAAATCGATTTTATTAACCAATACTCCTTGGCTATGTTTGATTTGCCTCTCAACGCTAACCATCTTTTTCAACTCTTGTTCGAAATAAAGTCCATCAACCAAACAAATCGATCCTTTATATTCAAACGGTTCAGTTATCTCCTTGTGTATTAATTCAACAATCTGTACCATATTTGATGGATCTGCAAGACCCGAACTTTCAATAAATATTTTCTCTGGTTGATTCATAATCATCTCTTTTAAACTTTGAATGAAGTGTTCTTTTATACAGCTGCAGAAAATAGATCCGTTATTCAGCTCTATGAGCCTCGTGTTAGGAAGTCTTAGCAGTGGACCGTCAATACTGATTTTTCCGAACTCATTGACCAAAACTCCAACTTTGTCTTTAGTTTCCTTTAAAATATTCTTTAAAAAAGATGTTTTTCCTGCTCCTAGAAACCCAGTAATTAGAAATACTTGAGTAACCTTATCTGATTGAATATTCATATTAAAAATTCATCCCTTCGATATACTTATCATAAAACATGATATTGTTTGACAGCTCAATGTACTTACAGCCATGAGCCAGTTGCTTCAGAGACTCCTCTGCATTCCTTTCCAATAAATAACGTACACTTCCAGCAAGAGCACTGTTTCCCACTATTCTCGTTTTATTTTTTAAACCTTCAGGGATGAGTCCGATGCGAATTGCACTCTCCATATTCAAGTGATGTCCAAATCCACCTGCCAGAAATAAGCCATCTAATTCATCCACTGTACAGTCACATTCCAACAAAAGCACCTCTATACCTGCTGCAATGGCTGCTTTCGCCAATTGCAATTCCCGAATATCGCTTTGATATAAGACAATACCTTCGTTCCCCATTGTCACAGGTATACTTTGTCCATTTATGATACGTCCTGTTTCATCGACAAGCCCCCTGTTTAAACAAATGGCCATCAAATCAATTAAGCCAGAACCACAGATACCTTTCGCTATACCTTGACCAATGACGTTCAATTTTATATGTCCCTCATAATCTTGAGCACTCCGAATGGCCCCTTCATAGCTTCCCATACCAAAGGTTATATTAGCCCCTTCAAAAGCAGGACCAGCAGCGGTTGCCGCACTAACCATCTTTCCCTTGGCTTTAAGAACCAATTCACCATTTGTTCCGATATCAATAAAAAGATAATTTCCTTCCATATCATTGAGCTCTGTAGCATAAATTCCGGACAAAATATCTGCTCCAATATACGCTGATAGACCTGGTAGGATTATTACATCACAAGTAAGTAATGGATTCTGAAATAGTTCTATAAAAGAAACTTTGATCTGACCTAAGTCTGTCGATAGGAAAGGACTAAAGGATAAGCTACATGGATTTATTCCTGCAAACAAATATTGCATTACTGTATTGCCTACAACAGCAACTTCCATAATGTCATCAGCTTGTACCTGGTATTTGTCTAGGAGTTCCCTAATACCCACAAGAACTGAATTTTGTATGACATCTCTTAAGCTGCTATCTGTATGATTGCTTGTATAATGAATTCTACTGATAACATCTGCGCCGTAGACCTTTTGAGGATTCATACATTTATAAACAGAACACACCTGTTTATGTTCCAAATCAATGAGAGCTAAGGCAAGGGTAGTCGTACCGATATCGATTCCAATTCCATAGAAAGATCCCGACTCCTTACGCAAGTCCGAAACGTGTCGTTCATCTCTTTCCAGAATTTCAAATGGTTGTTGGTTAAAAAGATTAGAAAGCTTACGGAGTGCAGAAAGTGAATAATTATAATCCTTTCCTAGGTGATGTGCAATTAAATCAACTGCACTTTCACTATCCTCAGGACGTTTTTTCAGCCCGTCAATCCGGATCCATGAATATTTATTCTCTTTAACTTTAGGTATATCAAAATCGGATAGAATTTCAGCGTTCTGTTCTTCTATCTCAACCACGATATTAGTGACCAAATTTTGATAACATGCTAGTACGTATCCCTGCTCAATCTCATCAGTAGTGATCATCTGTCTCTCATTCATACTGATCGGTAGCTTGGGAGAGACGATTCGAACTTTACATTTTCCACAGGTTCCATTGCCAGAACAGTTTGCATGGATCGGTTCTCCCACTTCACGAAGTACAGTAAGAAGATTGCTTCCATTTTTCACAGAGTAAACTCGGTCGACTTCACCTAGTTTCTGAATCGTGACATTAATTTTTCGATGAATGCAATGGACGTGATCGCATTGACTACAATCATGATCAATTGGGGTATAGATCAGATTTCTACCTGCTCCATAACAATAAGCCATGGATTTTGTCGGATTTAGCATATAACCCGAGGTCAGAGTCAAGGCTACCGCTTCTTGTTCCTTAATGGATTCTAGAACCCAACTTTGAGCAGTAATTGGTAATGAAGAAGTTCCTGGCTCTATCCGTTTGGTTAACATCATATTCTGTTTACGTACATCATTATAAATAAGTTGATAGAGCTCTTTACTGGCATGGAACAATACATTGTCAGCAATGCTACTGAGTAAGATACCCTTCATATAATCATCCACCTCAAAATAGTTTTGCATCTTTCTGTCTACTTCAGCGCCTAAGGTAATAGCACAGCATACAATTTGTTCATAGAGCTCATTATTGTTAATGACCTGATTTTCTGTCATTACATAATAGGCAAATGGCTGAAGAATATCTCTATTTTCTTCCATTATCTCATCAAATAAACTCTCATAAATGCTGTAACTAGGAGAGTTTATATAACATTGCATGCTATCAAGTGTCTCTGCTTTATTACAAGTTAAAAGTAAGGATATCATCATATTTTTCACCTCGAAAAATTATTCATTGGATAAAGGCATGTTTCGCAACATGCCTTTATCCCTGAGAGCAATAATCTAATTTAATTTTTCCTTTATAGTTTGAATGAATTCATCTTTACTCGGGATGATTGATGACCATTTCAATTCACCATTGATGTAAATGGATGGTAAATTGGATACTCCCATTTTTTTGCATCTTGCAATGTTAATCTTTTCGGTATATTTATACTCAATCGTGTCAATCGAATCTCCAAAGTAAGCTTTAATGGCATCAACAGCCCCCATCATATAAGTACAGGCGGCGCAGCTTTCAGAATCCAAAGTAAATACTTCGATAAAAGGCTTTGTTAGGCTAGAATAATCCGGAAGATCAATCTCGATTGTTTCTTCAACCGTTTGGTAATTTGCTAAAATACTTCGAACCTGTTCCGATTCTCGTATGGCTTGTTGCACCCCGATGGCATTTTCAAAAGGAACCGCATATGGCATATCACAGCCTGGAGCAATAATCAGATTATCATGTGATATCCTATCTATCATATCTAGAACATATTTCATGTTGTCCTGCTGGGTACCGTGAAGCATCAAGGTCGTTAAGGGGATATTGCCACCGATGGTTATGTTGTAGCTATCGGTGATCCTTTTTGCCATAACTATATCAACATTTTCATCAATCGATATCCCATCTGGTTTGGTTTTACACATCACTTCGATCTGCCTTGTGGCATTTCCGCAGACAAAGAAAGAAGACTTGACCCCTTTAGATCGGATATATGCAAAAACAGTTGCAAAGGATTCATGACACAGTTCAGTAAAATGATTCGGAGAAATTTGAGATACCAAAGGATCAACGACTGCAATAACGTCCATTCCAGAGCCAATATAGAGATCGATCATTTTCAAAGAAACCTCTGTACAAAAACTCATAAGGTCTTTGACATAATCTTCATCTAAAATCATATCCATAAACAAATCATTACCCCTTAAGTGAGATGCCAGAGTAAACGGACCACAAATCAGTCCATATAAGGCTGTTGTTTCTCCGACAGCCTTCTTCATTCGTTTCATGGTGTCAAGTATCATTGGAAGTCTGCCATCTGTTTCCTTAGGCAATAAACATCTACAAGGGATATTGGCTTCTGTAGCACAGATATGACTCTTAACCGATGGGGGAGTGTCATCAGACCAAGCCAACTCACAACCAAGAATTTCCGCTTCAACCTGAAGGTCAAATACCACCGGCATACCATCTGGTTGGTATAGACGGTGAACTTCCATTAAAGCTTCGAATAATCGATCACCATCTTGTAAAACATCTTTAGCGGAATACCCCTTTAGGGCCCCAGCATGAATACCAGCAAAGGGCACCCACGGAATTTTATCCGTTACTTTATGACTTAATATTTCAATAATTCTTTCTTTTCCTGTCATATCTTCCTCCTACATCATTAGCTCTTTGGCTGTGGTAGCGGCACTGGCTGCATCTGGAGTGTACCTGTCAGCGCCGATTTCTTTTGCAAAGCTTTCTGTTACTGGAGCCCCACCAATCATAATCTTCACCCTATCTCTGAGACCTTTTTCTTCTATAGCTTCAATAACAGCTTTCATATTGGTCATAGTCGTAGTCAGAAGGGCCGACATTGCTACTATGTCTGCATTATTTTCCTCAATTGCTGTAACAAATTTCTCAGGTGATACATCAACCCCCAAATCAATGACTTCAAAGCCTGCTCCAACCATCATCATTTTTACAAGATTCTTACCAATATCATGAAGGTCGCCTTTGACAGTACCAATTACCACCTTACCAACCGGTTCAACACCTTCAGCCTCAAGAAGGGGGGCAAGAAGTTGCAGACCTCCGTTCATGGCTCTGGCTGCAATTAAAACTTCAGGGACAAAGACTTCGTTATTTTTAAATTTCATTCCAATATTACCCATTCCATCAAGGAGTGAGTCCAGAATGACAGAAGCCTCTAATCCTTGGTCTATCGCCTGCTGCGTAAGTGCTTTTACATCATTGATCTTACCTTTTTGTAACATTTCTGAAATATCCGTTAATAATTTCATAGCCAATCCTCCAAAATTAATGATATTTTATATGATATGCCTTAGAAAACAAAGCATCTATAACAACTTTGCTAATCATAGTACTTTTTTGCTAAATCCTCTTTTTATCAGTAACTCAGAGACCGAGCCAGCATCCCGGGCATATGCATCAGCTCTAACTTCTTTTGCATAATTGGTAGTAACCGGTGCTCCTCCAATCAGTACATATACCTGCTGTCTAATACCTCTTTTAACCAACAGATCAATGGTTTCTTTTATTTTGATCATGGTGGTTGTTAGGAGTGCAGACATAGCCAGTACTTGAGCATTGTGAGTAATTACTGCCTGAACAAAGGTTTCTGGCTTCACATCAACACCTAAGTCAACCACATGAAAGCCGTTTCCTTTTAGCATCATTTTCACTAGATTTTTACCGATATCATGGAGATCTCCTTCGACAGTTCCTATAATTACTGTACCCCTTGTATAGACTTTTGACGGTTCCATTATGGGCTCAAGGACTTCAATAGCCGCATTAAATGCTCTCGCTACAATTAGAACCTCTGGAACAAAAATTTCATTATTCTTGAATTTAATCCCTAATTCTGTCATATAGGAGGTGAGTACATTTACGATATCTGAAGGCATCACCCCTTCTGCCATACCTCTAAGTGTCAGTTCTCTAACCTTCTCAGACTGTCCATGTTTAAAAAAATAACTGATTTCTTGAAGAATCATTTTATCACCTACCCTTGATAAAACTTTCGAAATTGACCAGGAGTTTGATTTTCATATCTCTTGAAAACCTTTGAAAAATAACTTTGATCACTAAAACCTGATAATAAAGCTACCTCTGTCAATGAATATGATACATCCATTAATAGTTTTTTACTTTCTTCCACCCTCACCCAGTTGATGTAATCTGAAAAATTCCTTTTCGTTTCTTTCCTGAATAATCGACAGAAGTAAGTCAAGCTCAACTTAACATGGTTCGCTACATCCTCCAGTGTTATTTCTTTGTTGTAATTTTCGCGGATGTATAAGAGAGCCTTACGAATTAGATTCCTATTTTCTACTTGGCTATCATCAAAAGTAAAGACCATCTCCGTTAAACGTTCCAAAGCTTGTACCATCCACAAGCATATCTCTTCTATATTAGTGGATTTGTAAACATCCTCATAAAATTTAGTATTGAAAAGAACTATTTCTTCATACTTGGCACCGCCTTCTACAGCGGCTCGAGACATAACTACTAGAAGTTCCAAAAGCATCGTGATGACAGCTGTCCTATTACCTATGAATTGAAAAAGAATAAATCCTAGTAATTCATTTAAAACCGATTTTGCACCCTTACAATCTCCATGGCGTATCTTATCCGATAATTCTTTTTCAAGTTCAATAGGATAAGTAGTTTGGTTTTTTTCCTTGATTTCTTGAATATTTTCGCCAATTATCCGTTGTTCTATATAGAATTCTGTCTTCTTTTTAATTTCATATTTTTCTTCATCGATTAAGTCCTTAACCATGATTTGCAAAAGCTCCGCTAAACAGTGTACACGGTAATGATCCACGAGAGGTACCATTTTAAAATTAGCTTGTAAAACCCCTTTGCTGTTCATGGGTATACCATAGGATTTGATTAATCTATCCACAAGATAGATATCCGGTACATTCATTTGAAGGGGTCCTGCAATAATACCTCCTCTAAATATTCCTTGGGTAGCGATTGCCATTGCAAATTTCCCAAGACCACCTGGACAAAAGAACACATAGGATTCCCCTAACTTTTCTGATTGTTTGCAAGCGTTCAAATGAGCAGTCTCACAAGGGCACATCTCTTCTGTTAAGAGCTTAAAATAATCACAAAATGGTACTTCCACCCCGGCTTGATATACATATCTTCCCATATCATCAATAACTTGACAATTTAAATTAGTCGAGATGTGAAAAATATGGGCAAGTCTCTTAAGTGCAGCAATATTTTTTTGGAGCCATGAACTTATCATCTGAATCCTCCATACTTTTACTTACATTATTAATGTATCACATCACTTTTTAATTGTTTTGTAATATATTGCTGTATGTATAATTATTTTACCTTTTTTTTGCAGTCTTAATATCTAGAATAACCGTAAATTATTCATGAATGACAGTTCGTCCTTCATAACTAATTATACTAGAGTTAATTTGCAGTCGGGTTTCATCATATTTTATTAGTAACAGATTCAGATGTTTTACATAGTGTGTATACTAGGACTGTGCAACTATGATTTACTTGATCACAGCCCTCACGTAATCGGCTTTCAATAATAATACCTGAAATAATTTTCTTCACTCTATTGTTTCGAGAACACCTTTATTGCCGCTTCAACATTCTGCTCCATTTTTTTTATGGCGGCGTTTGCAAGTTCATGATAAAATGAAACCTCTCCATTAAACTGCTCGAGATATTCTTTTATGCCAATCACACCAGCTTTTCCCATGTACGAATAATAGTTGATTTTTCTAATTCCACAATCAATTGCTTTCAGATAGTCACTCGGACTAACACCAGATCCTCCGTGCATTACTAAAGGAATATTTATCATGCTCTGAATTTTTTTAATTCGTACAAAATCTAAATTGGGCGCTACAGAGTAAAAGCCATGGGCCGTACCAAAGGATGCTGCCAATGCATCAATTCCGGTTTCCTCAACAAATTGTTTTGCGAGTACAGGATCTGTATACATATCTTCCACCTTTTTTGACATTTCCTTTGCCCCGGCTTCTCTTCCTCCTAAAATTCCGATCTCTGCTTCTACATTCGCCCCATAATGTTTTGCTTTTTCTACTGCTATTTTCGTTTTATTTACATTCTCTTCATAAGAAAGTAAAGAACCATCGAACATCACGGAGGTAAAACCTAATTCTAATGCTCGCTGTAAATAGTCTAAGTCATCGCAGTGATCCAGATGAACTGCTACTGGTACTTTTGCATTCTTTGCCATCATTAACATAATTGGTGCAATCACCTCCATAGGTACTATCTCTTCATGGAGTTGTGCATGCATAAGCATTACTGGTACTTGCAATTTTTCAGCTACAGCAATAACTGCCATAATATTTTCCAAGGTAGGTACGTTAAAGGATCCAACTGCAATTCTTTTCTCTTCTGCTATCTTCAAGACTTCATTCATCGTAGCTAACATAGCTATTCCTCCACAATTTTAATATCTATCCTATATGTAACATCTTCCTGTTCTTTTAATAAAACCAACTTACCTTCTTCTGTTGCTTGTTTTCTTCCATTTGGCAGGCAATTTCCAGGCTCCAGTCCCATTACATAATCATATTTGCCCATCATTTTCCACTGAGTAAAACAGTTTAATTTTTTTGCATCGAACCGTATTTCTATACCTTTATTTATGTCGGGATTGAACAATCTTGCAAATCCATCCATAATGAAGTCGTGAAAATAGCATGCCTCTTCCTTTAAACTCCCCGGCTCTTCTATTACTTTCCATTGTTCTATGCACTCTTCTGCAAATGTATTTCTTGCTTTAATATTTTGTGCTGGAATATCTAATATTGCATGTTCAGATAGTAAAGGATAACCTATATTCATATGGTATAAAATCATACATGGAGTTTCATCTTGACCACAATTTGTAATTCTATCTTTAACGCAAATTGTATTCTCCAGTTTTCCAATTGAAATCTTTCTTACTAATTCTAATTTTTCCATTAACAATCCGGCTTGACGAATAGTAGCGTAGATTATAAATTCATCTTCTGTTTCTATCCAATAACAATGTTCTGCCGGTTGGTTACTGATTCTGCCATGCAATGGATATCTTATTCCATCAATCTCACAGGGTAATCCCACATTATCCAATCCACAAGTTGTTAAAAAGCCTCCTGTAAAAGAGCGGATCATTTCAGCACCGTTCGCATCATAGTATGTTGGTGCGACATATCCTGCTGGACTAAAATATCCCAGGTTATCTCCACGAAACGTAACTCTCGTAATATCTGCACAACGGTCAAGACATACTTCTACCTCCATCCCAATACCATTTCTAACGCGCATCATATGAATACCTGATGCTTTCCCCTCAGCTAAATAATATTCCTCAACCCCACGAACCTGCTGTGCATTTCCATAATAAATTGATCTCACTTTTGCTCCTTATCTTCTGGAATCAATATCAATTATTTCATAATTCAAATAATAACGAAAAGCTTCTTCTAGTATTTTCTTCATATGTCCCTTACCAATGGTGGTATGATGTTTGAAACCATTTCTTGCAAGATGGTATAGTTTATACTCTAAATCAGGAATTTGTGCCACTCCGGCACACCCAAAATACCCAAGCTCGATTTCATCCTCTGTAAACTCTCCTTCACTTACGTAAATATATATTTTACCATTTTCCATTCTACAGTTTGAGAATGTCATCGGGAAGGCTTTGATTCTTCCTTCATTTGTTCCCCAACCTTGTCCGGGATATATTTTAGCAATCATCTTATGATCCGTAACAGTTCCTTTTTCGGTCATGAGACTTTGTGGGACCGGTCCGCAATGGAATAAAATAACCTTGTCCTTCTCTTCTCCGTAATTATTATTCCAATCCAAACAAGTCGTCGCCTGCTCGGACGCAAGATTCATAGCTCTCATGGTTATGGCAGAACACAAATCCATTTCGCAGGAAGCAATAATGCCACGATCATTTAATTCTCCTAGTAGAACACATGGGCAAATATGCAAAATTTGTTCCAATTCCATCCAGCAGCGAAGTGTCAATGCATCTAAATGGTACTCTCCAATATATTCATCTAAAACAACACCAACTTTTGCCAAAGTATTCATATTCTTTTCCGGAACATTTGAGCAATTTGTATATGCTTTTAAATCCTTTTTCTTTTTAATAACTGCCTGTTCATCGTCAGCTTTCTGCTGTACCCTGTAGATTAATTCAGAAAGATCAAAGGATTCAATATTGATCCCGTATCTCTGTGCAGTCAGCTCATCATAACGCACTGTTTTAAACGCACTCGTTCTAGCTCCAATACATCCTATGTTAAAATCCTTCATTCCATTTACAACTCGGCAAACAGCCGCAAAATCTTGAATATTTTGTGCAAATTCTTTAGACTGAGGGTGAACCACATGTGGCGTAAATATCGTATATGGTGTTTTATATTGTTCAAACACATCCGTTACACTAAATTTACCACAGTAAGCATCACGTCGGTGGGCAAAATCCATTTTTCCAATTTCATCAGGATAGGCATGAACCAGAATCGGTACTCCAGCGTGTTCTAGTGCAGTGATTGCACCATTTTCATCAATAAAAATAGGCAAACATAAGACTACTCCATCGAATTCACCTTTATGCTCCTCCAGCCATTTTGCATAGACTCTTCCCTCATCTCTAGTCTCTACCGCTCCATAACGAGTCGCTGTTTCATCCATAATTATATAATCATATCCCGCACTCCTTACTGCCTCACTAACCTCTTTTCTAGCTTCACTAAGCAATTCTGCAGGCATAAATCCTCTGTTTCCAAAATATAATGCAAATGTTGTTTTTCTCATTTCTCTGTCTTTTCCTCCTTATAATATAAATTTGGATATATCTGTTTATATTCATGATAAAGATTTTCATATTTCTTCCGAACTTCTTCTCTTGGCTCATAACAGTCCTTACGTGTTACAAATATGTTCGTTGCTTCCTCTAGAGATTGGAATTTACCACATGCTACACCTGCTAACATAATGCATGCTATTGTTCCAGACTGTTCTACACCAAGTGGAACAACCCTTTTCCCATATATATCTGCTTTAATTTGCAGCCATTGGCTAGAATTTGCACCTCCTCCAGTTGCATATAATTCCTCAATTGGAACCCCAGCTTGTTCAAGTCTCTCCATATTTAACCGCATCTCATATGCAGCCCCTTCCATTAATCCCTGATATATCTGTGCCTTTGTTGTATCTATTGTTAACCCTACGATAACTCCCTTAGCGTTAGGATTCATATACGGTGTTCCCGCACCTGCAAAATAGGGAAGAACAAGCAATCCTGAAGGTCTATCCATCTGAATACTATTATTAAATACCTCATAGGGGCTTTCACCATGCCTTTTCATAGACTCAGCTTCACAGAAAGCTAATTTATCACGATACCATTTCAACATTGCTCCACCCGTAAAGGAATAAGCATACGTAACGTATAAATCCTTACCGTATGGAACCACTGCATAACCGCTTTCGCTAAGCAATTTCTCCTGTGATTTATCTAGTTTTGAGAATGCACAGGTGATACATTCAACTGTCCCCGTTCCATCTACGGCCTGTGTTCTTTTTAAGACCCCACTACCAATAGCTGCTGCAATCTGATCATGACATCCAGATACTATCAACGGGCGATTATCAAATCCCAATTCTTTCCTCACTTCTTCCTGCATTACCTCAGCTGCAGTTCCTGTCGGAACAAGCTTTGACAACATTTGTTCAGACACTCCCACTGCCTTAAGAATTGCATCATCCCAACAAAGCTTATGTATATCAAATGCCATAGTTCTAGCCGCTAAAGTGTAGTCAATCTGACGTACTCCTGATAGACGATATACAATATAATCTTCAATAAGACATATCCATGACGTTTTTTTCCATAAATCAGGAGTTTGCTTTTTCTGCCATTTCCATTTGACTGCACTGTACATTTTCCCCGGTGTCAAACCCATATGCTGATATATATAATCAGCTCCGACTTCATTTACAATTTCGCAAGATTCACGACTTCCATTGGGGTCTGTAAACAGATATGCATTAGTTAATGGCTCACCATATTGGTCCAGCCATATACTTGCTTCTCCAAAGGATGTGATACAAATTGATTCTATTACTTTAACTTTGTTAGCAATTTCTTTCACTACTTTTTTAACACCATCCCAAATAATTTTGGGATCAATAGTATGTTCAAATTCCGTTACATGAATTTCATATTCCTGATATGCTTCATCCACAAATTCACCAAGATCAGTATAAACAGAGCATTTACATCCTGTTGTCCCCACATCGATTCCTGCTAAATACATATTAGTTACCTCTAATTAATTTATTTATCATTTATAACATACTACTTTTCCATATAGAATCATAGAATACAAATATGTAATTATAGCAAATTTGTTCACATGGTTATTTGATAATATCAGGAACAACCATAGCTTTGAATGATTTGTAGACACGTAGGAGTAGAACTATGATAGGTAACATTCCTGACTGTTTTACTTTCTATAAGTTTTCCTTGATGATAAGACAAAAGGATAACTATTAATAACCTTGACTTATATTTAGTCAATGGAATAATAGTTATCCTTTATCAATCTTGAAGGTTTAAAAATTTCATATTTCAGAAGATCCGAACACTTATTGCTAAAATATGGTTAATGAAACACGTTAATTTTAATTTTTTTCCCCAGTAAATTCATTTACTGTTATGACCCCATACGCAACTCTGCATTAATAATTACGGTAGTCGGGAAATCCTTGTCATCCCCATTCACACGTCTCATCATTAGCTTTACAGCCATTTGGGCTATTTCCTGATATGGCTGATATATGTAACCAAGTTTAATATCCACCGTATCTGAAATATCATAGGCATCATACCCAATAATCGAAATCTCATGTTCAAGTCCGGCTGCTTTGACTGCAGCTAATACACCTAATGTCATTCGATATCCGACGACAAAGACATCTGTAATATCCGGATTACTAATTCTTATTTTCTGAAATCCGAGATATCCGGATTTTTTTTCATAGGTTCCATAGGTCATCAATGTTTCATTGATAGGTATTCCATTTCTTTTAAAAGCATTTTCATAGCCCCTTTTACGCTGTAAAGTTGTATAAGCTCTTTTCTTTCCGGCAATAAACCCAATTTTTGTGCGTCCCTGATGGATCAACATATCTATAACATTTTCAACAATCTTTTCATTATCAACAAGAACCCTATCACAAACCATTTCGTTAGTGGTTTCATCAAACATAACAATTGGCACTTTCTTTTGTTCCTCTGCTATGATTCTATAATCCACATCTGGTCTCGGAACACATAAAATACCATCCGTTTTCTGACTTAGATTACGTAATTGCTTATAGAAATTCTCGGTATCATCATTGTAACTTGTAACAAGCATATCGTACCCATACGTCCTTAAGATGCGTTCAATATACTTACTTACTTGGAGTAAGAATTGGTTAGAAAACGACGGAATCAGAACACCGATACACTGAAAGCTATTTGTCTTTAATACTCTCGCAGCCATATTAACGGTATATCCAAGTTCTTTTATTGCCTGTTCAATGCGATTACCTTTCTGCTCAGATACTGGAACTTTTCCACTGATATAATTTGATATTGTTCCTAATGAGTATCCCGTATATTTTGCTAAATCTTTCATAGTACCTGACATACCGCCCAAATCCCCTCGAATTATAATAGTGGTAGTGCTTATGGCCCCTCTCCAAGGGCTAGATGCTATACATTAGGAGAGACTGTGGATTGGTTCATTCACCCTACCACTTAATGGTTTGAGAAAAGCTCTAACCACGGTCTCTTTGTATACCTTGTTAAGTAATTAGATACTGTATGGCAGTTTATATAGATCTAGGTTACTATCACAAATAGTTCCCTTGGTTCCAAATAGTGTAACTAGTTGTAGTGCCTACACTGTACCCGATTACAATTCTTTCGCTCATTCCTAATTTTATCATGAAAATTAAAACATAACAACTCCCCTTCTTATAAATTCTGTTTTATTTAAGCTTTTATTAAAAATTCACAAGATGCAGCTCCATTTATGGTAGCAATAGCAAATGTATGCATTCCCCTTGTCAGTTTCGATACATACTCAGGTTTTAATGTGATTGTAATTTTATCATTTTTAATAAAATAATTTTCCGCTGACACTACCTTTCCATCAACTAACACATTGATAAAATCTACATAATCAGCATCAGATTCAAAGGTCACTTCCGCATTATTTTCCGTAATTTGCTTCTCACTCTTTATGATGACAGGCACTGTAAATTCCTGATCATATATTGCTTTCGCAACAATGTCGCACTCCGGCATAACAAGTTTTGCATATGGGCTAGTAGGATCATTGATCTCTACTGTTTCCGGAAGCACCTCCCATTTCTTAAATACAGCGCCATTTTTTCCTGGAAATGCATTCAATGTAGTTGTAATACCTGCTTTCACTGAACGGTAGATAGAAGTCCCTCCCTCGACTGTAATCTTGTATTTCTTAACTTCCATTAGTGGGACTTCTTTATCAAACTCCAAACGAAGTGCAAATGCATTTACCTTTTGGTCCGGATTTTCATCTGGCAAGGTTACTGAAAATCCATCTCCAGTCTGTTCGTAAGTCAATGGAATTTTTCCATTCAAAAGCACTACGTTTTTCAGGTTATCCATAGACACATTATAGCTATTTAGAGTTTTAATTGTTATCTTCTTATCAAATGGATACCGCATGCCAATTATGTATAAATAATGATCATCTATCGACTGTGTAAACCGATAATCATCCGCAGTAAATACCGCTGACTTTTTTACCAAGTATCCATCTTCTACAATTGTAGGACCCTCTCCAAAACATGACCATGGTTTTGTATTATAGATAGCATCTCCATTATGTTCCATCCAGTCACCAATTTCAGTAATAATCATCTGAGCCTCTTTTGGAATAATTCCATGACGGTCTGGTCCAACATTTAGCAAAAAAATTCCATTTTTACTAACAATATCGGCCATTGTATCAACGATTTCAACTGAAGATTCATAGCTCTCATCCTCTATGTAGCCCCATGACTTTCTACTAATGGATGTGTTTCCTTCCCATGGCATATCTCTAATTTCTGCAGCCTGTCCTCGCTCAACGCCCCGTATAAAGCCACCATCATTTGCTTTCAATTTAATGGTCATAACAACACCATCTGGATTTGTTTTCTCTGCATGATTATAATAATGTGTCAAGAAGTCCTTCGTATAATCATCCCCTATTACATGCCAGTCAAACAAAACAAAATCAGGATCATACTTATCAACCAGCTCGGTTGTACGGTTATACCAGTACTGGTCCAAGGTGTTTTGTTTGTTTTCATCCCATGTTGCAGTTGGATTCGAATAGAAATCGTAATTATTCGGTTCAAATGTATCTGTAAAAGCTGTATTATCAACTGGGTCCATAAATACGTGCTTTTCTTTATAGTGGTTAGAAAATCCAAATTTTAATCCCTGTTTTATTGCAGCATCTTTTAATTCCTGTATTACATCCCTCTTTGGTCCCCAATTTGTTGCCTTCCATCGTGTGTTATCTGAATTATATAATGTAAATCCATCGTGATGTTCAGAAGTAGGAATTATGAACTTTGCACCTGCTTTCTTAGCTAATTCAGCCCAAACATCTGCATTGAACTGGTCTCCGGAAAAATACTTATAACAATCCTTGTATCCAATTCTGTTACCTAATGTATCATACTCTCCAAACTTATCTAAGAAAAAACGTTCATCATCTTCCACTTTTTTATGCATACGGGATATAAACCACTCATTTTCTCTTGCAATAACCGCATACGCTCCCCAATGGAAGTAAAGTCCAAATTTACCCTTCGTATACCAGTCTGGCGCTTTATATGTAGAAATAAGATTTCCCCATGTATTTTTAAATTTCGTATCCGGCTCAAGGATTTCAATGTTTAAGCTTCCTGATAGTCCCGTTTCTTTTGAGGTAGCAGTAACCCTAACAACACCTGATGCTTTTGCTGTCACAAGTCCTGTTTCGGATACAGTTGCAAGTTCAGGATTATCAAGGGTAAATATCACCTTTGAGGTAATATCATTTACATATGGTCGATCGGTTACTTTGAGTTGTAAAGTTCCACCATTATAATTTGCGATTAAAGACCCTCTTCCAATCGCAGAGACATCCACTTCCTTCTGCCATGACGTATCGTTGATGAAATTGCTCCATTCGCGATCTAGCTCCGTCACTGGTCTTTGATTTACTGTTATTCCAGTAATCTGTGGTAACGTATCCGGTTTTGTTTTGGTTACCGAAAACTTAATATATCTAGCATTCTGCTGTTTACAGTCTACCCTGTAATAACTATGAAACTGTTTCAGTGTAATTGCACCAGATTTTGTTTCTGGGTTTTCAACCTGGTATGCGCTAATGATATCAAAATTTTTCTTATCTTCTGAAACACTTAATTCGTATCCCAATATATGTATAGTATCTTCCTCATTGCAATTGGAATGCTCCAATATCGTTACCCGGTTAAATCTTGTATTTTCACCAAGATCAATAACAAGAGAAGCCTGTGCCTCTGACGGTTCCCAATATGTCTGTGGATTTGCATCTGTAATTGCGTCTGGAGTATGATTCTCCGTACATACAACCTCTGATGTGACTGTTTTTTGAAGAGCCAGATCAGTTAATTGCAATGAACCTTCTTGGTTTTTCTCCATTTTTTATTCCTCCATAATATAATAATTAAATTGACCAATCGTCTAAATACTCGATGATATTGCCTGTACATCCGATGCTTTTATTAATCCAATTTGGTATCGATTCAACTGCTTTGTCATAGACCCAACCATAGATTTGAATAATATTGCTTAAAAATACAAAGAAATAAAGCCTCTATCAACATTGTCGTTACACATATTCTCCTTAATGGAACCAAAGATCAAATTTATAATGAAGGTATATGCTTCAACCTACTTTACTGTTTCGTTCTCTTCCATTCATTTTGTGTCACCAACTAAATCAAACATTTTAATTTTTTTTCGTGCTACAACCGTTACTGCATCTGCTACGACAGGGAATAACTGTAATGGTTGAATTGGCATAGGCTCCTGTATCAGAAGCTCTCGCATTTTTTCTGCATATGCTTGCTTCAAATCTGTAGCAATATTAAATTTACGAATACCAGCCTCAATCGATGCTTTGATGGTTTCGTATGGAATATCTGATCCACCATGCATAACAACCGGAAGCTGTGGAACTGCTTCGCTGATTTCTTTAATTCTTTGAACATTAATATGAGGTTTACCCTTATAAAAACCATGAACATTTCCAACCGAAACTGCAAGTATATCAACCCCTGTTTTTTCCGAAAATGCAACCGCTTCCTTTACGGATGTGGTTCTTTGCTCATGCTCCTCATCTCCATCCTCCGAGAGTCCAAGAGCACCAATTTCACCCTCCAGTGCCCGGCCACGTGCATGTGCATAATCTGCCATCTCTTTAGTATTTTTTATGTTCTCCTCAAATTCTAAAAGAGAACCATCATACATTACATCCAAACCAAAATCAATGCACCTTTTCAGAAAGTCTATATTGATTCCATGATCAACCATTACGGCCATATCCACCTTACTTTGTTTTGCAGCAGCTATAGCAGCTCCACCAAGTATTTCAATACCTCCATACATCAATACTGCTTCATTGATCATCATAATAACGGGACGATTTTCTTCCTCTGCTGCTTTCACAACTCCTTTAATAAACTCTATGTTATGAATATTGAATGCTCCAATTACGCCAACTCCTTTTGTGGCATCTAACAGTTCTTTGATTGTTTTATATCCCATCTTTAATCCTCCCGATTACCGTTTCAATGTCTATTTGTTACTTTCTATTCTTCTTCATTCAAAAATATAAATTTCTGTATAACTATAAATTCCTCTTCCTGTACCAAAATTTCCTTTTTATGTAATAAATATATCAGAATCCTCCGAGTTTGTCAGTTATGTACCATGGGAATTAATCTGTGCGCGTAGGCATTTGCTGAGAATTATATATATCATAAGTAACTTCTAAGAGAATCTGCTGTCATCTTTAATGTAGCTTCCGGATTATCAGAAAATGCCTCCAAGGTCAGAAAGCCGTTATAACCATTTTCTTTTAGGCAGTCTATAGTCTCTTTAAAATCAAAATGTCCGGTTCCAACTGCATAGCGGTTGCTGGATGATATATGGATATTTCCAATCATTCCTTTTGCATATGCAATAGCAGAGCAAATAGACTTATCTTCAATATTCATATGGAACATATCAAGCTGAAGGTCAATACCCTTTAGCTGGGCATTTCGAATAAAATCTACTGTATCCACTGCCTTATTCAAGGTATTGATTTCATATCGATTAATCGGCTCAAGTAGAATCCGTGTTCCTATACTAACTGCATATTCTCCAAGAACAAGAAGCACCTCGGAAAGGCGCTTTAATGCATCCAACTCTGTCTCATTCTCATAATAGCATCCACGTATATAACCTAGACCGAGGCCTAACGCTCCGATCTCCTTTGCATTATCCAGCTGCTCTTTCATCAAATTAATATAATTTGCAATATGTACTTTATCTGGATCCGTAAGTTTCACACCACTTTCTCCGAGATAAATAGCAAACAATGTTGCTACACGCATATCATTATCTGCTAGCATTTTCCGATACTCCCTGATCTGTTCTTTTTCTGTCCTTTTTATGAACAAATCCATACCAGAAAAACCGTACTTTTTCATAATTTTTATATTCTCTTTTAAGTTGCCATCTTTGAACACAATTGGTCCAGATGACGTTTCATAAGTAGTTACTGCACACGCTAGTTTCATATCTTTTTCCTCTGTTTTTATTAGGTAGTGTCAAGTCTGACACCCCATTATTTTAAATATTCAAATTATTTTCATATTCTAATCTAGTAATTATAAGAAACATTACTGTTGCATTTTTACTGTATCGTAAAGTTTTTCGTTGAAGTTTTGCAACTGTTCATAACCTTCTGCATATATTTCATAAAATGGAGCATATTTTTTTACCAGCTTTTCCTCCGGTTCAATAATTTCATTCTTTTGTGCAAGAAATTCAGAAATCTCTTCAATATCTTTATAGATGCCATCCCCAATTGCTGCAAGCATTGCTGCTCCCATTGACGTTGCTTCCGGTTCAAAACATAACTCTAGTTTCTTTTGAATAATACTTGCTTTAATTGTTTGCCAGATTCTGTTATTAGAGCCTCCTCCAACCACGCATAGACTATCTACTGTTGTCTGTGATATTTTTTCTTCCATGTCTATAATCATTTTCGCCTGCATAGACAATCCCTCTATCACCGCTTTCAGCATATTTTTTGATGTATGGTAATCTCTTATACCCAAAAATGCTCCTGAAATCTTAGGATTCCAATACGGTGCTCCCGCACCTCTTAAATGTGGATAAAAAATCAGCCCACTTTCAATTCCTTTGACATCCGACAGCTGGGGCAATATCTCTCCATAACTGTATAAATCCTGTGATATTCCAAATGCTTTGGACGAAGTAAAAGTCTCATATCCCCAGTCAAAGCTTCTACCAGAGCTAATAATCCCTCCCCACAAAGCATAGCGGTCTTTTTGCAGATATCTGCAGGTTCTCTGTCCTTGATACGTCATATCCGGTATCGCATTTTTCTTCGATACGTAGATAAATGATTCTGCTGTTCCAGAACTATCCAGAATTTTATTACCGGAAATAACTCCTGTAGCAATAGAAGCACATGGGTGGTCATTCCCACCAACTACAATTTTTGCTCCTTTTGTAATTCCGGTCATATTCGAAAGGGTTTCTGAAATTGCTCCAATAACCGTTCCACTCTCACAGACTGTTGGAAACACAGACACCGACACATTAACTGTATCTAAAATTTCTTTTGTCCACTCATTCCTTTTTACATCAAATGCCATGGTTCGCGATGCGAGCGTATAGTCCGTCACAAACTCACCGCTCAGGCAAAACAGTATATAATCCGATATCTGCAGCCACTTGTATGCATTCTCGTATATATCTGGCTGATTTTCACGTACCCACATAATCTTAAGCAATGAAAAGATCGGATTTACATCCAAACCTGTAATTGCATACAGTTTTTGCGCTCCGAAACGTTTTTTCAGTTCTTCTGCCTGTTTCATACTTCTTGTATCAAACCAAGTAATAATATTTCCTGCTGGACTTCCATTTTTATCAATTGGAATGACAGCTTCCGCAACACTTGTCACCGATACACCCGAAATCTCTACTCCAGCCTTTGTCTTAACCTGTCTGCACAAAGTACAGACGGCATTCCACATATCATCCGGTTTGTAAAAACTGTATCCGTTTTCGTCCGTATGTGTTTGTGTAGGTGTTCGTTCAATATCAATAAGCTTACCAACTTGATTATAAATTGCAGCTTTCCAGTTTGTTGTTCCTATATCAATCGCTAAGTAATATTTCATTTTTCAACCTTTATCTCATTCATTATTTCGACATCAAATCCAATATCATCAAATGTATCAAAGAACGCCCATACTCTACCCTTATTTGGTCCAACCGCAGCCCCCTGTTGAATAATATGATATCCATTTTCATTCAAGTATTCCTCAATTAGTTTATTATCTGGAACCAGGAATTTAACATGATGAATTCCTGGGCCATGTTTATCAATATGATCCTGCCAAATATTATCTCCGGAAATCGGCTGAATCAGCTCTAATTCAATATTTCCGAGATTATAAAAACAGAATTTTGCAGCAAAGTTTCCTTCTTTTCCATGATATTCACGATATGGAACCTCTCCTTCTGGTGGATATTTGGCAATTCGGAATGGACCAATGCCAAATACAGATTCTAATTTTCCCAGATATTTGTCTAGATCATTGACTAGTATGCCAATCTGAATAGGATTTTTAAAATATTCTTTTGGATCAAGCACTGGCTTTGGCGGATAACAGATTAATATAATCGTCTCGCCTTCTTCACAAGGAGTTAAAGCAAGCCCTTTTGCACCATAAGGAAGAAATACACCTCTTCCCTGTTCTGCTTTTCTTGTAACACCATTTGCTGAAAATTCGCAGCTTCCTTTTATTGTTATTGCAATTCTATGTCCTTCAAAATCCGGAATTTTGACCGCCTCGCTGAAGATATATTTTTCTACTTTAAAACGTTTTGCCTGTTCATAACTTACTACCGTTTTGGCCTGCACCTTCTGCGTCTCAAAAACTACTGAGTCACTCAATACGCATTTTTCAACTATTTCTTCGTAGGTATAGGTATCATAGTGAAATGTATCCATTAGCAAATCATTTCCCAAACCATAATTCATTTCAAAATCAGAGAATGTACGATTTGGAAGGTAATATTTTTCAGCACGAAATGTATAATCACATGGTTCATGAATTTCGCAGAAGACATTTCCTGGTCCCATACAATGAGGCATTCCAGCTTCTACAAAATAAACACCACCTTCATGTACCGGGATTTTGTGCATGCACTCAAGCATTGCTGGAATATCCTGTTTTTCAAACAGCTCTGTCCATTTTTCTTTTGTAACACCCTTCTTAAATCCAGCATACATGTGTGGAGTACTACCATTAATTGAACGTGTTTTTATAATATACCAGGCTTCTGATTTTCCATTTGGAAATTGTAAGTATTTTCTGGCAAAAGCAGTGTCCGGATGGCACTGTAACACGTGTCTTACAGTCGTATCGCCAACACGTGCCGATACACGGACATCTTTCTCTTTTGCATATTTTTCTCCCAGAAAGCCCTCAAGGTCGCTCTGTATTAATGAAGCAAGTGTTACACTGCTGCCATCTGGAAGAAACGTTCGACTTAACCCTTCTTCAGTCGCCTTGTTCTCGTTTGTTACTTCAACGGTTGAGATCAGAAATTCCTCACTCATATTTCCATCTTCCGCATGCTCTAATCTCTGCCACTCATCCAAGAGTTTTCCTCCCGTGTATGCTCTTTTTACACGATTCAATTCTAATACATATGGAATCATAGATAAATTTGTTTCTTTAATCATACTTTATGTCTCTCCTTCCTTTTCAACAGCACAGTAAACCCAATTGCTCAAATCGTTTACCATTTCTTTATTATTCATAGAAAATCATGATAACTACAGGACTTTTTGCAGAAATGTTATCTGCAATAACGGTCAAATATTCGTTACATAATTTATATCAGCAGTTTTTCATAGCTCCAAGTATTTATACCTTATCAACACAAAAATCTTACTACACACATACTAGCTAACTATACATGTAGACCAATTGCACTGTGACTTATTTTTCTTTTACCGAATATAAAATTCTGTCCAAAGCAAATTTGCCATCCCTCTTTACCAGAAGAATTATGTTTACCTTCTCTTTTGCATGAAAACCTTCTAGTTCTATAATGCAATCCATCTTTTTTTCTAGTATAAAATGTTCTTTTTTATCCAGGTATTCTGCTGGTACCGGGTTTGGCCAGCAATCATGATCATGAAAGACTCGAATTTCTACATCCCCTACAAGGTTTTCAAATTTCAGGTAAATAGTCTTTTTATTTGAAATCATTGGTATGACCGTTTTTCCGGTATAAATTTCATAACCTTCTCCCTGTTCTCCACGACAATGATGCATAATGGCTGGTTCACTTGTATTCATATCATGGAAATTATAAGTGGCATCAATTGCATTCTTTTCCAATGCATCCGGCCACTTTCGAAATTCCCGAAGTTCCAGTCCACTCTCAAAAACAGCAAGCCGATGCGTTGCAACCGCTTTCTTCGGAGTTAAATGAATACTCTTCTTCAGCTGGTACTGTTTACAGGAAAAGTTCACCATAACATCCGATGCAAATTCATCAACTTTCACAATAGCCTGCAATTTTCCAGAAAATAATTTTCTTTCTGTTGCAAAGCTTGAAGATGTATCCTTAGGATCCCCGCTATCAAGGGACAAAAGGCTTCCTCCCCGTAAGACATCACAGGTAATTTTCGCATCCGAATCGGTAAGTTCATAACTATTAGCGTCAGCCAGATTTATATTTATAACATATGCATCTTCTCCACTGTCTGTGGCATCATTCAAAACTTGTACTTGTAGCTGTTCAGGTGCACCAGCTGTATTCAGGCATTCCCTAACCACTTCTTTCCCATTAGAATAACCAATTGCTTCAATATTACCTGGCTGATAATATACTGAATATATAATTGGTTCAAATCGTTCTGCTTTCTTTCTTCCTAGTGTCTGCCCATTAATAATTAGCTCTGTTTCCTCTTGATTTGTATAAATCCATACTTCAACCTCTTCCCCATTGTGTCCATGTAAATTCCAGGATGGCATAATGTGAATCATTGGCTCAGAATTCCAGATGGATTTTACCATATAGAAATTATCCTTTTCTATAGCGCAGTTATCAAGTATACCTGATCCCGATGAAGTCATAGGCCATGCAGCCTCTCCTCGATATGATATACCTGACCATAAAAATGTTCCTGCAATAAACGAATGTGTCTCAGCTTCCCGTATAGCTTCTCGATAAGAAGATCCAAAGGAAGTTGTTTTCTTGTCATATGCTGTCGAATAATCATGCCTTATTCCTTTCGAGACCTGATCAGACTCAGGTTCAAAATAGACTCCTCTGTCATTATCTGACGCACCGCTTTCTGTTGCAATAATTGCTTTCCCCTTATGAATTTCATGCATCTTCTTATATTCGGAAATACGGTAATTAATTCCAACAACGTCTGATTCTGTTGCTGCATATGAATTATAAAATCCACCGTTTAAGGCAATTGTAACCGGTCGCAACGGATCAATTCGGCGCACAAATTCCCTGAGCTGGCGTACCAACTCTCTTCCCATTTTCGTGCTTTGTAGTGGTTCCTCATTTCCTATTGACCATAGTATTACACTTGGATGGTTCATATCTCTACAGCACATGAATCGAACCTGTTTCAAAGTTTCTTCGCTACAATTAAACCATCGGTTCTCATCAAGCACTAAAATTCCCATCTTATCACATAAATCCAATAATTCAGGTGCTGGATTGTGATGTGCGCAGCGATAAGCATTCACGCCTGCGCGTTTCAGCTGTTGCAGCCGGAATTCCAAAACATTAGCAGGCACTGCCACCCCAAGCCTTGCGTGATCCTGGTGTATGCAGACCCCACGTATTTTTATCGGTTTCCCATTAAGATGAAAGCCGCTATCAGGGTCAAAATGAGCTACTCGGAATCCAAATTTCTCCTTAACGCTATCTTCAAGTACACCATCCACCCAAACATCTGCTACCATCTCATACAGCACACTATAGTCTAGATTCCACAGATGTGGATCATTTACCACAAGTTCCATCGTATAATTGTTTCTTCCAAACTGTGCTAATACAGTGGAGGATACCGACATGGTATCCTGTCCATTTTCATCTCTTAATGTACATATGATTTTAACATTCTGTGGTTTCTCCATATGATAGAGGTCTATATCCATTCCAACCTTCCAGAGACTCTCTTTAATTTTATGTGGACGAATACGAAGTCCCCAGACATCCATTGATGTGACGCTCGTCTTAATCATCCAAACATTACGGTAAATTCCAGCACCTTCATACCACCAGCCTTCTGCGTCATCCTCATTTTGAATATGTACCGCAATAACATTATCTTCTTCACCATAATGTAGATAAGGTGTAATATCCATATAAAAACTGTTATACATACTATCATTTTTTCCTGCTGGTTGCCCATTTACCCAAACTTCCGTTTTCCTTCCAACTCCATCGAACAAAATCACAATTCTCCTGCCTTCATCAGATACTGGAAGTTGGAAATGCTTACGATACCACGCATTATCACGGAAATATCCACCTTGTGCTTCATTGTATCGTTGTGATGGTTCCTGTTCAATCACATAATCATGTGGAAGATTCACCTTTCTAAAATCTTCATCATAAAATAATTCCTGTGCAGCACCTCGTCCACTCTGTGCCTTAGCGTGCATGTAAGTTGCATAATGGCCATTTAGTTCATCATAAGAAATTTCTCCTAAATGAAACAGCCACCCTTGATTCATATTCATTACTTCTCTCATATCTTTCTTGATTGATATATTTAGTCCCTAATACATCAATTCTCTCCTTTCCATACAAGCTTTGTTATAATCAATAGTAGCCTCTGTTTTCATGATCATGGTTCTTCTTATTCTCATGTGTTAACATTATCCGATGAAGAATGGTCCAATTTTATGCAATTGAAATCAGAGTTACAGGATGAGATACAAAAAAGGATTCTCTAAGTAAAATAGGGCAAGTAATTGCTCTTTCTAAGATTCTCCTTTTTCTAAAACGCATCCGTCTCGCAGATTACGAAATGAAAGTTTTCGATTGTCTGCAAAAAAAAATTCCCACAAAAGCATAAGCAATCTATTAATAATTTCACTAATCCGCTGAGAGGATATAATTTACATATGTGTTATTTCAGTTATTTCTTGTCTAGCAACAGCCACCATATCTGTGCCCAGATTCATCCATACTGTCATCCTTCGGGTTTTTCATACAAAGATGTACGGCCGCCTTTTTAAATGTCATTGGAAGAGCCAAAATATTAGGATTATGTCCAACAAATTTCTTTTTAGCATCCGCTAAAGCCTCCTCAAAGGACTCTCTGGTCTTTAATCCCATACCCCGTGCATATCCTGGTTCTTCTGCTCCAACAATATAGATTGCACTGGTATTAATTTCTGCAATATGACCACAGGACATCATAGAAAATCCATGAAAAGGATGAAATGCATTACAAAAACGATACTTACGTATATAATCTTCATTAGTTGCGAAGTACTCCCCATATCGGTTCATATCGGGCAAGGTATACATATGATCATGCTGAAACATAGTATAAAGTTCTCTTAAATATGGCCACAACTCATCATGAAAATAGCCATTGCACGTCGATGCACAAATTATTACACATTTATCACTCATAATACGTTTAAATCGTAATACCTGCGCACTTAATGCCTGCATCATCATAATCGGATTTGTTCCCATTCCATCTCCATAATGGAATTTCTGTGGCATACCAAATACAAGCACATCATATTTTTTCTCTGCCCAATGTACATAAGTTCTTTTATCTGCGCATTTCCAGCTGATTGGCATCATTTCTTTTGCATATCCGGTATAAATAGCAATCTGTCTTGAGCTGGTATCTAATACTGCGTCACAACAGAAAAATGGATGTCCCATTTTCTCTTCCATATACATACTAATCTCATTAAATTTATCTCTCATAAGACTTCCACCGTTTACTGGAGTAAAATCATCTCTATGCATTACAGAAGGAACATGATGACTTGCAATGCATTCCCAATTTGTAATTCCAGTGGCACTATGTTTATAACCACCAGAATATCCACCATATGGATTTCCTTGAACATGTCCAATCAATATTGGAATATCACAGTCGAATACATACTTATTCATATATACCGGGTCGCCTCTGCGTGTTGTGCCAAGATATACCATGTTTTCTTGATCTTCACTGTCATGACTGATAATTTGTCCGGTAAACCAGAATTCATCGAATAACTCTATTCCGAAAATTGCTTTTGCATCGGCTTCTTTACTTCTTGGATGTAATCCATTCGAAATAACAAAAAGAATATCTTTTTTCTCTACTCCCGCAGCATAAAGCTCCTTCAGAATATATTTTATACTTAATTTTCTGTGACTTGTTGACTGTTCTCCACCTTTTACACGATCTGGAATAATAAACACAGCTGTACTTCCCTTATGTGCCATTTCTGTTAATGTTAACATACCAATTGGATGCGCAAGACTTTCCAAATACGCCTCCTCCAGCTTATCTTCCGATATGAATTCCGGGTCTTTTACCGTCTCTCCTGGAATAAAAACATCTGTATTATCGGGTAATTCTGCACTCATAGTCCCCTGACCATACTCAAATTCTAATTTCATACATTGGTTCTCCTCTTAATATATTTTTTGATACATGATTCCAATTTTTAAAGTATTATCTATACGAAGCTACGTTCTTTCTTGTAAGATGCGACAAGGAGTACAAAATTTTCTATCACCAAAAGTACAAAGAGGTGAACAGATATCAACACAAACGTGCACTCGCATTAGCTGCTCGTAAACTTGTGCGGTTAGTCTTCGCATTGCTTAAAGACAATCGCCTATATCGTTCAGCCGAATAGAAATATCTATCTGCTGATAAGCTACCCTGCTCATTTTCAAAAACTTGGACGACAGAACGAGAATTATATTTGGTATTCGAACATTATTACACATTCACTTTTATTTATTTTAGAAGAAGTAAGCCAGTTACAAACAGTAGCACGCTTCCAGCTTTCATAAATCCCTTTTGCATAATACGTTTGTTAATAATTTCTCCTGCATATATCCCCATACCAGCCATAATAATCGCAATTCCTTCATAATAAAAAAAAGACCCTGTATATAAACCTTCTCTAAAATGTCCTATAACTAGGATAGCATTTAAAATCATCCATATAAAATTGATCGTAGCACGAAAATGTTCTTTTTGTGGAATGGCCTGCATGGCATATAGAACCAATAGTGGTCCTCCACAAACAAATAAACCATGAATAACCCCAGCACAAAGCAGTAGCAAGCAATTAACATTTCTTGACAGCCGTATTCTTCCATTCGTAATAAACATAACACAGGAAACTCCCATTATAAAAATCCCATATAATTTTACAAGATATCCCATTGTCACAACCGTTCTTAGATAAAAACCAATGATTATTCCTGCAATCATAAGTGGTATTATTTTCCATACCTCTTGAAATAAAATATTTTTTCGCACCTTTATTACTGCGGTTCCACACCCAATTGCTCCAAGCATACCGGTTACTGCAACGGTTGTATCTGCACCTACAATAAGAAATAATAACGGAGTAATAATCGCAGTTCCTGCAAATCCAAATATAGTCTGTATTACATATGCAAATATAATTACTATTCCGTACAAAACTATCATTATTTCTTCTCCTTACTAGCTGATCTTTTTCAAAAATTAACAAATCTGTTCCAAAGAATTTGTATTAGCAAAATCAATGTCTTCTGTATTAATCAGTAAACACCATTATTGAAACGTTTCAATCAATATATCACTTTACATATAATTTGTCAACTATTATATACAGATATATCTATGTCTATTATATACAGATATAGATATATATCTTCGTCACTTACTGCTGTTCATGGAACTTTTACAAGTAGTCTTGTTTTAGAAATGATCTTTTCTCAAATCCAGTGATTTGAATATCTTCGTATTCATATCCTATTGTACTTTTAATAAAAGCAAGAGCTTAATTTCAGGGTATAACTCATAAAAAAATCCGGAATTCAAAAATCAGAATTCCGTAACTTTTACTGTTTATTCAACTTTGTTACTACATGCAGCTTTCACTTCTTTGTTCCATGAAGAGTAAGCTGCTAATTCTTCATCGGACATATTCCTGTTTGACAGTGATTGAGAAGATAGGTTCCAAATTGATATATGAAAAGGCCGTTTTGGCCCAAAGAGCAAGAGATGCAGCAAGAAAAGCAAAAGATGAAGGAATCGAAAATTCTATTTATGACAGCTATGCTATCACTCATTTATCCATATAGTTTTCAATGAGCAGCGAATGCCTGATGCAACTACTCTGCTTAAGTTCCGCCACAAGATTGGTGAGAAAATCTTTGCAGATGTTAATAAGCGTCTTTATGAATCTGGCTTTATGATGCATGAAGGCACTATCGTTGATGCAAGTATTATAACCGCACCAATATCAACCAAAAACCTGGAAGATAAACGTGATCTTGAAATACATCAGACAAAGAAAAGCAATGAGTGGTACTTCGAAACGAAGGTTCGTACCGGAGTCTATACGAATAGTAGCTACGTTACACAATTACTGGTACATCTGCAAATATGAATGATGTATCAGTAAAATCAAAGCAGTTACACGAAGATGTCCATGTTATGTATTTTATATCTTTATCTTTTATTTACTTTTAAAAATAACTAATGCATCTTCTTTGGTTAACGCATAGGTAAACTCGGGATTCTGCCTACTATATTGAGATGCACTTGTTGCCATCTGATTCAGTGTTTCCTCATCTATACAAAGCTTCAAGTCTCCCATAGTTGTGGGTACACCAATATATTTAAAGAATGCCCTCAATGCTTCAATTCCTTTAAAACCTATTTCCTCTTTTGTCCCTTCTGCTTCAATTCCACATACATTAATGGCAAATTTACTAAAACGTTCTGGTATTTTATGTAAAGTATATCTTGCCCAAGCATCATAAATCGCTGTTAGTGAAGCACCATGTGTTACATCAAAATGAGCACTTAATTCATGTCCCAAATCGTGAATAGGATAGTCTGTAAAGTCCATTCCACATCCTGTGAGACCATTGTGTGATAAACTTCCTGCCCACATCACTTCCCATCTTGCCGCTCTATTTTGAGAATCTTTTCTTAGAACTTTAGCCTGCTTTATAACCGTACGCATTAAGCCTTCACTGATTTGGTCTGTAAGTTCTAAATGTTCACCTGGTGCAAAGTAACGTTCTAAAGTATGCATTAAAATATCTGCACACCCACATGCTGTTTGATAAGTAGGAAGAGATAACGTAATGTCTGGATTCATAATCGCAAATTTACAAGCTGTAGAAGGATGAAAGCAAACACATTTCGAAGCATCCTCTTCTTTTGTAATAACTGAACCACTACTCATCTCACTACCAGATGCAGGAATAGTCAGGATTGTACCCACTGAGATGCATCGCTTCGGAATACGTTTACCTGTATAGAAGTCCCATACGTCACCTTCATTCGAAGCACCTAGACCAATGGCTTTGGCAGAATCAATAGCACTCCCTCCACCAATGGCTAATATAAAGTCCACTTTTTCTTCTTTGCATAGCTTAATTCCTTCATAAACCTTGCTTAGGCGTGGATTAGGCACAATACCATCTAAGCAAACATAATCGATTTGCGCTGCTGAGAGAGCCTCTTTTACCCTGTCTATCAGCGTACTTATAGAAGATACTTCATTTCCATAGTGATGAATGAGTACCTTACTTCCGCCATACGTACGTACTAAATCACTTACTTGTTTTTCTGCCTGCTCTCCAAATACTACTTGAGTAGGGGTATGGTATACAAAATTATTCATCTGATATTCCTTTCTTTCTTAAAGAGGCAATAGTTCACCTATTACCTCTTAGTTACCCTTATTTATAATTCAAATAACAAATACATTAAAAACTATTTATATCTATAAATTTTCTATCATTTCAGGAGTGTATCTATAGTAGCCTTTCCCAAAAACATCTCTTCCCTTATGCATCTCTTTATAAAGCTCTAATGCAACTTTTTTAGCTTCTTCTTGGTCAGCAATCAATAAGCAATACTCATTAGAAGCAATTACCGAATTGCCATCTTTTAAAGTTAACCTAATATAGAAGCTTTCCGAAACATTACCTTCTACCTTCCAATTAACCTTACCATATGAGACAGAGCTATTTTCCCCAATATTAATTTGAAGGTCTCCTGTATAAACAACTTGTTTATCTGCATTTAATACTTCATACTGATAAGCTATATCACTGTAAGTCTTGTAGTAATCATTGATTACATATAAATTCCCCTCGAAGTTTTCACCTGGTAACCATCTTCTTTTATTAAATTGTAAACTTGGAAGTAATGGTTCATAGCATCTTCTAACATACTCATAAGACTTTTTGTTTTCACCATAGTAGTCTACGATATCCCATTTGATGATTGGCCAGTTTGTCATAAAGTGACATAATGCCACACCACTTACATGTGGTTTTTGTCTTCTAAAATGCTCTAATGAGAACTGTGCAATCGTCCCTTGTGCAATTTGTGTTGCTTCTACAAACTCTTCTAATGAGCCAAATTTAATATCTCCAAACACTTCATAATTTAAGTTTTGAAGCACATGAAGATCACATGCATGATAGCCATAGCTTGGCCCCATAGGCCATAACTCATTTTCTGGAATAAACTTTTTAAGACTTTCTACATTAGGAGAAGAAGCTGCTGTAAGCTCTGGAATAATCGCATAGTCAAGACTTGGATAATAGTCTTCCATAAAGATTGCCCCTGCTGCATAATAGTGTGAGTTTGCATGTGCTGATTCTTTTGTCGAATAACCCATACGAATGCCTTCTCTTGAGCTAAGTGGTGAAGCATCTGCATAAGGTACATCTGTCAACTCCTTTGTTACTTCTCCGATTCTCTCCATTAATTTTCTATTACCACTTTCAACATGAGCTTCTGAGAAGAATACTTCTTCTCCACCCATCCACATTACCATCGATGGATGGTTTCTACGCTCTTTAACCACCATTGAGCATTCATATTTCACATCATCTATATAATCTTTATCTTCTCTAAATTCCTGTGTTGCAAATGAGAAGTTTGTCCATACAGTAAGGCCTAGTTCATCACAAATATCATAGAACTCTTTAACTTCTGGTGGATGCCACCCGAAGATACGCAGGTTATTAATATTGGCTTTTTTAGCCTTGTTTAAAAACAGCTTATATTTGTCTACGTTATTTCTTCCATAGAAGAATGATGGTTGTCCACCCCAACAAGCTGAACGAAGAAACATTGGTTTTCCATTAATAGTAAACGTCCAAGGAAGTTTTGTCTCTTCTTCTGTAAAACCAGGATTCATTTGTAATTTAATTTCACGAACCCCTATTTTTTCAGTAAGACAATCTAATACCTGATCTCCTTGTAAAATGCTAATTTGTAATTCATAAAGATTAGGTTCCCCTAATTCATAAGGCCACCATAATTTAGGATTTACAATTTCAAAAGAAACCTTCTCTTTGTTTTCACCCAATCCTAGCATGATAGGTTTTTTCACAGCTTGTGTTCCTTCTTCATTTCTTAACGTAATCTGTAAACTAAGGTCTTCTATATTATTTTCATATGCCTGTACTTCTACTTCCATCTTAGCAAGCGCTTTATCTTCAGACACCTTATAGTCTACTCTAAAGCAATCGATTTTTACTTTGTCTGTAGCAACTAATTTAACTGGTCTCCAAATTCCAAATGGAATAAGTCCTGTTAAATAATCTCCTGCAAAGTTGTGTTTCATTCCTGCGATATTTTTTTGATTTTTTGGAGGTGGATCTAATTTTACAGTTAGTAAGTTAACTGGTACATGAGGTTGTTTAAAGTCTACGATATCTGTTACATCAAATTCAAATGAAGAGTACATCCCTTTATGTGCACCTAGATATTCATTGTTTAACCATACTTCACAAGAATAATCTACCCCTTCAAATACAAGTGTAATACGTTTACCTTTCATTTCCTCTGAAACATTAAACGCATAGTTATACCACCACTCATACTCCTGCACCCATTTGGCTTTCCCCATGTTTCTTCCAAAATTAGGGTCTTCTATCTCTCCAGCTAAATATAAATCCGTGTAAACATCCCCTGGAATATGCCCTGTATTCCAGCTAAAATCATTCCCAGACAGCTCATTTTTAAGTAAATGAAGCCCTTCTTCTTTCCCTTGACCCACACGCATTTTTTCCATTTTCCAATGGTATCCACTTAAGTCTTGTACGATTCTAGCACTATTTTCATTAAAGACATCCGCTTTCTTTTCACCTGCTTCTAAAGCATTGTAATCTTTATTCTTCATAATATCTCCTTTGTTTTACTAATTGATTTGTTTTACTAATTGATTTTTATACTTTAAATATAGCAATCTCCCTATCCATTTGATATAATAATACGAACATCATTTTTGTCATTTTTATATTGTTAGGAGGGTTCTTACCTATGAGTGTTGTTATCGATTCTATCTTCTCCTTTTACTATCAGGCAGATTATTCACTAAAGGATTTTTCTCATGATACACATGAACTTATTTTCTTCCAAACTGGGATGGGTACTACAATTATCAATGGAATTCCTTATTCTTATAATCCTAATAGTATCTGTCTTACAAGAGCCAACGATGTAAGAGACCATATTTGTGAAAAACATACACATTATATTTGCATTCGCTTTAAAAGCACACATCAGATTAGTAAGGTATCTAGCGGTGTTTATTGTTCTCAAGCAAGTAAACTAAATACGCTATTTAAAGAAATTGAAAATGAATTTATACATAAAAACTACTTCTACTTTGAACTTTGTAACCTCAAGACTACGGAAATCCTAATTTACTTATCTAGGCTCATTCCAGATACACATCAAAGTGCAGATATCTATAAGCTGATTCATGAGATAGACTCTACCCTTTTATATCATAAGAGCATTAAAGAAATGGCTGCTGAACTAAGTTACAGTTATGATTACTTTCGTCATAAATTTAAAAGCATCACCGGTGTCTCGGTTACTGATTATATTATTAATAAACGTATTCAAAATGCCTGCCTCTTATTGCAGCAAGACCAATATAGCTGTACAGAGATTGCACAATTATGTGGTTTTTCTTCCTCCTCACAGTTTAGCAATCTTTTTAAAAAGAAAATGGGTCTTCCCCCGCTTACTTATCAAAAAAAAGTTACTGCTCCAATCTAACGAGTAGTAACTTTTTAATGTAAACACAGAAACTGTCCTGATTTTTCTTTCTCTTTCTGCAAATCATTTTTTGTTGCTCCTCCTGCTTCTTTTCCTTTTCTTCCTCATATGTTTTCATCACCTCTCCATAAAGTTTTTCACGAAACTCCTTTGTTACCGGATAACACACGTCCTGATAAATGATGAGCATGGAATGGTTTCTTGAGAACAAGGCTATGAAATGAATCTGGATTCCAGAATCGTAATACTGACTTCTCATTACCCTTGCTCTACGCGGTGTATTTAGCAATTCATAAATGAACTTCTCATAATCCTCAGCCTCAATCCAAGTAGTTCCGATTCTCACATCAATTTCCGAAGCGTCCAGATTCCTAGGCTGAACCTGCTCCAGTGCCTTTACATTAACTCAAAACAACTCCGGATTCGTTTCGGCAAATGCCTTGGCAATTCGGAACTTATCCCTCACATTCCCCGACAAATACTCATCCGCACTTTCCCATCCAGCATTTAAGTTGTTCTCATTATACGACATTGGATTCAGGAAAATAAGCCCCGACAGTTCATCGATAATCATTTTTCGTTCCAGCTCTGCCTTTTCCTGCTCTGATATGATACTGACTTGATGAGAGTCCTCAAAAATATTTGTAATACATGGATGATAAATACTTAACATAAAGGGAAGATTAACCGTGCCATACTCATTCATAGATATATTCAGTGCCTCTACCGCCGTTTCTACCCGCTCTATGATTAACTTTGGTTTGATGGTCTGCTTGTAGAACATATCAGCTTTCTTCACCTTACCATCCTCATCCACTACTTCAAGAGAGCAGAGCAAAGGATAGTCTGAATCATTACGGAAGGCTCTATCATTCTCCCTGCTTGTAAGATAGCCGTACTTCATTGTAAATGCATCGTAAGTCTCATTCAAGCTCTTCTGATTATTAATCAATACCTCCTCGCTGCATCCTTCAGTCTGAAGCGTGATCAGTTCTCTAGTTATTATCCTGATCTTATCCATCGCTTTGATGCGCTCCTCCATATTGAGGCTTAACTCTTTTTGATACATTCTTGAATTCTCTCTGTAATACAGCTTTCCATCCATAAAAGTATAGGTGTAATTACGCACATCAGGACTAGCAGGAATATGATCAGACGGTTCTTCTGCAATATCCTCGAACCTCTCATAATCAGTGATCGTGGCTGATAATGACCAAATGGCTTTCTGTATGGAATCATACAGATTAAAGTCAGGATCTCGATTCACACAGGTAGTATACTTGCTCCCATCACCAAACATCCTTGTATCATATTCCATCGTTCCAAGCATCATCTCGGGATGCTCTACAAAATAAGAGTTAACCGCAATTCCATTCTCTGTATAACCCAAGTGTACCCAATCTGGTTCTACCACGATGGCTCGCTCTCTCTTTTGCAAAAATAAGATATCTGTCGCTACATCCGTCCCCGCATTATCGCGGAAAGCTGTATTCGGAAGTCGTATAGCTCCAATTAATTCTGCTCGCTCTGCAAGGTATTTTCTTACGGAAGGATTGCTCTTATCCAGTGTTCCCTTGGTTGTGATAAAGGCAATGATTCCTCCCGGTCTCACCTGATCGATTGATTTCGCCAGAAAGTAATCATGGATACGAAAGTTCAGCTTATTATACTTCGGATCAAAAAGCTTATAATCACCAAAGGGAACATTCCCGATTGCCACATCAAAGAAGTTGTCAGGAAATGAAGTTTTCTCAAATCCAGTGATTCGAATATCAGCGTTTTGATACAGTTGCTTCGCAATTCGTCCCGATATCGAATCAATCTCCACTCCAAAGAGATTGTAATTCTGCATGGCTGTCGGAAGTGATCCAAAGAAATTTCCGATACCCATGGATGGTTCCAATATATTGCCATTTTGAAATCCAAACCGAACAAGCGCTTGATTCTTACAGCTTGCAATTTCAGGAGAGGTATAGAAAGCATTGTTAACCGATGCCCTTGCTGCCACATAGTCATCTTCTAATAGTAAATTCTTTAGTTCCACATATTCATGTCTCCACGAATTGTCTGCATCATTAAATACCTGTGACAATCCACCCCAGCCAACATATTTTGCCAAAACCTTTTGTTCCTCAGTAGTAGCAAATCTTCCGTCACCTTCAATCTGAAATAATGTGCGGATTGCTTCCACATTCCAATTGTATCTGGTCTTTGCTCCAGCAGCATCAACATCCAACTGAGTATAATGGAAGTTTCTCTTTTCAGTGATAATCAAAGAACGAGGCAAGGAACCGACTTCCACACTTCTGGTTGTAATGTCACTCATATATTCCAGATCATTGGGGAGTCTGTCTTCTGATAACCCTTCGATTGTCACAACTTCATCTACCACTCCATACATCTCATCCAGCTCATCCGGGATAGCAAAATCATCAAGGATTTCATCATCGATCCATTGTTGTTCTCGTTGAAGCGACTCCCTATCTTCATGGTCAGTATCATTTTCATCTACCAGCTCGATCTCGTCATAACCAACACTGTCACCATCAATTGATTTCGTATTATTCTGTAATTGATCTTTATCATATACTCCAGTCAATATCAGAGCCCCGATTTCCTGCTCTACAACTGCCCAGCTTACATAGCCTTCCTTTTCTCCTTCTTCATCTCTCCATTTAATACCAATACCCTGATTCTTAAAAGTGTTATACCCATGTAATCCATAACCATCGATCGGCCATCCTGCACCACCTAATCCATATTCCTTCTTGATTAACTTTGCTCGTTCAGAAGGAACTGACTCATTCTGATATATTATAGCAATTCGTCCTTTTCCATTAGCAAAGCCCGAACCACGCAATATCACTTCCACGACATATTCATGGGGTACTATCAATTCTTTCTTCGCTTCCAGATAGGTGTATTTAGTCTGACCCACTGCATTGTCAAAAGAAAAGGAAGCCTGTTGGTAATTGGCTTCCCCTTGCTTGCCGAATGAATTGATTTCATCCAGTTCCTGTTTTATTTCGCTCTCAATCTGATCATGTTCTAATGAAATTTCAATACGATCTGATTCAATACGATTTCCTCTGCCTGCATCTTCGCCTGCTCTCTGATCTGCCACATCTCTATCGTGGAATTTGGATCTCTCGGCTTGTTCTTCGCCAGATAGTCCATCATGAGGATATCCAGAAGCTGATTTGCCTCTTCGTCCACTTCGTACATTTTCTGTGTCAACAATCCGAATCTCATTAATGTCTTGAGCCGTGCCGGTTCGTTCTCCATCAGATAATTCAATGCCATCATTCCGTATTTCCCAAGGTTGTGGAGATTCAGCTCTTCCTCCTTCGGTAACTCCAGATTCGGATATAGGATTCCCTCCTTCTCCGTATAAGTCAATGCGATCTCTGCCATGTGTTATACCCCTTTCTTCTAGCAGCATTCTCTGCTTTTCCATCTGTTTTAGGTTTCTTGCAAACTCTCTTAGAACGTTACAGGAGATATCACTTACCAATGTCCCGATCAGATATATCTCATCTTCACTTTGGTATCGAAGTACCGAACCAAAATCCTGTTCCTGAATGTCAAGGTCAAAACCGCACCTTGTGCCGATGGCATAGAAAGCACTTTGATAAATAAATTGTGCTACTGGACTGTTAGGTGAATTATCTGCTTCGTTCATAATATCGTCTTTTTCCAGACCGTATTCCCCGACTAATCTCGTTAGCTCATTGATTCGATCTGAATATTCTTCTTTTATTATAGCTCGAACGTATGTTCTTGTAAAGTTTTTTAGCTGAGTCTTCAAAATTTTCTGAAAAATGTCCTGCGCATCAAGATCGTCAGAATCCACTTGATTACTTTCTTCTTTGAATAATCCACTTGTTTTCATGAAAGCCACAAAATCCGTCAGCTTCTCACCATTCAAATCCCATGTTAAATCCTGTTTCTTCCCACCTGTATCGCAGATATCAAAAACATATCTCATTCGTGGATGCAGTGCTCTCGAAGGAAAAATTGCGATCCCCTTACTCCCACGCATTACATAACGGTTCACTTTCTTCCATGTATCAAAATCAGCGACCAGAGTTGCATGTGGCCGCTGAGCATATATCATCAAAATATTATCAAACTCATAGCGATAGAGTTGTCCCATTAAGCGGCACACATCTCTCCATTTAAGCTCACTTGTTGCTACTTCTTGGATCATCATATCATAGATCTGCTTTACCTGATAATCAACTCTCAACTTTCAACACCTCCATATCAACTTTCTACATTCTTATTTTCGATTATACGTTTTTATTGTCCTCAACTAGAACTAGCTCTCGAAAAATTCGATACTCCTCTTTATCAAGTGTAACTGAGAACTCACAATCAAACCCCTTCTTATTCGTCCTCTGCTCTTTTCGTAGAATCTTTTTTATCAGCCTCAGCAGGATATAGTTCTGTTTTGTAAACTGGATACTTTGCTCAAAGGTCATTTCCTCCTGCGTTAATAGCACCTGGCGATCATTGATTTCCTTCTGCAGCCTTTTATTCACTTCTTGTGCTTCTTCTAATTGAATAGCGACTGTTGCTCTCGTTGTTCCACTCGCTTCCCATTCCTTTTGGAGTTCCAATAGCAGATACTCCATATCTTTCTTTAAATCCATTGTTGTATTATTCATCATATACGTTTCCTCCATATTTTAATGTCTTCATGCATATATCTCTATGCACATCAAAATTCCTTATTGTAATAAAGCCAAATTCTCCGGCAGCATCATTTCTTCCAACATCTGAACTTCCTCAGCATCAAATCCATAGATCTGGATCATATCTACATACGTTCTTTTTGTCACAATCACATGTAATATATAACGAGTTGTCGTGGTCTCATCTTCATTTTCAATGGTCACCGCTTCCACAGTTGTTGAAAAGCTATACATATCCTCAAAAACATCCTTTAGCTTACGTTTCATTGTTTCATTCATAACCGATGCGGTATCCCCAACGCCATACTTCACCATATAAACCACCATAACATCATTTAAGGTATCTGTTACTGCACCAGAATAAGTTACATAGCCCGCATCATAACCAGAATGTGCATAGGCAAGGGTTGACACTTCTTGATTGAACTCCTGTATATAGGAACTGGTCACACTCTTCACTGTATCTCCCTCCTCAAGTGGTGGAAAGAAGATGGCAAACGGTGAATTATAAATAACAGCGATTACAAGCATTACTATCAGTGAAACGATCGCTATTAGCAACATCAGCATCAAAAGCAGTCCTCCGATATACCCAGCCAGATGTTTTACCATGATGGATACCCTCATCATGACCAGATCCTTCATAACTACTTCAATATTATCTCCTTTGTCATTCTGTCCGAACTTATTGATAAAAAAGTGCAGCATTCGGTTCCTTGTGCTGTTCTTAATCTCTGTTCTGCCTTTTTTAGGTTTGGTATCCCTTTTTCCTACTACTTTCAATCCTTTTGAATTATCATTATTAGACGCTCCAACCGTTTTCTTATTATATCTTCGTTTTGAATAATCACTTTTTTTCTGGTGCAATGCTCGTTTATCTGAATCAACTTTCTTAATCTTTTTTGCTAGTTGTAACAACTGAGTTTTATCTTGATACATGTTTTTTCCCGCTGAAATGGTTTCCACAAATGGATGCAACGCCATTCCTGCAAGAGCAGAACTGTCGTGTAGTTCTTCTCCTCCCTCCAGTTGCTCCGTCACGATTGTACCACCGAGAACTCCAATACTCTGTGCTGTGGTAAAGTGATGTTGTTTACCAACTTCAGACTTCATAGGATTTGCTGTATTTGGAAAATGATTCATAATCCGCGAGACATTCCCATTTCTACTCATACGATATCGATAGACTGCATCAACCGGAATCCTTACGGATTTTATCCCTGGTCCTCGCAATAGATAACGCTTCCTTCTCGCATTGGGAGTGGGATTCATTATTACAGTTTTATGAATCTTAATATCCTGTTTTTTATGAATCTGCATTGGCTTTGTTTCAACCTTCTTAATCATCATCCTACTCACCTCCCCTGATAGTGCAAAACGGCACTGAATTTCATCAGTGCCGCTTCATCCTAATTTTCTTAATTTGTTTTTTCTCTCCGACCTTCAGCAATCTTTTCATGCAAATTTGTATTATATAAGCGATACAAATCTGTATCCTTTCCTATTGTGTTATCAAATGGAATGACTACGTTACCACATTTCAACAGCCCCATACCACTCATCGAATTCATTACAAACCGCAACTGAGCATCCGATATTCCGACAACCTCTGCCAACTTTGCACTATCGGTATTCGCTTGCTTTAGGATTACTACAAACTCAGAATTCGCCAGCATAGTTGTTGCTACATAATTTTGAAGTAGATCAATCAGGTTCTGGGTAATCCCAGTACAGAGCCCTCCTTGTTTTCTTACCTTTTTCCATAACTGTTGAAGGTACTTTGCACTATACTCCCGATTTAGCAATATGTGGAATTCATCTAAGAATAGCCAGGTTGCTTTTCCATTCTTCGCATTCTCCATAATCCGACTCTGAATATTCTCCATCATCACCAGCATTGTAATCGGCGAGAGCTCTGCTCCTAAGTCACGGATTCCGTATACAATAAAGCGGTTGTCGATATCAACGTTCGTCTGATGGTTGAAGATATTTAAAGATCCATTCACAAACAGTTCCAGCGATAAAGCGATATCCTTTGCTTCTTCCTCTGGCTGCTCTAACAGAAGTTCATAAAAATCCGTCATCAATGGAATATACTTTTCTGTCCCATACTTATTTGGCTCTGTTCTTGCGATGTCCATATACAACTTTCGGACACAGCGGTCGATGATGGATTTCTGCCTAGAGTTCAAGGAATCTCCCATGCATTGTTCGCATAATCCAAGCATAAACTCTCCTTTTTCGCGAATCATACCCTTGGAATCATTCACATCGAGTTCCCACACATCCATGTCAAGGGGATTGATGTAATTATCTGTATAGGTTGACATATTCACTACGGCTCCATGGAATGTCTTAGCGATGTCAAAATATTCATTCATTGGATCCACAATTATTACATCATCTTTTGTATTCAGAAATACGCTCCCCATCTCCTGTTTGGCAAAGAATGATTTCCCTGAACCGGGAACTCCGAAGATGAAGCCATTCCCATTGATCAGCTTTTTCCGGTTTCCGATATTGATATTCTTGGATACCTGATTCATACCATAGTAATTCCCACCGATATCATTCAGCTCCTGTACATTAAAAGGCATCAAAACTGCAAGGCTTTGGGTAAGCATGGTTCTCATCGTTTCCACCTGTCTTACGCCTATTGGCAATGCAGTATTTAATGCCTCTCGTTGTTTTAGATAATGAACATCAATTGTACAGCTATTACGCTTTCCAATCGTTTGAACCGTCTCACAGATACTCTCAAGCTCTTCCTTTGATTCTGCCATCATGATAATGGTCACCGCAACATAAAATAAGCACTGATCATTTTCTCTGACATCATCCATAATGTCCTCGATCTCCTTCTTTTCTGTTCGTTTCATATACGAAATCTCTGAAGAGAAATCATTGTTTTTATTCCTTACTCTTTGCTGCTTAATAATATCACTTTCAATACCAAGATGCTTTTTCTTAAGAATCTTTGTCGTCAGCTCCTTAGGGATCGGAATTGCATCAATACTGATAATGCTATGAACCGGTAGGCTGGTGATCTCATTCAGAAATCGATCAGATAAACTGGAGGAATACTTCTTAATGAATAGTGCCCGGCAGAATTTCGATTCATCCTGATAATATTCGGGCATATATTTCACCATCCCATTACAAAGATCATTCCTAAAATCCGATCCTAGTGCTGCATACTCTTTAATATCAAAGTTTTGCTGATCTTCTTTTCCAAGATGATAATAATCATAAAGAACCTTTAACCGCTCATTTCCTGTAAGAGGTACGATTTTTGAACCAAGCTCATTGAATGCTTTATGAATTGTTGCCTCTAAGGTGGCAAACTGGACTTTAGCTTCTTCAAAGTTCTTGCGCTCAATCGTAATCGTAAGATACCGCTCCTGTTCGATGCCTTGCCTTCCCTCCTGAATTTTATCTTCGATAATATCATTATAAATCTGACGGTAATGATCAAACCCATCCTCCTGAAACTGGAACAGTACCTGTTTTCGGAGGGTTTCCATATCCTTATTCTTATTGTTGATTGTTAGTTTAAAATTGAAATCAAGGGAATTTAAGAATTTGCAATACTGTTCAAATATCCCCATCTGTTCCTCTTCCTTGGTGGTAGTATAGTTAATATCTTCAAAACGATAGCATTTGGAATACCTGTTCCTCGCCACCTCGAAGATTCCGTTCTCCGCCACCGCCATGATTTCAATTGTTTCCTGTATGGATTTCGGAGCCTTAAAAAGCGGTTCACTCGCTTTCTTAAGCTCCCTAAATTCATCTGTAAATAAACCCACGGTAAACCTCACCTTCCTTTTTTCCTACATTTCTTTCTTGCACTTTGTATAACTTCAACTTCTCTCATTAATCGCTTCAGTTCTGTCTCTGATTCCGTTGATACGTACAAAAGCGTACAGTTGAAGAAAAGCATTTGTATCTTTCGTCTCATGACCTCATAGAAGCTCATACCATTATAGGTATAAAAGCCTCCCAAGGCGATCGGTGCCACCACTGGCATGGCAACATAGGCACTCGCAGTCAGCCCGATCTGCTGATATAGTAGTAATACGAGACCCCCACCAATCCCAACCGATGCCAAAGAATAAATCATTTGCTTGGCGGTAAGTCCCCATATTACGGATTCCTTGTACTGCTCGATGTCCTTTGAAATCTCAATAACCATATACCCTCCTCCTAACCTAAAATCTTATTTGGGTTTTGTCCATTATTCTCACCTGGATTGCTGCCTTTCATATACTTGTTGTTCTCTTCTCAGCATCTGCTCATATTGTGCAACTCCCTGAGGGCACAGTGCTTGTAACCGTCTAGCATTGAATACATAAAATGGATACTCATTATAACCACTCTTCTTTGTAAAACCGGTATGCTCTCCGATTCCGTTCTCAGTTATAAAAGCCTCCAACTCTGGAAGATTACCGGTATCGAGATATCCGCAATACTCAATTGCATCTCCGCCGAGATTCACGGTAACATCGGCAAATGGCTCTTCAAGCTCGCCATCCACCGATACTAAACCGATATAAATATAACCATTATCGGTGTACGTGGTAATTTTGATTCGAACCATTACAACATTTCCCTGGCTTGTCATTAATTCTAATATTTCCATGATAACCTCCATTCTTCTAAATACTTATAAACTCAAGCATCATCAAAACGCTACTTGAATTCATCTTACCCGCATAAGTTTCATCTCTTACAATTTCACAGCAACCGCCATGACACCTCGCAACGTATTAAATCTATCAGGAAGAACAAGGTTGGGTACCATTGTGCTACACTCGCAGTTCTTTTCATGAATTCCGTCATGTTAATAATCTTTTCTCTCTACAGTCCAAGTGCTTTACTCGTTAGGTTCTGCGCTCCCTTCACACTTCCAACCGTCAATGCTATGGTAAATGTCAATTCGCACAGATAGATTAATGTCTTTGCCCACTCTGCATAATTTCCTGTGAATGCAGGCAGCCCGGAATTGATAAATGCATTACATACCATAATTGCCAGAACCATTGTCACAGCCTCAAATACCACCGATAGGAAGTATCTTGAATAACTGAGTGCTGTGTGGCTCACACTCCGGTTTCCTGCAAGGGTTGAGTATGCGATAGTACCCATAGGTACGATCACAAGTATTTTCAGAAACCGGAAATATACTGTGTATATCAAAAAGAACCCACTGATAATGACAATGATTGATAACAATGCAGCGAGAATAAGCATAATCAAGCTCTCGCCAAATCCAAGATTCTTAATTACCTCAGCCTGCGTACTATCAATACTAAGCTCACTATAACCATCTGCTGATATTAGACCAACGAGATTTCCAACTGATAGAAAGACTGCTTTCATAATAGTCACATTGTTCGATACCAACCATTCTGCTAGTCCCAGCCTCATCAGCATTCGGAGAATGATTTCAAAGCGCATTTCCTCTCGGATGTCTATACTCTCGGAACAAAATCCAATGACAAAAAATAGGACTACAAGAGATGACCCAACTGCCACAAAGATGGGTTCTAAATTCTGAATGACTTCCCATGGTCCTCCACCTTTGAAATCAACAGGTGACTGTCCGAGAAGTGAAAACACCAATGAAACCTGACTGTTCCAAAATCCAAAAACCACCTCAAGCAGAGCCAGGATTTTATCTCCTAACTTGAAGATATCCAAAGATATCACCTCACTTTCGTCATGCAGCAAGGCATCTTCATTGCTTTACTGCATGACTCTTATTTATAACAAGCGAAACGATTTATTATTTCGTCTTGTTTATTCCTATTGCTCTTAAAATCCCAGGAAGGATAACACAGCCGATATACCTGCCATCATTACTCCGGCAACAATGCCTTTTAACGCAGAATTCATAGTGGAGGAATCCTGCTGCTGGTATGCCTGTGCAAACTCCATCACATTCTTAGCAAGAATAATAATACCTATTGCACCAATCACTGCGATGACTAAGGTTTTCAGATTGTCAAGTGGTTGAGTCACTGCACTGGTTCCCGTGGCAGCATACACTTTTGTTGTGAAAAGACTTCCTGCCGTCATAGCACCGGAAATACCTGCCGCAACCTTTTTCTTCACTTCACTCCAGATTCTGTTTTCTTTCGTACTCTTTACCTTTATAACTGTCATTTCTTCGAAATTTCTCATAGTTTTAATCTCCTTTTGAATTAGTTTTTTTATGGAGATTAGCGATATAATTGAAACAGCATTATTCGTATCCACCTAATCTCCATGATGAATGATCTCTACTCGCTTAAGACTTTTACTAAACGAATCTATAAAATGGGTTGCCCCGAATATAAAGGAAGCCGGGCTTTCCCCGGCATGTGTTTGTTTTAATCACCCCTTTAAACAGAAAAACAGCCAGAAACGGCTGCTCAGATAAAATATTATTTGATTGTTTTCCACGAGTCTTTTTCTAAATCAGCATTTAATCCACAAAGATATCCCATAAGCTCTGGATGAAATCCACCGCTTATCACACAACATTTATGAATAAGAAGCAACTCATGATTTAGTTACAGTCGCTACCACAAATTCATTTCTGATTCGCTGCATCTCTTCCACCGCTGTGTCCGGATAAAAGTAATCCATAATCTCCTTATCAGGAATCCCAGTTCTTAATGCATGCTTTAACTCTTCTGTCTGCTCTTTGGAATACTTCCATTGAATCAATCGGTTCGTAATTGTATCTACCCCTCGGATAGGTAACCTTTGAACCGAAATAGGAGATTTAAACTTTACGCTATTCGTATCTTTATGATCATTATCTAATCTGTTACCCATATTCTGCTGATCCAATGATTTTTCAGATCGTTCCATTTCTATCCATTGATCAGTAAACCGTTTTTCTATTCCAACATGATCAAGCATCTGGAACTCCTCATAATTTAAGGTATCGATATATACATTATCGCCTTTTTCCTTCCGCTTTTCATAATACTTTACTGAACAGGGACTTAAGAACTCAAATGGTGGTCCTGAAATCCCTGTATCTGATATTGGTACATGAACATAAGCGTTTCCCTTGCCATCCAAAGTCTGTGAGAATGAATGATGTCCAAATGGTATGAATTTCGAATCAATAATCGGATCAAACCCTCGGATAAAGATTAGGCATTTCTTATTATCCAGCTTTCTTGCCTCATCCGGTGTTAGCAATTCTCTTCCCAGTACATCATAGTTACGGCTACTGCTTCCCTGCCGTCCCTTTGTCTCACCACTGGATTTCTTGTCTATCGTTCCTTTTCCTAGTAGCTCCGAGATGAATTTATGGGTGGATGCCTCATTTCCACCTAGATACACCAAACTGTCACAATTGCCCACGATTGTTTCCCAGGTATCCTTAAATAGCGCCTTGATCTGTGCCAGATTCTGAATGATAATCACTGAGCTGATTTCTCTGCTTCTCATGGTGGAGAGAAGACTGCAAAAATCATCGGGCAATGCGATGTTGGCAAATTCGTCCAGCATCAATGTCACATGGATTGGAAGTCTTCCTCCACAATTGAAATCAGCTTGATAATACAATTCTTGAAAAACCTGGGTATAGAATAAACCCAATAAGAAATTATACGATTTATCGCTATCGGGCGTCACGCAAAAGATTGCTGTCCGCGTTTCACCATCGCCATTTACTCCAAGACCAAGCTCAGCCAAATTCATCTCATCCCTAGCCAAAATCCGTAGTACCTGCTTATTTTCAAGAAATGCAAGGCGTGAATTTGCACTAATTATAATACTTCGAACGGTATCTCCTGCACCTCGCATACATTTGTTATACTGCTTAAGCGCAGGATGATTACATCCCAGTGGTGATTCAAACTCCAGACGATGCATTCTTTCATCAAGTTTTGAAGGCTTATTCGGTTCTGTCACCTCAGCCTCACCAAGCAACTCCAATACCGTCTCAAAATTTCTTCGTGACATCGGTTCCTGCAACCATACATAATAGAAAATGGCTTGCAAGAACAAACTTTCCGATCTCTCCCAAAATGGATCTGAACTGTTACTTCCCTTAGGAGTTGTATTAGCAATCAGATTCGTAATCAGCTTAATAACATCTGTTTCTTCTCGGATATAAGCAAACGGATTATATCCATCTGACTTTTCCATTTCAAGAAGATTAATTACTCTAACCTTATACCCGTTCTGCTTGAGCATTTCTCCGCAACTTCTAAGAATTTCGGCTTTTGGATCGGTTAAAATAAAGGAGCAATGATGTGGCATCTGCATCAAATTCGGCTTAACCTCATAAAAAGTCTTTCCAGCTCCGGAACCGCCGATAATCAGAACATTATTATTCAGCTTAGTCTTTCTGGTATTCAGACTCATTCTGATATTCTGACTTAGAATTCGGTTAAAACTTTTCTCCTTATCCGCTAGTATCTTATTAACCTGACTAATGTTAGCAAAGGCTGCCGTACCATATTCCTTACCGGGCATATAGTTCTTTTTACTTGTAATATAAATAAGAAGAGCGATAATGTAGACACTCAAGGCTATCACCATCGCTTTACTGGTATTGCTATTATAATAATTCGCAATTGGAGTTTCCATGACCGTATTGAGTCGGTTCATAAACTCCTGATATCCAATCCCTTTCTTCCATGCACCATTAATCAGATATCCCAAATACACACTAATCAGAGCACCCAGTAAGATGAACGATGGATGTATTCCCTTTTTCTTCTGTACCATCTGATTCACCTCGCCTTGTTTTTGATTGCATGGTTCAAATTCGCTTGCGGTTGAAACCTCTCATACCGTTGTCGAACCTCATTTGCAACGATATCATAATGCTTATCGTATAATTGATCTCCACGCATCCGGTTAACGACCTGATTATCCTCGGAGTATATCTTATACTCCTTATTCTTATCCAGGAATGTCAACAACGTCTTTCCATCGTGAATTTCCATAACATCTGACTTATTAAGCCAAATGAACGTTTTACTACCACCCGGAATCCTTGTCTTGACCGCATGATCATTCTCCTCCCAGACAAGCTGCTTTGCGATTGTGATATCAACAAGATCCCTATTCTTAGAAGCTGAAACCGTTCTCATACGATCTGCCAGCTCCTGATATCCACGAATTCGATTCTGAAATGAATCCTTATCCATTAGTACGCGAAAATTCCCTTCCAAATCTCCCTGATCCAATACTCCAATCGCTCCAAGCTTGTTAATCACTTCCTGTGCCTGGTTTGTTTCGATACGAAAGTTCTCCTTAATCGTCTCCACACTGATGCTCTGTTTTTCCATCGCAAATAGTCCGACCTTCTCAATTAGTCCCTCCATCAAAATATTTGCTTTAACTGCTTCACCTGTGTGGCTTATCCCGTTTCCCCTCTGTTGTGCCTGGAGAAACGCAAGCATCTTACCAAGATCCTTTTCACTACTATTCTTCAGATAATCATCAAGACCAGCAATCTCTCCGAATCCCAATTTCTGCGCCATCATATTAATCCGTGGTGATGCCTCTGAATGAAAAATAATTTCACTCCGATTATCTTCTTTATTTACGTCAGGCAAGATTGAGTATAGTACTCCATACTTCTTCGCCATTCGTTCGACCTTCTTGAGTTCATCCGTATGAAACTGAAATACCTGTAGATCTCCTCCCTTTTGTAAGAGTTTTCGCATAGAGGATTTCCCCATGGACTTTTCATAATCCAAAAGTCCAACCAACAAATCAATCGCCTTTTTCATGGATTCGATCGTTCCACTCCCTACCTTCATGGCGATCTCGATTCCGTCGTAAGCGATTCGAATAATCTGAACAGCATCCTGTATCTCTGACATAGTTACACCTACTTTCTTATAAACTGATTCCCTTTTTCACATGCTCCTTAATCTCATCCAACGGCTGATTGCGAAGCATATCCTCTGAAATATCGATATCATAAGCTCTCATAATTTCAGATAGACGATTAATCGCCTTTTCCTCTTCGATGCGGTACATCTCAAGAGCTACAAGAAGGTTCTCAATCTGAGTCAACCATACAGGCTTTTGATCCAGTAATATTCCAAAGCGGTTCATAACCATATGACTGTCCACATCAGGATTCATCAATTCCATAATCAGTTGCTTCGTCAGCTCTTTATCCTGTGATTTAAAAGCAAATTCCAGAATGAACTTTCTTTCCATCTCACCAAAAGAATGCTTCTTAGAATCCATCTCAACTACTGCTTCATTCACAACATTTAAACTCATCCTCTCAATTCCCCCCTGCTGTTTTGCATTGTCGCAATCTCAATAATAATTTCCATCTGTTCTGCAGAAACCTTGTTTTGAATCAGTTCTTGTAACTGATCTTCATCTAATCCCTTTTCGATAGCACTTTTGATTTGAATTAACTGCCCCGGTGTCAATTCCTTTTCGGTGATCAGCTTGACAAGATCCTGTCTGGATTTCTTTTTAAGCAATAGCCTAGAGAAAATTCCAATGGAACCAGAAGTTTTTCTTACTGTTTTTTCAATTGGTACTACTGGTATGATAACCGTATTACCATTCATCACGCACAAGCTATAGCCAATCGGCATTCCATAATATAACGGCATGGGTTCCACCGGTTCTAGCCTCCTACCTGCTTCTGATCCTGTCACTACGACATCCTTCTTTGCATCGCCAAATTCTCTTTGCTGATTATTTCCTCTTACTTCATTTAATATCTTTTCCATCTCACCCTTCTCCTTTCGCAGCACCTCGCAATCATTTTGAAGCTTGGCTACTGTTGCATGCAGATTATTTTGCTTATTCTGTTGCTCAATGAGCAGTGCATCCTTTTCTTCTAATTCCTTTCGAAGCTTAATCTCCTCTTCAGAATTCTTCTTTGCTATCTCCATACCCCTCAACTTCTGATTCAAAGAATCATAACGCTGTTCCTGAAACTCAAGCTTATCTACAACTGCATTAATCTGCTCCATAAGCTGTTTCACGTAAGGTTCATTACCATCACCATTACTAACTGACTTTTCCATCTCATTCAGAACCCTTTGATATGTTCTTTTCATATTGGCAGCTGTTACATCTCCAGATGCTACCTTCGAAATGGTTTCAATCGAAATTCCTTTCTCATAGAATTCCAACGCAACCTCCATCTGCTGCCAACTAAGACCGTTTGCCGTAATCGCAGCAATGACCTCCTCCGGATAATTGTTTCTCAAACACTTTGAGAAAACCTGCATCTGTTTAAGATCGTATTTCTTCTGGGTATACCTTTCTATCGACTCTTTGCTAAGTCCATAGAGTAAATCTTCCCTAATTAGTTGAATCTGGTCGTCACTATATTTGCCTGTTCTTTCCAGATCTCCTATCATAATACCGATATCCACTTTGTTTATCTGCATTTGCTCTTGCATATAAATCCTCCTCACTTCCATTTATTAATTTTGCATTACCCTATGAAGCATAGTTTTTAAAAGCATTACCAAACTGAATCTGGACAAAAAAATAACAGCCTATCTTCTTGGCTGTCGCTCACCTTTTTGCTCTTCTAATGCCTTCTCTATTGATTCTAAATGTGTTAGGTCTGAATGTGCAGTTTCTGCTGACTGTTTCATCTTAATTTCTGGAATTTCCTCGTTGATCACGGATTGCTTTTGCTGACGTATCTTTTCTTCCATCGTTTCTCTTATGATAGCCTTTACGATTGATATCTCTTTTGCAGCTGCTTTTTCTTTCTCTTTTACCTGTGATATCTCATTTCGATAATTCTCTCTTAACTCCATTACTTCCTCGAAACAATATCCTTCTACTCGGAGCTGTTCAGCCAGTTCATGATACCTTTCATGCTCTGCCTGAAAGAACAACTCCCCTCGTACAAAGCTACTTTCTGCATCCTTTAGTTCCTCCATCTCTGCTGCAATATCAAAGAGTGACTGGCACTTGGCTCTAGCTTTGAAGGTTCTGCTCTTCTCCTTAGAGATTTTCTTACTACCTTCAGCAATTCGGTCACCTACGACAACCAATTCTTCTATACTCATAATTTCATGATTCAATAGAAACAGATACCGTTCTTGGATCTGCTGCATCTTACGAATTTCATCCCGGTATTTCCATACCTGGCTATATGGTCGCTTTTTTAGTTTCCTAATTCGGTACAACCTGGCATAGTATCTTTTCTGAAGTTTTGTGAGCTTTGCTCTTTTCAAGCGCTTCACCTTGCACCGGATAATATGAGGCGCAATATTCTTGTTCTGAGGTACGGTTAAGGTTAAGGTTTCTGTCAAAATCCTCTCCTTGATTCTTTCTTCCGTGTACTCTTCTCCAAGGGTTTTGCATCGTTTAAATCGAATCATACCCATCGGTTTAACTGCCAGATACTTTCCGCCTTGTTTGACCTCATACCCCTTCTCACTCAACAATTCAACAAAAGTATCAAATGACTGAGACTGTAAGATACAGGCATCCAGATCTCTACAAATCATTTTACTCCATGCATATGACCCGTCTCGATAATCATTCCATTCCTTAAATTTATGATCTGGTTTTTCTCTGTCCTCCGATATTTCTATGGTAGATAACCCATATTCTTGACATAACCGATTTGTAATTGGCTGAATATCCCTCGCCCAATCACCTTTTTCATAACGATATTTCATGCCTGTTATAAAATTTACACTATTGTATAGGATATGACCGTGAATATGATCTGTATTATCATGAACCGTATAAACGGCTTCGTATCCGTTTGCCAGATACTCATTTGTAAATCGACCAATGATCTCAAAAGCAGTTGGTGCATCAACCTCTCCATCTTCAAAAGAAATAATCAGATGATATCCCTGCCTGCCCTCTACCTTCCCGAATATTCCCTTGGTCTTTTTCATCTGTTCATAAGCGAACTCCGGTTGACAGTTCAATCCACCCACATATTTACCATTTCCCGTTTTTTCTTTTACCATGATATAATTGATTGCTTGTCGTAAATGCTTCCCATTATGACTGCTTCCACAATCCTTAATATAAAGAATCTTACTAATTGCCAAACTGCTCCACCACCTCTTTCATGGTCAGATTCAGTTTTTTCATATAGGCATTCAGATTCTCCTTATCCTCCCTCCGGTATAGCTCCGAATTATTATTATAAACCACTTGGTTGATATTGTTACCAATACGGTTTATTTCATTTGTTAATTGCTTTAGGAGTATTCGGATTTCAGGATAGTCATTCGGCTTCTGTGAAATTAAAAAACGAAGATAGTCCGCCTCACACATACCTGCCATTTCAGCCTTTTGTGCTAACTCCTTTGCTTCTCCCGGCATTAGTCGAAGCGTCTTCTTCACACAGTGTATCCTGTCAGCCATTATCTCACCTTACCCTTTTCTTGTTCCGTACCATAATCCTTGATCGTATCAGCGACAGTCATTGATACCTTATCAATATTCCCTGTTTTCTGTAGTTGTTGTATTGCTTCTCCAGCCAATCTTTCTGCCAACCGAATGATTTCTTTGCCATAATAAGTCTGATCAAACATCTTATCAAGGATACCCTCATCTACTCTTACACCATTGTAATACTCCTGTGCTTGGAGATATTCACCCATACCGGTTGCATGCTCCAGATTCTCCTTAGCATGTTGAATCATTTCATAATTCCAATCACATACAGAATCAATAATATCATCAATGGATATAGCTACCGCCTGATCAGCCAACGAATCTTTACTGATTTTGAATAGTCTCTCAGAATTAATTCCAAGCTGGTATCCATGACCTTCCATATAATTCATCAGAAGAGTAATGTCCTTCTCCGAAAGGTTCATAAGTATGTCATTCACATCCAACCAATCGATAAGCTGCCTTGCTTCTGTTATTAATTTTCTGTCATTCTCCAACGCTTTTGTAGCCCCCTTTCTTATCCGTTCTTTTCTTTCCACCTTTGAGAATGCCCCCTGAAAAGTCCGAAGGACTTTGCCAGATACGCACGAGAGCCGTCTCATGCCACTGGTTAGGGGTCACCCCCTAAAACCCCTGTCTTTAGCGCAATGGTATGATGTTTTCATACCATTTTGCCATAATGGTATTGTATTTTCATACCATTTTCTTAATATGGTATGACGTTTTCATACCATCTGAGCTCACGATTTCAATTTCGTTTCCCCTAGTACAATTTCATGGTATGACGTTTTCATACCATTTTGCCAAAATAGTATCACTTTTTCATACCAAATCGACGGAATGGTATGATGATTTCATACCATGGCGAAATCCGAAACAGTGGACACTCTTTTTCATATCAAACCCAAACTGTGGACATACAATTTTACGAGTGACCCCATACTGTGGACATGATTTGCTGTCGGAATCAAGGTGAAATTTCTACACGTCATCTCGTCAAACCATTCTTGACCATAATATGTTCGGCATATTCCTCAACTGGCTTTGTTTTTTCAGAAACCAACCACTCATTATAATCTTTGAAAAGAGCTGGTGGTGGACTATCAATCACTTGATAGCCCAATTCCTCATACTTATGCCTGAGCAGAAGGGTTGCCTCTCTTCCCGGAGCATCATTATCTAAGCACAACTGAATCGTACGAACCTGTGGATGCTCTTTTAAGAATGTTACAAGCGGTGCATCCGAGAGCATTCCCAATGCCAGTTTATTGGAATCATAGCCCCTGTAAGCTTCGATAAAACTCATAAGGTCAATCGCTGCTTCAAATACTATTACTGTTGTGCTTTTATTGTTCATCACATTGAAGCCATAATTCTTATCATTTCCAGCCACATCACACTTGAAACTTTTACCCTCTCGATCAAAGACTCCGCGCATACTGGCGAATCGGGTGATTCCATCCTTATCATTCCCTTTAAATACGATATTGTGATATTGTTTCGATTCATAAATCAGACCAGCATTTACGAAGAAATCAATTACTTCCTTGCTAATACATCTGGTATGGTTGAGATACCGATATAAATAGTGATTAGTTGGTGATGCTTCCGGAAGTATAAACTCTTTCTTTGATTCCTCCTTCTTCCATACAACCTGATGCTTAAGGTCATGCTCTTTCTCATGATCATGATAACCTGCGAAATCAAGGAGCCAGAAAACAGCTTCCTTTACTTCCAACCCAGCAAACACTTTTAGAAAATCAATCTGAGATCCACCATTCTCCCCCCGATCATACTTCCGACTCCAACGAAACCAATGTGTTCTTTGATAAATACGAATTGAATCCATTTCCTTCAGCGTATGATATCTACCCACACGCTTGACAGTATATCCCAAGCTCGCTGCAACCTGGCAGAGATCGACTGACTTAGCAATTGCAAGTTCTTCTTCTGTAAAATGCATTCTCTCACCTTCCCTTATGCTTTGCTTCCCGCTCTTCCATAACTTTTACCGGATTACCAAAATCAAGAACATGATAATCCGAAGCATAGTAGATACTCGGATTGCTTATCAAACCCTTCTCCTTCATACTAAAATACTGATGATTATCTCCACCGACAATTATATGGTCGATAAATGTTATGCCCATCATTTCTGAGATGTGAATCAATCTGTCCGTAATCCGGATGTCCTCTTTCGACGGCTGAAGATTACCACTTGGGTGGCAATGAAGTAAAAGCATACCAGCAGCATTGGAAAGAATAGCTGTTTTAAACAATTCCCTTGGATGTACAATCGCTTGATTAATTGCTCCCATACTGACAAAGCTACAATTAATCGGAGTATTATCTGATTTCAGATTAATAAGACAAACGACCTCTCGGTCCATTTCACAAAGGATATCTCCTATCAGATGCACTGCCGTGTTTGGTGAGTCAATCTTTGTGTCAGAATAGATTGGGGCATCCTTCACAAGACGGATGGATACCACATCAAGCTTAAATGCTTTCTTCGGCATTCCCCTCGCCCTCCGTTTCCAGTTGAAGATGAATGATGAATTCATTCTCTTCTGACTTTACAAAATCAATCAATCCATCTATGCTCATTTCTATTACTGCATCCATAACTCGTTCCTCCTAACGTGAAGGTTCCTTCGAAGAGTAACTAAGCTGGGCATCTGCTACAATTCCGTCCAGCCGTTTATTCGGTGTATCGGTAGCCATACTCAGCTTTCTTAAATCTTTATCATAATGGTAAACCTGATTGGATAACCGCTCCTCCAGTGCAACCTGATCCATGTTGATCTCATTGACCATCTGAGCCAGAGTATTCGGATCGCCCATGTGCGAAGAAACTGCGATGACCTCATGCACAGACGAAGGCATAATATACAGGTCTGTTCCTAAACGTTCTGCCAGACGATGCAGCTCATTCTCATACAGCATCGAAACTGCACCATTGATTCCCTTCTCATTTGAAATCACATACATTGCCCGGTCATCCGGCATCTCATCTATCATCATTTCAAACATATCCTCAGGCATCCCATCCTTAGCAAACATATCTCGGATCACTTCATTCATGGACTTCACGGTCGGTGGGAAGAACTCTTTCGTATTCACAACCGCAAGCTGGTATAAATCTTCTTCCTTCATACCGACTTTCTGTGCCAATGAGTTATTAACAATTGTACTTGAAATACCATCCTGAGACTGATCTATCACCCATCGGTAAATAATCGATAAATCCTGATATTGTCTGTGTGGGATAGAATCCAAGAGTGCTATGTTCTGCTCCGTATTCACCAGTGCCATGACAATATTGCTTCTGGCATTTTCAAAATCCATTACTGTCCTTTGATCCGGCGCATGCTTGAGTCCCTGCACCATAGACTCGGCTGCTCTTTGAAAAACCTCCTGCAAAATACCACATTCCTGGTAATGCTTGTACATTTGGTTAATGTACAAGGTCGGTGATACCTTCCAGTCACTGTTGTCTGTTGGGATAAGATTTAAAGAGTCCAGTGTTTGGTTTACTTTTGTCACAGGATGTACATCCAAGCTAAATCCATGGTACTCCGTTGGCATGTAGGACATGAAGTTCTCTGCCACTAATTCTTTGAACAATTCGTAATTCATCATATACAAAAATCCTCCTTTAAATAAGTTATCGTGCTTCCGGAAGTGTTTTCTCCCAGAAGCACGAACCTTTATACCGAAACAACTTACTATTGTTTCTAATAATCGCTTTAAGCCGTAATCACTAATTTGCTAATGCAAACGACCAAATAATGTTATAAGAGCATGTCTTCGCCTCGGAGAACGAATTTCCATGCTGCATCTGGAACGTGATTTCAGCTGATGAATTCGGATCCAAAGCTCCAATTACAGCATTACCTGTCATATTAGCAAGCTCTTTTACCCAGAGAGTATCCGTAAGTGTTAATGCTCTCCACTGTGTTGAATTACATACCAATAATCCCAGTGCAAGAGAGCTCTCAGAAGCAGTACGCCCAAGCTTCTCCCAGTTAAGCTCTTCCGGAAGATAATCTACCGGCTTCCATGAACTGCTTGCAGACTGTTTGAAGCTACTTCCTCCTCCACTAATTGAAATCTCAACCGGTGCATTGGTATTACTCTGAATAGCCGCTTTGCTTGCCTGATCACTGCCCGTCTTGTTAGGATCAATGGTAAATGCTAACGTAGCAGGAACACTGACACTAATAATGGATGCTGAAATGGAACCATTCACCGTTGTTGATGCTGTTGTTCCCGCTGCAAAAGCGACCCCTGGACAACCAAACACCATATTCATAACAAATACCGTAGCAAATAAAATACCCATATTCTTTTTTAAACTTTTTCTTAAACTCATAATAAAATCCTCCCTTTAATCGATCATAATATTAATTTCTGCACACATAGAGCCAAGATAAGATGAACTTTCTTCGCTCGAATAATAGTTAAAATACGCATAACAATGATAGCTGCCCGGCTCAAAGTCCTTACTGGTCAGGTAATCCGATTCAATACTCTCATCCGGTGCCAGCAGCGGTGATACATACATTTCCTTTCCTTCATCCGTCTTGATGACAACCTGAGAATAATAATTGCTTTCCTTCGGATTGCTGATTGACAGTGAGCCTTTGCTGTTACTATCTGCAAAGTAAGGAGCACTGCTGATGATACAATAAACACGACTTTCTTCCGCCAGTGCATTTAAGCGCTCCTGTTCATCATTATCATCTGTCATTAGCTCTCCCTTCTGGACTGATTCTGAATCAGCATAATCTCTGATTTCCGGATTATTCACTTCAGTAGCTGCAACATCCTGAGCAGTAGTGTCTTTGATTGAATTTGCCATGAATCTGTCTCCTACAAAAATTGCTGTTG